>CALAQS010000285.1 GCA_937888435.1 uncultured Acidobacteriota bacterium
GACCTGCTGCGTGTAAAGCAGACGCTCTCCCGCTGAGCTAACCTCCCACGACAGTTTACGTCCGCAACCGGCTTCCTCCTCCGGCATCTGATCGGAAACTTGCATCCGTAATTCCGGAAGGAGCACAGATGGAACGCTACAACCTCGTCGTGATCGGCGCGGGTTCCGGCGGCCTCGTCGTCGCCGCCGGCGGATCCGGACTGGGCGCCCGCGTCGCGCTGGTCGAGAAGCACGCGCTGCCCTTCACTCCGGAGGGCGGGATCGCCGTGCGCGCGATGGGCGGCGACTGCCTGCAGTACGGCTGCGTGCCCTCCAAGGCGCTCTTGCGCGCCGCGAAGGCCGCGCACGCCGGCCGGGAGGCAGGGCGTTTCGCGATCCGCGGCGTGAACGATCCCGGCCCGCAGGATCTCGGCGCCGTCATGGACTACGTTCGCGGCGCGCAGGCCCACATCGCCCCAAACGATTCCGTCGAACGCTTCGAGGCCCTCGGCGTGGACGTCCTCCTCGGGCCGGGGCGGCTCAGATCCGCCCACGAAGTCGACGTGAACGGGACCGCCGTTTGGGGGCGGCACGTCGTCATCGCGACGGGCTCACGCGCGAACATCCCGCCGATCCCCGGCCTCGAGGAGACGGGCTACCTCACGAACGAATCCGTCTGGCACACGCGGATACTCCCCGGCAGTCTCCTCGTCATGGGTGGCGGGCCGATCGGGGCGGAGCTCGGGCAGGCCTTCGCCCGCCTCGGGTCGAAGGTCACGATCGTGTCGTCCACTCCGCACATCTGTCCGAAGGAGGATGCCGACGTCGCGGCCGTCCTCGTGAAGGAGCTGGTGTCCGAGGGCGTCACGATCCACGACAACTCCTCCGCCACGAGGGTTGCGAAGCGGGACGGCAGGAAGGTCGTGGCGGTGAAGTCGAAGAGCGGCGCGGAATTCGAGGTCGACGTCGACGAGATCCTCGTCGCGACCGGGCGCCGCCCGAACATAGAGGGGCTCGACCTCGAAGCCGTGGGCGTGAAATTCGGCACGCGCGGCATCGCGATCGACGCGAAGTGCCGCACGAACGTACCGTCCGTCTGGGCCATCGGCGACGTCGCGGGCCCGTATCTCTTCACCCACTGGGCGGGCTACCAGGCGGGCATCGTCCTCCGGAATACGCTCTCCCCGGTCGCCCTGGCCTCGTGCGACGTCGCGAACACGCCGTGGATCACGTACACGGATCCCGAGATCGCGCACGTGGGCCTCGGCGAGGAGGAGGCGGCGAAGAACGGCGTCTCCCATCGCGTCTTTCGCGCCCCGTTCGAGCACAACGACCGGGCGGTCTGCGACGGGACCTGGGAGAACAACTTCGCGAAGGTGCTCGTCGACCCGAAGGGGAAGATCCTCGGCGCCACGATCGTGCATCCGCACGCGGGGGACCTCCTCGGCGAGATCGTCCTGGCGAAGAAGAACGGGCTCCCGTTCTCGGCGCTCGCTTCGGTCATCCACGCGTATCCGTCGCTGTCGGAGATCCACGGCGCGGTGGCCCGCGAATACGTCAAGACGTCTCTCACGCCCTCTCGCAAGAAGATCCTCACGAAGCTCGCCGCGTTTCTCAGGAGATAGCCATGGCCGAAGCCACTGCCGGCCCGCCAGCCGTAGCCGCGAAAAAGCCTTTTCCCTTCGCGAAAGCGGCCCTCTCCGCCGTCGTCGTCGCCGGCCTCTTCCTTCTCTTCCGGCTGCTGCCGATCGCAACGTGGATCGAGGAGCTCAAGACCTACGTGAGAGGGCAAGGGGCGCTCGGGTACCTCATCTTCGGCACCGTTTACATCGGCGCCTCACTCATCCCCGGGGGCCCCGCGGCGATCATGACGCTCGCGGCTGGAGCCGTGTATGGCCTCGCGACCGGGACGATCCTCGTTTCTCTTTCTTCCGTCACCGCGGCCACGCTCGCTTTCCTTCTCGCCCGCGGCGCTTTCCGGCAGCGCGTGCAGAAGATCGCCGAGGGGAACGAGACGTTCGGCAGTCTGAACCGGGCGATCGAGAAGGAGGGGGCGAGAATCGTCGCGCTCGTCCGGCTCTCTCCGGTCTTCCCCTTCACGATCGTGAACTACCTCTTCGGCCTGACGCCGGTGAGGCTCGCGTCGTATTTTTTCGCGAGCTGGATCGCGATGCTCCCGGGCACGCTCGCCTACGTCTACTTCGGCGCCGCCCTCGGCGACGTGACGGGAAGCGCGACGGCGCTCCAGAAGGCCATCAAGATCAGCCTCGCGGTCGCTGCCGTCGTCGCCACGATCTTCATCGCGCGCATCGCGGCGAAGGCGATCAGGAGCGCGGGCGTCGACGCGCCGAAGGGAACACCGACGCCCGGAGCCCGAGACGTCACTTCGGCGTGACGCGGGTTACTTGACGCTGTCGGAGAGAACCGAGACGGTCCTGATCTCCGGCGGCAGATGAGAGACGTCGTCGAGGAGGAGCGGCTTCGCCGGTGCGGATCCGTCCCATTCGAAGGCGGAGATCGAACCGTTCCGCTGGCGGATCTCGTCCATTCGCCCGAGCTCTCGCCCGAGGAGCCGCGTCATGAGGATGCGGTTGAAGCGCCCGTGGGCGACGATCAGCGGGGCGCGCGCTCCCGAGGCCTGCAGCCGCGCGAGAAAGCGTTCGGCCCGAACGGCGGCGCGCGCCGGCGACTCGCCCCCGGACGGAGCCAGGTCCGTTTCGCCCGCCCGCCAGCGCGCTCTCACGCCCGAAACCTCTCTCTCGATCTCGCCCGTGAACGGGCGGCCCGACCAGACGCCCCAGTCGAATTCGACGAGGTCGGCGTCCAGCGAAACGCCGAGGCCGAGCGGAGCCGCCACGATGGCCGCGGTTTCGCGAGCCCGGATCAGCGGGCTGGCCCACACGGCGTCGATCGCCTCGCCCGCGAGGCGGATCGCGAGATATTCCGCCTGGCGGCTCCCCCGCGCCGAAAGAGGCGTGTCGAAGCGGGAGCCCTGCAACGAGCCGGCGAAATTGCCCTCGCTCTCGCCATGCCGAGCGATTCTGACGAGCATGCGGCGGGATTCTATGAAAAGCGGGTCCTCGTATCATCCTCGGGCCGATGCGCACCGTCGCCCGCGATTTCCCCGACGTGGTCGGCGCCATCTCCGACGGCGCCGTCCGCGCGCTCTTCTCGCAGCGATTCCTCGTCGCGACCGAGATCTACGACGAGCTCGTCGACGCGGCCTGCCTCCGCATTTTCGAGGAGGTCGCCCTGGAATTTTCTGCTGAAGAGGAATTGCCCCCGCGCACGCAGCCCGCGTTCCACTACATGGTCGAGAAGCTCATCCACGCGGGATTTCTTGGAAAGGTGAATGAGGGAGGAAAATCCAGCGCATCCCTCGCCGCGGCGCCGCTCGCAGCGGGCGGGCCCTCGGTCGAATCCCTCGCCGCCGAGCTCGCCGCCACCGAGCCCGATGCCGCCGTCGGCGCCGAGATCGTGACGCTTCTGGCCGCCGAGGCGACGGAGTTCTTTCGCGGGAAAAAGACGGGCGAGGAGATCCTGTTCTCCCCCGCACGCCTGCCGCTCTGGATCCGATATTTCTCGAACGCGAACATCCTCTACGCGATCAACAACACTCTCGGCGCAGAGGCGCTCGCGCGCGTCCTTCCATCGGCCGGGGCCGAAGTACTCGAGGTCGGGGGCGGCTGCGGGAGCGCGGCCGAGGTCGCGCTCCGGCGCCTCGGCGCGCGCATCGCGCGCTGGCGCTTCACCGAGCTCGTCCCGACATTCGCGCGCCGGGGCGAGCGTGCGGCACGCGCCGCGGCAGCCGCGGGGACTCGCGTGGAGGCCGCGAAGCTCGACATGACGAAGCCGTGGGACGAGCAGGGCGTCGCACCGGGCTCTTTCGACGCCGTCTACTCCGTCAACTGCTTCCACGTCGCGCCGGACCTCGGCTTCGTTCTCGCCGAGGCGAAAGCCGCGCTGAAACCGGGCGGGGTCGTCGTGGTGTCGGAGTGCGTGAAGCCCGGCGCGCATCCGCCGCCCTCCTACGTCGATTTCGTCTTCAATTTTCTCACGAGCTTCACGGACGTGAAGCTCGACCCGGTTCTCCGGCCGAATCACGGGTTCCTCTCACCCGCGGCCTGGCGCGCGAGCTTCCTGGCGGCCGGCTTTCGCGACGTCACGTTGGTCCCGGACCTGGACGCCGTCGCGGCGCGCTACCCGAAGTTCTTCGTCGGCGCGATCGCCGCGCGTCTCTGAGAGGCGGTTTCGCGCACCGGCCTCCCGCGCGTCACGGAGCTCCCGCCGGCGCGGGCGGCGACTTCTTCACGAAGGCCGCGATGTCCTCGACGACCTCGGCGGCGACGTGGCCGGGCTTTTCGTACTCGGCCGGCGTGCTCCGTCCCTCGCCGGCCGCGAAGAGATGATTCAGAGTCGGATACGACTTGAGGGCGACGCCCGGGCGGCCTCCGAGCTCTTTTTTCCACCCGGCGAAGTCGGCCATCGAGACCTGGTAGTCGCGTTCGCCCTGCAGGATGAGAAGCGGCCTGCCGAGGGAACGGGCGGCCTCGAGCGGAAAATAGGACTTCAGGTCGAGCCAGTACGACACCGGTGCGCCCAGGATCAGGCCGGAAGGCGGTCCGGGCCGGCCCGCATAGACGTCGGCCAGCGCGCTCGCTTCCTTCAAAACGCCGGGCGCCGCCAGCCGCTGGGCTTCGGTCGCTCCCGGCTCGAGGAGCGATCGCGCCTGGTCGCGAACCACTTCCGACATGGGCCGTGAAGGAGCCGCGAGCAGCACCACGCCCGCCAGAGAGCCATCGAGAACGCCGATCCGCGGCGCGAGGATCGCCCCGAGACTGTGGCCGGCGAGGAAGACGCGCCTCCCGTCGACGCCCGGCGTGGCGCGCAGGAGGTTGATTGCCGCGAGCGCGTCATCGATCACCTCCTGGCGGATGGTCAGGTCGCGCGTGCCCGCGAGCTCCTTCTGGTAAACCTTCGTGCGCTTGTCGTAACGCAGCACCGCGATGCCGCGCGACGCGAGGCCCTGCGCGAGATCCTGGAACGGGCGGAATCCGCCGATCGTCTCGTCGCGATCCTGGGGGCCCGAGCCGTGCACGAGGACGATGCCCGGGAAGGGCCCGTCGCCCGCAGGCATGGCCAGCGTCCCGGGAAGGGACACGGAGCCCGAGACGACCTGCACCTCGCGCTCGCGGAACGCGCCCTGCGTCACATAGGCCGGCGCCGTCCAGTCGGGGCGCGACGCTCCGCCGGCTTCGAGAAACATGCCCGCCAGCCGCCCGTCGGAATGGAACGTGAGCTTCAGCTCGGCCCCCTGCTTCTCGAACGTGCAGCTCGTGAACGCGAGCGTGTATTCCGCGACCCAGTTGATGTGTGGCTCCGCACACGACTTCAGGCGCCCGGCCTTCGCGCGCACGCCCGCCCAGAACCCGCGCAGCTTCTCGTCCGGCAGCGCCGCCTTCAGCTGTTCGTCGAAACGGGACTGGAGCGCCACCAGATCGTCCGCCTTCAGCTCCGCGACGATCTCCCTCACGAGCGACGCCGCGGCGTTCGCGGGAAGCGGCGCGACCTCGACGACGTCGGACGGCGTCCTCACGAGCGCCTGTGCAGCGAGTGGGCCGGGGACGGCGAGCGCGAAGAGGAGGATATGAGGCAGTTTCATCATGGAGCGCGCTGTTTTCCTTCTGATACCCTTTCCGGTCCCATGAAAATACACGAATACCAGGCCAAGGAAATCCTCCGCACGTTCGGCGTCGCCACGCCGCGCGGCCAGGTCACGGACTCGCCCGAGGAGGCGGGCCGCATCGCGAAGGAACTCGGCGGGCGTGCCGTCGTGAAGGCGCAGATCCATGCCGGCGGCCGCGGCAAAGGCGGCGGCGTCAAGCTCGCGAAGAGCCCGGACGAGGCCGTCGAGCTCGGCAAGAAGATCCTCGGCATGCAGCTCGTCACGCACCAGACGGGACCGCAAGGCCAGAAGGTCAAGAAGATCCTCGTCGAGGAAGCGCTCGACATCGCCCGGGAGCTTTACCTCGGCATCACCCTCGATCGCGCGATCGGCCAGCCCGTCATGATGGTGAGCAAACAGGGCGGCATGGAAATCGAGGTCGTCGCCGCGAAAGACCCGACCGCGATCGTCAGGGAGCCCTTCGACCCGGCCTGGGGCCTCCAGTCCTATCAGGCGCGCAAGCTCGCGGACGCACTCTCTCTCACGGGCGAGACGCACAAGAAGTCCATCGGGTTCTTCATCGCGCTCGCGAAGGCGTACGTCGCCACGGACGCCTCGCTCTCCGAAATCAACCCGCTTCTCGTCACGGGAGCCGGAGACATCATCGCGCTCGATGCGAAGATGAACTTCGACGACAACGCGCTCTTCCGCCACCCGAACATCAAGGAGTACCGCGATCTCGACGAAGAGGACGCGCTCGAGGTCGAGGCGTCGAAGTTCGGCCTCAACTACATCAAGCTCGACGGGAACGTGGGTTGCATGGTGAACGGTGCCGGCCTCGCGATGGCCACGATGGACATCATCCAGTACGCGGGCGGCAAGCCCGCGAACTTCCTCGACGTGGGCGGCGGCGCAAACGAGGAGCAGGTCAAGAACGCGATGCGCATCATCCTCTCCGACCCGAACGTGAAAGCCGTTCTCATCAACATCTTCGGCGGCATCATGCGGTGCGACATCATCGCGACGGGCGTCGTGAACGCCATCCAGGAGATCGGCATCAAGGTCCCCGTCGTCGTGCGCCTCGAGGGCACGAACGTCGAGGAGGGGAAGGCGATCCTCAAGAGCTCCGGCCTCGCGGTCATCCCCGCCAACGACATGAAGGACGCGGCCGAAAAGGTCATCGCGTCGCTTGGAAAGGTGGCCTGAGATGGCAAGCTGGATCTCGAAGGACACGCGCCTCGTCGTGCAGGGGCTCACGGGCCGCGAGGGCAAGTTCCACGCGCTCGCGAGCCGCGACTACGGCACGCAGATCGTCGCGGGCGTCACGCCCGGCAAGGGCGGCACGACCGTGGACGGCATCCCCGTGTTCGACTCCGTCCAGGCCGCCGTGAAGGCGACGGGCGCGAACGCCTCGATGGTGTTCGTGCCGCCGCCGGCCGCGGCCGACGCGATCATGGAGGCGTCCGACGCGGGCGTCCCCCTCATCGTCGCGATCACCGAGGGCGTCCCCGTCAACGACATGATCAAGGCGAAGGAGTACCTCGCGAAGCGCTCGAGCCGGCTCATCGGCCCGAATTGCCCCGGGATCATCCGCCCCTCGGCGAAGGTCAAGATCGGCATCATGCCCGCACGCATTCACAAGGCCGGCTTCGTCGGCGTCGTTTCCCGCTCGGGGACGCTCACGTACGAAGCCGTCGGCCAGACGACGTCGCTCGGCTTCGGGCAGTCGACCTGCATCGGGATCGGCGGCGACCCGATCAACGGCACGAACTTCATCGACGCTCTGACCCTCTTCCGCGACGACCCCGAGACGGAGGCCGTCATCATGATCGGCGAGATCGGCGGGAGTGCCGAGGAAGAGGCGGCCTGCTGGATCGCCGGCAACCTCAAGAAGCCCGTCGTCTCGTTCATTGCGGGGCGTACGGCGCCTCCGGGCCGCCGCATGGGCCACGCGGGCGCGATCATCTCCGGGGGCAAGGGCACGGCCCCCGAAAAGGTGAAGGCGCTGCAGGCGGCGGGCGTCCACGTCACCGATTCCCCCGCGCTCATGGGAGAGATGCTGAAGAAGGTGCTTGGAAAGTAAGGCCGCTACACCCCGCGTATACTCCGCGGCCGCATGGAAAAGACCCTCGCCATCATCAAACCGGATGCCGTCGAGTCGAAGAACGTGGGGAAGATCCTCACGCGCATCGAGGCCGAGGGGTTCCGTGTCGTCGCGTTCAAGCGGCATCGCATTTCGAAGACCCAGGCCGAGTCGTTCTACGGCGAGCACCGCGCCAAGGGCTTCTTCGGGTCGCTCGTCGCCTACATGACCTCCGGCCCCGTCTACGTCGCCGTCCTCGAGCGAGAGAACGGCGTCGCGCACTGGCGCTCCGTGATGGGCGCGACGGATCCCGCGAAAGCCGACGCCGGCACGATCCGCAGGGAATTCGGGCAGTCCATCGAGCGCAATGCCGCGCATGGCTCCGCGGACGCTGCGGACGCCTCCCGCGAGGTCACGTTCTTTTTCTCGCAGGCCGAGCTGATCTGACCAAGCTTCTGTGACATGGATCACGGTCTTGTAGACTTTAGACTTCCGTTGGCGGCACCTTTGCTGTGTTGTTGGCGAAAGGGGGCCACACTCCCTGCGAGAGTTCGTGCCTCACGACGAAATGATTCGCCTGCAACGGCTTGCCCTCGCTCCCGTGCTCTTCGCGGCGGTCCTGACGAGGGCTGAGGAAACCCCGTCTCGAGCCGGAGAGCCCGTCAGGGCGACGACCTCGGTCGACGTCGGATACGTGCTCGTGCCCTTCATCGTGACCGACCTGAAAGGTCTGCCCGTGCGTGACTTGCGCGCACGGGACGTCACGCTTCTGGTGGACGGCGTGCCCGTGAAGACCGACCTCTTCGCGCACAGCGACGACGCGCCGGTCTCGTTCACGATCCTTCTCGACGGATCGGGCTCGATGGGGCTCGCGGGAAAATTCGAGGGTGCCCGCGCCGCCGTGCACGCCCTCGTCGACCAGAAGCTCCCCGGTGACGACTTCGCGCTCTTCGTCTTCTCCGAGGGAGCCGTCCGCGAGAGCGTTCCGTTCACCGAGGACACGGCGCGTGTCGTCGCGGCGGTGAACGCGGTGAAGCCGTTCGGCAAGACCGCGTTTTTCGACGCGCTCGCGAAGATGCCCGACAAGTCGCTTCTCGGGAGGAACGGCTCCCGCGCGCTCATCCTTCTCACGGACGGTATCGACAACGCGTCCACGCTGTCCCGTGACGAGCTCGCCGCGCTTCTCGAAGGAGTCGACGTGCCCGTCTACCCGATCGGCCTGCGCTCGCCGGGCAGCCCGGTTTCCCCCGCGCCGGGACAAACCGCCGAGGGGCTCCTGAATCTCGAGATCCTCGGGCATGTCGCGCGCATCACGGGCGGCCGCCTCTCCATCGTGGACGACGCCGCACGCCTCCCCGACTCCGTTCGGCTCATCGAGAAAGACCTCCGCGCGCAGTATCTGATCGGCTTCACGGCTTTAGGCACGGGACCCGCCCGTTTTCACCGCATTTCACTCCGGCTTTCCGGTCCGGTCCGGGCGATTCGCGTCCGCGCGGGCTACCGGGGGCCATCTCCGCCCGTCAAGGGCTGAATCAGAATCGACAGGAGGATTCTCATGATGAAACGCAATCTCGTTCCCCTTCCTCTTCTCCTTGCAGCCGTTGGGTTATCTCTCGCCTGCGCGACGACGACGGACGTCGACAAGAAGATCGCCGAGTCGCAGGCGAAGACCGACAAGAAGATCGAGTCGGTCGAGACGCAGTTCGAGGACATGCAGGACAAGCAGAAGACGACCGAGGGCACCGTCGCCGAGCAGGGCAAGCAGATCGAGCAGATCAGCCAGTCCGCCAGGGAAGCGCTGCAGCGCGCGCAGGAGGCAGGCGTCCTCGCGAAGGGCAAGATCCTCTTCCAGCAATCCTTCTCGGAAGACCGCGTGCACTTCAAGATCAACTCGTTCGATCTCACGAAGGACGCGAAGTCGGCGCTGGACGAGTTCGCGACCAAGATCAAGGGCCTCGACAAGGGCGTCTATCTCGAGATCCAGGGGCACACCGACGACACGGGTGGCACCGACTACAACGACCAGCTCGGCCAGCAGCGCGCCGAGGCCGTCCGCCGGTACCTCGCGCGCGAGCACAAGCTCCCTCTCGGCCGCATCTCCACGATCTCCTACGGAGACACGGAGCCCGTCGTGAGCAACAAGACGGCGAAGGGCCGCTCCCAGAACCGCCGCGTCGTGATCGTCGTGCTCGAGTAGATTCTTGCAGCGGGCCCTCACGGGCCCGCTGATTTCTTCTTCTTTCTCTTTCTCAATTCCTCAAGAAGCTTGAGGAAGTCCGCCGGCGGGTCCGCGTCGAGCGAGATTTTCTTCCCTTCCGCCGTTGCCCAGCCGAGGTGCCCCGCGTGGAGCGCCTGGCGCGGGAATGGCACCGGGAAAGACTTCTCCTTCCGGTCGCGGTAGACGGAATCACCCACGAGGACGTGGCCCGCGTTCGCGAAGTGGATGCGGATCTGGTGCGTGCGCCCGGTTTTCAGGCGCGCCTCGACGAGGGTCGCGATCCCGAAGCGTTCGATCACGGTCCACTCCGTGACGGCCCGGATGCCCGGCTCCCCCGCCTTCGCGACGCCGCGGCGCCGCTCGCCCGGCTCGGCGACGAGGTCCCGGTCGTACGTGCCCGCCTCGCCGCTCATGTCGCCCTCGACGACAGCCCGGTAGCGCCGGTCCATCGTGTGCGCGCGGAGCTGCGCCTGCATCCCCACGAGGCCGCGCCGGCTCCGTGCGAACACGAGAATGCCGGACGTCTCCTTGTCGAGCCGGTGCACGACGGACACGAACGTTCGCTCTTTCCCCCCGTGGCGCCTCTGCACGTACTGAGAGACGCGGCTGAGCAGCGTGTCGACCTCCTTCGCTTCGGTCGGGTGCGTGAGGAGGCCGGACGGCTTGAAGACCGCGATCGCGTCGTCGTCTTCGTAGAGAACCGCGAGCGACGTTGCAACGTGCCGTTCCTTGCGGAGGTTGCGGTCCCACCGGAGCGCCACGTCCCGCGAGACGATCGCTCCGGGGTCGTTCATGACCGCCCCGTCGACCGTCACCTGACCCTCGAGAACCGCGCGTTTCAGGCGCGTCGCGGACTCCTCGGGGTAGATCGTCTGGAGGCGGCGGACGATGCGGAGGCTGCCCCCGGCGTCCGCGGCCGGGCCGGGTTTCATGCCGCCATCGTCGCACGAACGGCGGGGGATCCTCACGGGTAGACTTCCCCCATGAGCCGCTCTCTTGTCTTCGCGCGGCGCCGGGCTCGCTTTTTCGACGGGATGAAGGAGGGTGTCGCGCTGCTCTTCGCGACGCCCGAGGCCGCGTATTCCCACGACGTTCACTACCGCTATCGCCCGGATCCGGACCTCTTCTATCTGACGGGGTTCACCGAGCCCGAGGCGGCCGCGGTCCTCGATGCGGACTTGCGGACGTTCACGCTCTTCGTCAGGCCGAAAGACCGTTCGAAGGAGACGTGGGAAGGCCGCCGCAGCGGTCCCGAGGGCGCCGTGCGCGACCACGGCGCGGATCGCGCGTACCCGTTCGGGGACCTTTCGAAACGCCTTCCCGACCTCGTCCGGCGCGCGCACGTCCTTCACTATGTCTTCGGCGCCCACGCGGAGGGCGACCGGATCGTCGCGTCCCTTCTCGCGCGATTCCGCCGCGAGACCCGGAACCCGAAGCGCGGGCCTGCGACCGTGGCGGATCCGACGGATCTTCTCCACGCGATGCGCCTCGTGAAGGCGCCGGAGGAGATCGTGCTCATGGAGCGCTCCGCGGTCATCGCAGTGGCCGCGCACCGCGAGGCGCGCCGCCTCGCAAAGCCCGGCCTCTTCGAATACCAGCTCGAAGCGGCGATCGACTCCCGCTTCCGCGCGATGGGCGCGAGCGGGCCCGCATATCCAACGATCGTCGCTTCGGGAGAGAACGCGACGATCCTCCATTACACGGAGAACCGGCGGCGCATCGGCGCGGGCGACCTCGTCCTCGTGGACGCGGGCTGCGAGGTGGACGGATATGCGTCCGACGTGACGCGCACGTTTCCGGCTTCGGGCCGCTTCACGCGGCCGCAGAGGCGGCTCTACGACGCGGTCTTCTCGGCCCAGCGGGCCGCCATCGCGGCCGTCAGGCCCGGCACGCCCTGGGATACGCCGCACGAGGCGGCGCGCGAGGTGCTTCTCGACGCGCTCCTCGAGGTCGGGATTCTGCGCGGCAGGCGCGCGGTGCTGAAGAAGAAGAACGCCGCCCAGCGCTTCGCGCTGCATCACACGTCGCACTGGCTCGGCCTCGACGTCCACGACCGGGGCCGCTATCGCGACGAGGCGGGCGCTCCGAGGAAGCTGGAGCCCGGCATGGTGCTCACGATCGAGCCCGGCCTCTACGTGCGTGCCGACGAGAAGGGCGTTCCGAAGGAGTACCGCGGGCTCGGCATCCGCCTCGAGGACGACGTCCTCGTGACAGAAGCGGGCGCACGCGTCCTGACGGAGTCGGCGCCGAAGTGACTCATCTCTCCGGCAGCTCCGCCGGCTCGGCCCAGACGTCCTTCCTCAGCTCCGTCGCGATTCCTCCGCGGTTTTCGAGCAGCGCCCGCGCGGAAAAGAGGATGTGCCCCGTGACGCCGGGCTGCGCGCGGGTGCGGCGGATCTGCTCGGCGATCTCTCCCGCCGGCCAGCCCCTCCCGTCCTCGCCCACGTGGAACGCCGCAAGGCCGGGCCAGAGGAAGCTTCCCACCGTGTTCTGCCCCGCCCACCACGCGAGCAGCGCGGGGAAGCTCTGCTCCCTCTGGTCGATCGGCCAGTAGAGCTGCGGGGCGAGGTAATCCACCCATCCGCGCTGGAGCCACGTGCGCGCGTCGGCCGAGATCTCCTCGTACGCGTCGAATCCCTTCACCTGCGCCGGGCGCCCCGGCCGCCAGATGCCGAAGGGGCTGATGCCCACGCGCACGTCCTTCTTCACGGCCTTCACCTCGTCGTGAAGGCGCTTCACGAACTTGTTCACGTTCCACCGGCGCCAGTCCTCACGTCCGAGGGCGCCGCCGGAGGCGACGTACGTCGCGAAGCTCGGCTCGTCCGGGAATTCCACGACGTTTCCGGTCGCGTCCTTCTCGGGATACGGGTAGAAGTAGTCGTCGAGGTGGATGCCGTCCACGTCGTAACGCTTCACGACGTCGAGGATCACCGCGAGGGAGTGCGCCGCGACATCCTCCTCGCCCGGGTCCATCCAGAGCTGCTTCCCGTAAGCCTTCACGAGATCCGGCCGCCGCCGCGAAATATGATCCGCCGCCGCGGGCGAGATCGACGTCGCGGGGCGCGCGCGATACGGGTTGAACCACGCGTGAAGCTCCAGCCCGCGCGCATGCGCACTCTCGATCGCGAACGCAAGCGGGTCCCAGAGGGGTTCCGGCGGGACGCCCTGCGTGCCGCTCAGCACCTCGGACCACGGCTCGAGCGCGGACGGATAGAGTGCGTCGGCGGCGGCCCGCACCTGAAAGATCACCGCGTTCGCGTTCAGCGCCGCGAGGGTGTCGAGAAGGGTGACGAGCTCCTCCTGCTGCCGGGTTGCCGAAAGGCCCGGCGCCGACGGCCAGTCGAGATTTCCGACCGTCGCCACCCACACGCCGCGCAGCTCGCGGCACGAGTCGGCTCGCGCCGCCGGACGCGGGGAACGCGAGGAGCCCGGCTCGAGCTCCGGACCGGGCACGACGGCGGGCGGCCCGGCGACGCACGCCGCGAAGAGCGCCGCCACCGGCGCCGCGACGAGCGCCGCAGTGGCGAGGCTGGACCTCACGCCGCGCGGCCTACTTCGCGAACCCGAGCTGCGCGAGGACGAACGCCCACTCGAACGCGGCCTCGTGCAGGTTGTCGTAACGGCCCGAGGCGCCCCCGTGTCCCGCAGCCATGTTCGTTCTCAGGAGAAGCGGGTTCGCGTCGGTCTTCAGCGTCCTCAGGCGCGCGACGTACTTGGCGGGCTCGTGGTAGAAGACCTGGCTGTCGTTAAACGACGTCATGACGAGCATGACCGGATAAGCGCCCTTTCTGAGGTTCTCGTACGGGCTGTACGTCTTGATGTAGTCGTACTCGTCCTTCTTCGCCGGGTTGCCCCACTCCTCGTACTCGCCCACCGTGAGCGGGAGCGTCGGATCGCTCATCGTGTTCAGGACGTCGACGAACGGAACGTGGGCGACGACGGCGTGGAAAAGATCGGGGCGCATGTTCGTGACCGCGCCCATGAGGAGGCCGCCCGCGCTTCCACCCGAGATCACGAGGCGATCCTTCGCCGTGATCTTCTGCGAGACGAGGAACTCCGCGGACGCGATGAAGTCCGTGAACGTGTTCTTCTTCTTGAGCATCTTTCCGTCGTCATGCCACCTCTTGCCCATCTCGGCGCCGCCGCGGATGTGCGCGATGGCGACGACGACGCCGCGGTCGAGGAGTGGGAGACGATTCGAGGAAAACGTGACGGCATACGGATAGCCATAGGAGCCGTAGCCGCTCAGCCACGCTGGAAACGGCCCGTCTTTCAGCGTGCGGGTCTTCCCGTCGCCCATCTTCGCGCGCCACACGAGCGAGATCGGGATTTTCGTGCCGTCCGATGCCGTCGCCCAGAGGCGCTCCGACTTGTAGAGCGTCCGATCGTAAAGCGGGACCTCCTGCTCCTTGAGAAGCTTCGAGGTCTTCGCGTCCATGTCGTAGTCGAAGACGGAATTCGGAGTGACGAAAGACTGATAGCCGTACCGGAAGACATTCGTGTAAAAGACGCGGTTCGTCTCGCCGAACGCCGAGTAGACCGGCTCGGGGAACGCGACGACGTGCGCAGCGTTCGTCGTGAGATTCGTGACCGTGAAGCGCGGAAGTCCGTTCGCCCTCTCGTGAAGGACGAGATGGTTCGCGAAGAGGTCGACGTCTTCGAGCATCACGTCGGCCCGATGCGGAACGATCTCCTTCCAGTTCGCCCGGCCGGGTGCCGTGACGGGCGCGGTGACGAGGCGGAAGTTCCGGCCGCCCGAGTTCGTCCGGATGTAGAAGAGGTCGCCGCGGTGGTCGACGTCGTACTCGTGCTCCTGCTCGCGCGGGGCGACGAGAATCCATTCGCCGGTGGGCTTGTCTGCCTCCAGAACGCGGGACTCGGACGTCGTGTGGCTGTGCGCGGAGAGAACGAGCCACGCGCGGCTCCGCGTCCGGCCGATGGAGGCGTTGAAGCGCTCGTCCTTTTCCTCGTACACGAGGACATCGGTGCTCTGCGGCTCGAGAAGGCGGTGGCGGTAGACGCGATACGGGCGCTTGGCGGCATCCTCGACCGCGTAGAAGAGCGTCATGTTGTCGGCCGCCCACACGGCGCCCGTCGTCTTCTCGATGCGCTCGGGCCAGAGGGCGTTCGCGCGCAGGTCTTTGATGAAGAGCGTGTACTGCCTGAAGCCCGTGTTGTCCGTCGAGTACGCGAGAAGGTTCCCGTCGTCACTCACGGCATACCTTCCGAGCGCCATGAACTTCTGGCCCTTCGCGAGCTCGTTCAGGTCGAGGATGACCTGCTCGGGTCCGTCGGGAAACTTCTTCCGGCAGTAGATGCGGTACTGCTTCCCTTTCTCGGTGCGGAAGTAGTACAGCCATTCGCCCTCTCGGTACGGGACGGAGAGGTCGGTCTCCTTGACGTGAGAGAGCATCTCGGAATACAGCGCGTCCTGAAGCGGCTCCGTCGGCTTCATCACGGCGGCCGTGTACGCGTTCTCGGCCTCGAGGTAGGCGGCGACTTCCGGGTTCGGCTTGTCACGCAGCCAGAAGTACGGATCGGATCGCGCCTCGCCGTGCAGCGTGACGATCTTCTCGACGCGCTTCGCCACCGGCGGCGCCGGCAGGGGCGCGGCGACGGGGGTATCGGCAAGGGCGGGGCGAATCGTTGATGCCATGGCGAGAACCATGAGGAGGGACGTAAAGCGCATGCGTCCTCCGTGCTCGGACGCGACAGATTACCTCAACACGGGTCGCCCGAGAGCGCCTCAGGCGCCGGGAAGCCCGCGGATCTGGAGCTCCATGGCCTCGAGCCCGTCCAACACGCGCAGCGTCTGCACGCAGCGGTCACACTCGCCCGGTGCGTGCGGGCAAGGCTTCTCGGGGCAGTACGGCTCTCTCGCCGCCTCGAGAAGCGCTTCGACCACCGTCTTCACCCGCCCGCGGACCGCCGACGTCGAGCTCTCACGCAGAAGACGAATGAGCGCCATTTCGGCCGGGCTGAGCATGGCGACGACGGGCAGGTTCACGGCGTCCTCCCTTGGCGAGTCGACCTTCAGATGAGACTCCTTCCGGCGAAACGAAGCAAGTGAATCAGGTCCGGGGTCGGAGGCTGCCGTCAGTACGACCCGCCGGCGCCCCCGCCCCCGAAGCTCCCTCCGCCGCCCTGGTAGCCAGGCTCGACCGGCGGCCGCGGCCCGGGCGCATGCGCGGCCACGACCGGCGCGAGCTCGAGCGCGCGAAGTCTCGCCTCGTCCGCGAAGAGCGGTTCGGCCGTGAAGCCGTCTCGCTCCTTTTCCGGGCCCTTCGAGAGCCAGCGGTTCAGCGCGAGCGCGAGGAGAACGAGGGCGGTTCCCGCGAGTGACAGGACGAGCCACGTCGCCGCGATGTGGACGTAGTGCCGGAGCGTGATTAGGGACAGCGCGGCGATGACGATTCCCGCGTCGAGCACGAACGTCCGGCGTGAGCGAGCTCCCCACCACAGGACGGCGACGGGAAGGACGGCCGTTCCAACGATCGCCCAGATTCGCTCCTGAAAGCGCGGCCCGGGGAGGTCGAGGCCGGTGCCCCGGAGGCTCTCGACGAGCCGGTGGTCGAGCGAGTACAGGTTCACCGCGGCATACACGCCCAGAAGGCCGACAACGACGAGGACGGCCGCGCACCTGCCGTGAGAAGGTGACCACGACGGACGGTCGAGGACA
Organism: uncultured Acidobacteriota bacterium; assembly: GCA_937888435.1. GTDB lineage: Bacteria > Acidobacteriota > Thermoanaerobaculia > UBA5066 > UBA5066 > Fen-183. The sequence goes on from CALAQS010000285.1 coordinate 16,625, forward strand.
CGCTCGAAGACGAGCGTCAGCGCGACGCCGGAGGTGATCCAGAGCAGGCGGCCCGAGGGCGCGCGCGCCAGCAGGATGAAGAGCGAGATCCCCGCGAAGGCGGCGTATCCAGGGCTGCCCCAGCGCCACGCGGCGAGCGCCCAGAAGGCGAGCGAGGCGAGGACGAGAATCGTCCCGCCGCTTTCCTCGCGCACCTTCAGAGTCTCCTCGAGGAACAGGAAGACGCCGACGAGAAGGAAGACGATTCCCCAGAACGATGCCGCGCCGGCGCCGCCGCGGAGCGCGAGCGCGGGCGACCGCTCCTGGACCTCCGCCGCGACGACGCACATGGCCGAAAGGAAGAGGAGGAGGAGGGGGGTGGTCCCGATCTCCGGACGGAAAGCGATGAACAACGCCCCGGTGAGCAGCAGGAGCCCAGCCGTCACGAAGAACGCGGTCAGGAGCCTCCAGAGCGGCGCCGGCAGCGGGCGTGGTTCCGGATATCGCCGGGAGATTTCCCCGAAGGTGCCCGAATCGACCGCACCGGCCCTCTTCCAGCCCTTGGCCGCGGCGCGAACTTCCTCGACGCGCTCGGCGGCGATCCATTCCCTTTTCACGGGACCCTCATCCTGCGGCGCGCGAAGACGATGAAGAGAAGCGCCAGCGCCGCGAGAATCGCGGCGAGGAGCAGCGGCAAGGCCTCGGAGCCGCGGATTTCGAAAATAGGCCGCAGGAGGCCGAGATACGCCGCCACGACAGCCAGCGCGAGCGGCAGCGTGCGCTGCGCGTGGAAGCCGACGGCCGCGACGGCGGCGACAACGAGGAGGAGCACGAGGAGCCAGGCACCCCAGCGGTCTCTTCCGTCGCCCAAGACGCCCGAGAGGAGGCCGCCGAAGACGAGCAGCAGGCCCGCGTTCACGTATACGTCTTCGAAGTGCGGCTTCCTTTGGCGGCGAGCCGCTGCGACGCCAAGGGCAACGAACAGGGCCCCGCACGCGAGCGCCTCGACGCGGAGGCGCGCGGGATCGCCCGAGCCGAGGAAGGTCCTCCCGACGCTCACAGCGATTCCCCGCCATGCGGCGAAGGACGCGAGCGCGAGAGAGAGCAGCATTTTCGAATCGAAGCGGTACGCGAGGAATCCGTACAAGACCGCGATGGCCAGGAGGTGCCAGGGCCAGTTTGGACCAAGCAGCTCGAGCTGCGTTTCGAGGTACGCGAGGTCCGTCGCGACGAGGAGCGCGCCGAGAAGCAGAACGTAATCGAATCCCGCGTGCGCCGAGGTCGCCTCCCCCCAGGCGAAAGGCGCGGAACGCCGCGCGGCCCAGACGAGGCACGCGGCCGCTCCGACGCCGATCGCGATGCCGATCGCCGCCGGGCCGATCCGCTCGTGGTTCTCCTTCACGAAAAGGCCAACCCCCGCTGTCAGGAGGAGGACACCCGCGTAGAGCGCGGCGCGGATCTCGAGCCGCACGGTGACGAGCTCCCGCCGCGCGACGCGCCCGAAGAGGCTCGCCTCGAGGTCTTCGAGCACGCCGTCCCCACGAAGGCGCTCGACGGCGGCCGCCACTTCGGGATTCACCCGGCAAGGATAAGGCCCCCTTGCCTCGGCCGGCGGCGCATGTCACGCTCAGGCGTGCCGCTCCGCATCTTCGTCACCGGGGCCGGAGGCCAGCTCGGCCAGACCATCGTGCGCGAGCTGCGCCGGGGAGGCCACGAGGTCGCGGCCCTGACCCGTGCGGCCCTGGACCTGACTCAGCGCGAGCAGGTGCTCGAGCGCCTCGTCAAGCTTCGCCCGCAGGCGATCGTGAACACCTCGGCCTTCGGCGTCGAGGCATCCGAGGAGGATCCGAAGACCGCGCTCGCCGTGAACGCCTTCGCGGTGCGCACGCTCGCCGAGGCCTGCCGCAGCGCCGACGCGACGCTCCTGCACTTCTCGTCCGATTTCGTCTTCGACGGCACCGTGACGTCGCCCTACCGCGAGACGGACCGGCCCAACCCCGGCAGCGTCTATGGCGCCACGAAGCTCCTCGGGGAGTGGTACGCGGCCGGGGCGCCGCGGCACTTCGTCCTGCGCGTCGAGAGCCTCTTCGGAAACCCCGAAGGCAAAAGCACGATCGACCGGATGTGCGCGGACATCCGCGCGGGACGTACCGTGAGCGCGTTCTACGACCGCACCGTCTCCCCCGTCTACATGATCGACGTCGCGGCCGCGACCCGGCGCCTCCTCGAGGGGAAAGCGGCGTCCGGCGTGTACCACTGCGTGAACGCGGGCTTCACGACGTGGCACGAGCTGGCCGTGGAGCTGACCCGCCAGATCGGGAGCCCCTCCAGCGTCGTGCCGGTCTCGGCCGACGGTCTCACGAGCAAGGTCTCGAGGCCGAAGTTCGCGGCGCTCTCGAACGAGAAGCTCGCGAACCTCGGCATCGAGCTGCCTTCGTGGCAGAACGCACTTGGCCGCGCGCTCGCGGCGCCGCCTCCGACCGCGACGCCCATTCCGCCGTCCGGGATCCGCCCGACGAATTCCCGCGGCTAGCGGCCGGCCGCGACGAGAAAAACCCAGTTCGCGGCGAGCGCGAGGGCGAGCGCCGCGCGGAGAGCCGGAGTCGGGCGCGGCGTTTCCACGCCCAGTCCCGCCAGAGCCGCGCCGAGGGCGACGAGGCCGCCTGCGACGAGGAGAATCCCGGCGGCCGCGGCGAGCGGGTTCCAGGAGAGTGCGGCGCCGACGTCGAAACGCGCGAGGGCGAGGAACGCCCGCGTGCTGCCGCACGTGAGGCATGGAATTCCCAGGAGGGCGCGGAACGGGCACGGTGGCAGCCCTCGCGCGAGCGCCGGCGCCCATGGGGCGGCCGCGGCGCATACGAGCGCCGCGCCGCCCCAGAGAAACGCGAGCTGCCGGCCCGGCTTCATGCGCCCGACGCTTAGTGGCGGAACGCCGAGAAGAGCGCGGCGCCCGCGAAGGCCATGCCAAGGATCGCGCACACGCAGCAGACGATGGTCGGGAGCAGAACCCCGAAGAGGGCTTTGCCCGAGGTGGTCTTGTGCAGCTGCTGGGCGCCGACGACGATGAGATACGCCGCCCACACGCCGGCCACGAGACCTCCGAGCAGCGGGACGACGTTTGCGACGTTCGCGACACTCGCGTAGCACACGAGACGAAACGTGCCCTCGAATTGCGAACGCGACGACGAGAGCGCGCCGACGACCATGAACGAGACGTGAAGGATCGCCGCTCCGACGAAAAGAGCGATCGCGACGAGCAGGGGGCCCAGAATGACCTGGCCGACGAGCGACCCTCCACCGAATCGCGTGAATCCCGCGTACTGCGCCGGGATCATCCTCATGAGGCCGGCGCCGAAAATCGTCCCCCAGACCGCGCGGAAGACGAGACCGACCCATCCCACGATGACGCCGAAGAGCAGCGGGCGCATGTAATCGCCGGTCTCCCTCGTGAGGCGCCAGGCCTGGTCGGGCGCCGTGATGAAGAGCTTCGCGGTCTCGAAGAAGGACTCCGGTCCGATCGCCTGCGCCTCCCAAGGGAGGCCGCCCGCAGCGGCCGGCGGCGGCGCGTAGGGAGGCGGCGGGGGCGGCGGCGGGGGCGGTACGGCGCCGGGTCCCTGGGGGGGTACGCTCGACATGTGAACCTCCTGATGAAATCCGGCTCGGACTTTGTGGGACGGATACTATCGCTGCCAGAGCGCGGGATGAGTGGTCCCGGCGTGAACTGGACGGGCGAGGCGCGCGGGCATAGCGTTCTGAATCGTCGAAGGAGCGAAACCATGCCCACAGCTCGCAAATTCCTAATCCTCCTTGCCGGCGCTGCCTTTCTGGGCGGCTGCTCGTCGACCACGTCTCCCCTTCCGCTGACCGATACGCCGCCGCCCGCCCCTTCGTCCTCGTCCGTCTTCGCCGGTCACGCCCGCGCGTTGCGATTCGTCCAAGGGGCCTGGGTCGCCGCGCCCGAGTACGACTACGACTTCCTCGTCCTCGAACGGCGTTTCACCGATCACTGGGAAGCGATCAAGGAGATTCATCGCCGTCACCCGAGGTACGACGGCCGCGCCGGCCCCCGCGATCAGACGCTTTACTTCTTGGTCCATATGTCTCCCGCCCTGGACGGGGGCTACGACCTCGTCGCGGAAGGCTCCCTCGGCCGCGGCTCGGGACACGAGAAGGCTGGCGGCGGCGCTCTGGTTCTGGAGCTGGCCAATGCCCGGAAGGGCTGGTTCGTTCCATTCGACACGATCCGGATCCGGCAGGAGCGCACCGCCGTAGAAGGACGAGTCCAGGAAACCGTCGAGCTTCTGTCGAAGGGGAAGGGCCGTGAGATCCCGTTCATGAAGATGGAAGAGGAAGGCCTCGTCTACCGGCCCGTCCGTCCATGAGGACGGTCCGTACAACGCCATCCCTCGAGCGGCTAGAGAAAGGCCTGTGCAGGCGGACGGTGACGTTTTCGCCGGCTCCCTGAGACGTCCGTTTAGGGCATTGCTCTTGCATCCCACGCGGGGAAAGAGAGCAGGAGTCGGCACGGTCACGATGACGCCCGCGACGTAGGGGCCTCAAGTACACGAAAGAGGTGAGCATGATGTCGAAGAACGCCCTTCACGAGTGGCGTCATGATCTCCGGGGCCCCGCCGTCCTTTGCTTGATCGCTGCATTTGCTCCATCGTTATTGGCCCAGACGGCGGGGGCGGGAGCATTGACAGGCACGGTGACCGCCGTGCCCGTTGCCCTGATTGGGAATGCCCTCATCGCGGCGGTAAGCGCCCGGCCTGATCAGGCTAACGTTCCCTCTACTGAGACCCTGGGTCCAGTAGTCAACCTCCTGCCGCCCGGCAACTTCACCGGGAGCTTTGAGACCGCCTGTTTCGACTTCGTGGAGATACTTTCCGCGACAGTCAACGTCACCGACATGGCGCTTCTCGGTCGGCAGTCGGCGATGGCTGCGCAAACCAAAGACGATAAGACGGCGGCACCTCAGGACAAGGCGGCGAAGCCGTCGCTGCAAGATTTGGGGTTTCCTCCGGATCAGGCCCAGGGAAATGCCGAGGCTCAGGCGAGACTCGACAAACGATCGCACATGCTCAAGATCCATCAACGCCTCGGCTTGATAACACTCATCCCGATGATCGCGACGATATTCGCTGGCGGCGGCGCCGGTGGGCACGGCAGCGCGTCGGGACGCAACCTCCATGGCGCCCTGGGCCTGGTGACAGCGGGCATGTATGTCACGACCGCTTCCTACGCCATCCGAGCACCCAGCGTGCCGGGAATGGAAGTCCGCGGCCCCATCCGCGTGCACAAGGCCCTCGCCTGGGTTCATGGAGCCGGAATGATCCTGACCCCCATCCTGGGAGCGATGGCTCGCGCTCAACTCGACCGCGGAGAAAAAGTTCACGGGATTGCCGCTGCTCATTCGGCCGTGGCCGACGTAACGGTCGCGGCATATGCCGCCGCTATCGGTTCCGTCGCGCTTAAATTCTGAGGCGGGGTTTATGAATGAACACACTCTCATCCGGCGGGCAGATCGTCAATTGATGGGTCGCGGAATGAGGCCGAGAGTGCTGGCGATCTGTTTGCTTCTGGCGCTTCCCGGATTTGCCCAACCGGCCAGTCAATGGGTGCTCGAAAAGTCCACACTGACGTATCATGTCTCTCATCCGCTGCATGAGACCGAGGGCATCAGCCACGCAGCGCGAGGGAAAGCGGTTTGCCACGCCGGACAATGCGATGTCCTGATCGCGGCGCCCGTGAAGTCGTTTGATTCGGGAGACAGCAACCGCGATCTTCACATGGTTCAAGCCACGCACGGCGCTCAGTTTCCTATCATCAGCGTGCGTATCCGATTGCCCGGATCGGCCTTCGGATCATCCGAGGTTCACTGCGATCTCGAGATCGAGTTCGCGGGTCAGACCGTCCAGTACAGGCAGGTTCCATTCCAGCAGGTGACAGAGGGAATCTCTACGCGGATTTCCGGAACGATACCGGCGACGCTTTCCGATTTCAAAATTCCCGCCCCTTCGCTCTTGACGGTTCCTGTCAAGAATGAAATGCCGGTGCGAGTGGAGACGACCTGGCGTCCAATGTGAAGATGAAGTGACGCTCGCTCGTCGGTTTCGGCTCGCACCTTTCGCAGCGGCCGTGCTTCTGGCGGCTGGACCGGGGCTCGCCCAGACGACGGATTCCCCTCTTGTCGCCGAGCTGAAGCGGTATCTGAACGACGGCGCGGCCATCGCGACGGCTCCCTCCCGTTTCGACGTCGGGGGCTGGGCCGAGGTGGCCGCGATTTCCGGCGGCGTCGTCTTCGTCGGCACGCGCGACGATCGAATCGACGCGTGGGTTCAGAACCACCGCTCGAAACAGAGCGACAACTTCTCCCGCGTCGTGACGCCATTCGGAAGCTGGGCGGCGATCGGCGTCTCGGCCGTCGCGCTCGGGGGCGGCCTCATCTCGCACAACAAGCGCCTCCTCGACACCGGCCGCGATGCAGTCGAGGCCGAGATTCTCGCGGCCGGCATCACGACACCGCTCCTGAAGTACGCCGTCGGGCGCGTCCGTCCCAGCGATGGAGCCGACACGGATGAATTCAAGCCCTTCTCCGGCAACTCCTCGTTTCCCTCGGGCCACGCGACCGAGGCGTTCGCGGTCGCGTCCGTGCTGTCGGCGCGAGCCGACGGATGGGTCGTGCCGGTCGTCTCCTACACGCTCGCGAGCTGCGTCGGGTACGCCCGGGTGCATGACCGGGCGCACTGGGCATCGGACGTGATCGCGGGAGGGCTCGTTGGAACCCTCATCGGGCGCACGATCGTGAGGCGCCACGAAGGGGGCGAGGCGCAGCCTGAAACGCCACCTGCCGCATACAGCTTTCGCATCGCGCCCGTCGTCTCGTCCGGCGGGCTGGGGTTCACGGCAAGTGCCTCTTTCTAGCGCGGCGTTCCTGCGGGAGCCGGAACCTTCTTCGAGCTCCGGCTGCCGGGTCTGTACGCTCGAGGCGCACGGGAGAACGACAGGTGGCTTTGCAGCGCTCGAAATTCAGAATGATTCATCAGCCTTCGTCGATGCACTCTTTTCCCATTGTCTCCCGCCGAGCATGGACGCATCATCGCCGACTAGCCCGATGAGCCCGCCCCCCATGCGCGCCGGACCGCGAGAAAGGAGTGGCGCTATTGATCACCAGTAGTGTGGAGCGAGGCGAGAGGGACGACGACGCTCGCTTTCCCTGGGTGCTCGAGATACGTGGAGTACCCGGCGAGTGCGGAGCAATCCGCTGGGAGCAGTTTGTGACCGGAGGCTTCAGTATCCAGTTCTCCGACGGCGATTCCCTCTACTTCTCGGCCGTTACGACCGTGCAGCACATCAATCCGCGGGCAAGGCAATTCGGCCCGTGGTCGGACGACCTCCTGCCGGACATGACACCGGGGCCGCGACCGGTCGGGGCTTACTACTTGGCTTCCTGCCAGGGCGGGGTTCTCCATCCGGCCGCGAATCCTGGCGCTACGATGCGCGGCCCCTCGGCTGATCTTCGTGGCGCCAGGTATCGATTCGGGGACTCGCCCGGCTTCTCGAAGAATTTTGGCGACACCATCAATGGGAGGGCGTTCGCAGGCGTGAGTTGGGATGTGCGATTCGAGCACAAGCTCTGGCTTCAGGGGGACGGGCGCCCACTCCATCGCCGCCTTTTTGCCCTTTCGGGGCGTTACGACAGCATGGGAGAGGACACGCGTAGCATCATCTGAAACTCGCTGCTAGGCTCTCCGCCATGAAGTACACGACCCTCGGCCGCACTGGAGTCACCGTCTCGCGGTTGTGTCTCGGCTGCATGAGCTACGGAACGCCGCAATGGCGGCCGTGGGTTCTCGACGAGAGCGCCGCACAGCCGTTCTTCCGCCGCGCGCTCGAGGCCGGCATCAACTTCTTCGACACCGCCGACATGTACTCGCTCGGCGTCAGCGAGGAGGTCACAGGCCGCGCCCTGCGCGAGTACGGAAGGATGGAGGAGATCGTCCTCGCGACGAAGGCCAACTTCCCGATGTCGTCCGGCCCGAACATGGGCGGGCTCTCGCGAAAGCACGTCGTGCAGGGCTGCGAGGCGAGCCTGAAGCGCCTCGGCGTCGAGACGATCGACCTCTACCAGATTCACCGCTTCGACCACGCAGTGCCCCTCGACGAGACGCTCGCGGCGCTCGATCTCCTCGTGAAGCAAGGAAAGGTGCGCTTCATCGGCGCGAGCTCGGGCCCGGCGTACCGTTTCGCGAAGGCGCTCGCGCTCTCGGACGCGAAGGGATGGGCGCGTTTCGCCTCCATGCAAAACCACTACAACCTTCTCTACCGCGAGGAGGAGCGCGAGATGCTTCCTCTGTGCGCGGGGGACGGCATCGCGGTCATTCCGTGGTCGCCCCTCGCGCGCGGCCTCCTCGCGGGCACGCGAAAGGGCGCCGCCGACACCACCGCGACGCCGCGCGCCGCTTCCGACGACTATGCGCGGAATCTCTACGACCACCCGTCCGACGACGGCGTCATCGAGGCGGTGAAGAACGTCGCGGCCGCGCGCGGCCTGCCGCCCGCGGCCGTCGCGCTCGCCTGGCTCCTTTCGCGCCCGGCCGTGACGGCACCGATCATCGGGGCGACGAAGCTCGCGCATCTGGAGGCGGCCCTCTCCGCGCTCGACGTGACGCTTGCCGACGAGGAAATCCGCGCGCTCGAAGCACCTTACCGCCCGCACGCGGTGCGCGGCTTTAAGTGACCCTCTCCGCCGGGTCGGCCTGGCTCGGCGGACTCGCCCTCCTCGCGGGCGTCGGGATCGGATGGGCCGTGCGGGCTTTCCTCGCACGCCGGTCGGCCGCCTCCGTGCGCGCCCTCGAGGACGAGCTGAAGCGCCGGGACGAGGAGCTGAAGGACGCGCAGAGGCTTCTCGCCGAAACGTCGCTCACGGACGCCCTCACCGGCGTTCACAACCGGCGCTTCGTCGACGCCGCGATCGGGACCCTCCTCGCGCCGGCCAGGAGGCAGTCGCGGGGAGGCGATCCGCCGCCGGAGCATGTCGCCCTGATGCTGGCGGAAGTCGACGACTTCGACCGGATCGACGCGGGCGGGCGCGAGGTGGGAGACGCGCTCCTGCGCGACACCGCGCGCGCCCTCCTGCCGGTCGTGCGGGGCGGCACCGTCGTCGCGCGCTGGACCGAGATCGCGTTCCTCGTCATCGCGCGCATTCGGTTCGCCGGCGAAGCGCGCTCGCTCGCCATGCGCCTCAGGGCTTCCGTCGCCGAGAACGTGCGCACGCCCCCCGGCGCCGGCGGCCGTCCCGTGTCCCTGTCTCTCGGCTTCTCGATCGAACCGCTTTCGCGCGCGCATCCCCATCTCGCCTCGTTCCGCGACCATCTCGGCCTCGTCGACGCCGCTCTTCGGCGCGCACAGGCGCAAGGGGGAAACCGGGCCGTCGGCTGGCGCGTGAACGAAGACGCGCTCGAGCTCGCGATCGCCGCGCGGGGCGAGGCCGGCGTGGCGGCGCTCCTGCGCACGAACCCCGACGGCGCCGAGGCGGAAGGACTGCTCAGCCAGACCGTCGAACGCCGCGACCCGGGCTGATCACCGCGGCAGGAGCAGCACCTTTCCCGAGGTCTCGCGCGCCTCGAGCGCGCGGTGCGCCGCGGCGGCCTCGGCGAGCGGAAACGTGCGGTCGATGCGAAGCGGCAGCGAGCCGTTCTTCACCCACGCGAGGACGTCGCCTGCCCGCGCGAGGAGCTCCTCGCGCGAGACGACGTAGTGGAAAAGCGAAGGCCGCGTCAGGAAGATCGAGCCCTTCTGGTTGAGAATCTGGGGATCGAGCGGACCGGCGGGGCCGCTCGACTGCCCGAAGAGCACCATCGTGCCACGCGGCGCGAGGACGTCGAGCCCCTTCTCGAACGTCGTCTTCCCCACCGAGTCGTAGACAACCTGGACGCCCTTGCTTCCGGTGAGGCGCTTCGTCTCGGTGACGAAATCGCTCCGGCTGTAGAGGATCACGTCGTCTGCCCCGGCCTCCCGCGCCCGCGCCGCCTTCTCCTCGGTCGAGACCGTCCCGATCACGCGCGCGCCGCGGTTTTTCGCGATGCGGCACAGGAGCAGGCCGACTCCCCCCGCGGCCGCGTGGACGAGGCAGGTATCGCCCTTCTTCAGAGGATACGTGGACGTCGCGAGGTAGTGGGCCGTCATGCCGTGGAGCATCATCGCCGCGGCCTGCCGCGTCGACACTCCGTCCGGAATGGCGACGAGGCGGCTTTCGGAGACGAGCGCCTTCTCCGCGTACGCGCCCTGCGCGTTCACGGTCGCCACGCGGTCACCCGGCTTCAGAGAGGTGACGCCGGGTCCGACGCTTTCCACGACGCCCGCGACCTCACCGCCCGGCGTGAACGGAAATCCGCTGGCCTTGTAGAGGCCGACGCGGAAATAAACTTCGATGAAGTTGACACCGATCGCCTCGACGCGGACGAGCGCTTCGCCGGCTTTTGGAGACGGGTCGGCGATCTCCTCGAAGCGGAGCACCTCCGGACCGCCGGGAGCATGGATGCGGATAGCCTTCATGGCCGCAAGTCTACCCGCAGGTGCTATACGAAAAAGCGCGGGCAAGACTAAGATCGTCTCGCCCGTTCCAGGGCGTGAGAGGGACGCCTTGCCGACACGCATCGAGAAGGACACGATGGGAGAGATCGCGGTCGCGGCCGA
>CALAQS010000286.1 GCA_937888435.1 uncultured Acidobacteriota bacterium
TACCGGCAGTAGACCGTGGCCACGATGAGGCCGACCGCGAACGGCAGGAACGCCCAGAACGTCTTTTTCGACCGGCGATACGCTTCGAGGAGGATCGCCGTGAGGACCATCGTGTGGCCGGACGGGAAGCAGTCGCGCTTGTTCTTCTCGAGAACGTCGAGCGTGTGGTCGATTGCCTGCGAGATCGCGCCTCGCGGCAGCGGCCCGGAGTGCGCCAGCGTGTAGCGCGGGCCGATCGCGGGCACGAGGAAGTAGCACGCGTAGCTGACGTAGAACACGAATACGATTACGAACGCGTAGCGGGGGAAGTCGCGCGCGGGCGCGGGACGGCCGCGGTCGTCGAGGAGCACGAGCGTCCCGAGGACGATCGGGTGGAAGTAGTAGAGCGCGTAGAAGAGCGTCAGGACGTCCGAGAGCAACGGCGTCGCGATCTTCTCGAGCGCCACCGTGGGGTCCGTTCCGAAGAGCGCGCGATCGAAGGCGATGAGCGCGGCGTCATAGTCGACAGGGTGCACGGCGCGGATGAGCGGGCCGAGCCCGTCGAAGATCACGACGACGCAGCCGATGATGTAGTAGTCGAAGAGGACGGCGAGGGCGCCAGTGGCGTCGGGCCGCCGCGCGCGCCAGGCGGCGATCCCGACTGGCACCAGGGCGACAGCGGCCATCCTCGCGAGGACCGAGCGGTCCTCGAGCGCGCCGAAACGCAGGAGGCCGACGAGGAGGAGCGCGCTTGCGAAGACGAACGTCAGGACGTCGACCGGCTTCCAGCGCACCGGCGCGTTCTAGCACACGACGGCCGTCGAGCCTCGTGCGCCTCTCTAAGTCAGCTCTCGAGGGACGCCACGGCCGGAAGGAAGTGATCGCGCCATGTGATGGCTCGGTCGATGCGTCCTTCCCGCGCGAGGAGATGCGCGCGCGCCTCGTAGCGGAGCACGTGCTCGGGCCCGGGCGCGGGCAGCGGGGCAGCGGGAAGAAAACACTCGAGCGCCGCGTGCGCCACCTCGACGCCGTCCAGAACGGGGCCCATCTGGGTGCGCAGGCTCGGATAGCTTTCGCGGGCAGCCCGGAGTTTCCAGCGGACCTCCTCCTTCGTGAGCCGAAAGGAAAGGACGTCGGCCGAACGGCTCGCCGGAGGCCGTTGAACGCGATAGGTTCCCGGCGCCTCCGCCCGCTCGGCGATGAGGGGAAATTCGAGGACGTCGATCCCTTTCATGCCTCGAGTCGCCGCCCGGACGAGCGGCAGCGTGAGGTCGTGAAGCGGGTTGTAGAACTCGACCGATTCGCAGAGGACCTGCCGGGCCCCGACACGTTCGACTTCGCGCCGAATGGCGGCCGCGAGCTCCGAGAAGATCGACGTATCGCCGTCGACGAGCGCCCGGTATAGGACTCCTTCCGGAACGCCTAGAAACTGCGCGCTCTCGGCGAGTCCGAGCCTTGCCAGCGCGGCGCGGGACTCGGCCGAACGGGCCTCTCCTCCGCCATCGGTCAGGAAGAGGATGTGGGGCCGCATCCGCTGAACGAAGCCGTGGATCGCGAGCTCGTGATTGGGATGTCCGGTGACGAGAAGACGCGGAATCTCCGGGTTCGCCTCGAGGGCCGAGGTCATGCCGCGGCTCGCGAGTGACCCGCCGCGTTCACCGTCCACCAGCCGGCGAGATCGAGGCCGAGCTCGAGGCGGAATCCTCCGACGGTCTTCGCGAGGAGTCCGGTGCGGGCCCGGAAGCGACGTCGGCAGTGTTCGGCGGAGGCGGCCTTGAGCTCGTCGCGGAGCCGGCCGCGGTAGAGATGCCGATGCGTCCAGTAAACGCCGGCGAGGCAGCGCCTGGCCGCGCCGATCTCGCGGTCGAAGTGGGAGACCGTCGGGAGTCCGGTGAACTTCCGCGACTCTCCCGAGACCACGTTCAGGTGCTCGATCCGGCCGCGCTGCGAGGCGCGGATGATGAAGTCCCAGTCCTCGAAGACCTCGAACCGTTCGTCATAGCCGGAAACCGCCTCCCAGAGCGAACGCCGGTAGGCCGACCCCGTCGCGTAGACGAAGTTGCCGAGGATCATCCTCTCGAAGCTCCAGGGCAGAGAGACGTCCCGGTTCTCGATGAGCCGCCCGGAGGGCTCGTAGGTCGCATGGCGGACGCCCGTATACACGTAGTCGGCGCCCGACGCCTCGAGGCCGCCGACGAGGGTCTCGAGGTGCCCAGGGTCGTAGAGGTTGTCGTCGTCGAGAACGGCGAGGAGCGGGGCGCGGGCCGCGCGAACACCCGCGTTCAGCGCCGCGGGCCTCGTGCGGCGGCCGGCGGGCTTGATCCGCTGCACGGACGGGAGCCGGGACCCGAAACGGTCGAGAAGAACCTCGATGTGTCCATTGCTCATGTCCACGACGACGACCTCGAAGTCCTGCCGCGTCTGAACCGCGAGGCTTTCGAGCGCGTCGCCGAGGCGCGCGGAGCCGAGCGTCCGCACCACGACGGAAATCGTCGGCGAAGAACTCCCGAGTGGCTGAGGCATCGCGCTGGCGGCGAATTCTACGCGATGCCCCGCCCTGACCCGGCGCCTATAATCGATGCGTGCGCAACGCGGCGGCTGCTTTCCTCTTCGGGTCGCTGGCGGTTTCGGCGGCCCCTCCGTCCGCGCCGGTTCCTGTCGTGAACCTCGACACCGAGATCCACGCCGTCAGCGCGCGCTTCGTCTCGCAGGCGATCAAGGAGGCGGGAGAAGCCGGGGCGCCGCTCGTCATCCTGCGCATCGACACGCCGGGCGGGCGGCTCGATTCGACGCGGGCGATCACACAGGCGATCCTCGGGTCGCCCGTGCCGGTCGTGGGCTGGGTCGCGCCTCCGGGGTCGCAGGCAGCCTCCGCCGGTTTCATCGTCCTCATGTCGTGCGACGTCGCGGCAATGGCGCCGGGCACGAACGCGGGCGCCGCGTCGCCCGTCGGCGGCAGCGGAGAGGATCTTCCGAAGACGATCGCGAAAAAGGTGGGGGAGGACGTCTCGGCGCTGCTGCGCTCGGTGACCGAGCCCCGCGGCCGTCCCGTGGACGATGCCGTGAAGGCCGTGAGCGACGCGGCGTCGTATTCCGAGACCGAAGCCGAGAAGCGAAAGCTGATCGAGGTCATCGCGCGCGACATTCCGGATCTCCTCGCGCGCCTCGACGGGCGGACCGCGAAGCGCGTCGGGAAGCCCGACGTGATCCTGAAGACGGCCGGCCTCACGACCGAGATCAAGGAGATGACGCGGCGGGAGAAATTTCTCGGCGTCCTCGCGAGCCCCGCGCTCGCGGGACTCCTGTTTCTCGTCGGGCTCGTGGGCCTTTACTCCGAGCTCTCGCACCCGGGCGCGATCCTGCCCGGCGTCCTCGGAGCGATCTGTCTCGTCCTCGCGCTCTTCGCGATGTCCGTCCTGCCGGTGAGCGGGGCCGGGATGGGCCTTCTCGTGCTCGGAGCTCTGTTCTTCTTTCTCGAGATCAAGCTCGCGGCGCACGGCGTCCTCGCCGTGGGCGGCGCGGTCGCGATCGTGCTGGGCGCGATTCTGCTGTTCCCCGACCGGCCCGGCGCGCCACGCGGCGAGCTCGCCACGCTCGTGGCGGGCGCCGTCACGACCGCCACGATCCTCGCGCTGCTCTCGTTCAGGGCGCTCGCCGTGAAGCGGCTGCCAGATCGCACCGGCGCCGGCGTTCTCGTGGGCCAGATCGTCGCCGCCCGGACCGCCCTCGCGCCGACGGGCAAGATCTTCGTGGACGGCGCGATCTGGGAGGCGCGGTCGTCAGCGCCGGTCGCCGCCGGCGAGAACGTCGAGATCATGGCTCTCGACGGCCTTTCCATCCTCGTTCGCCCCGCCCCGAAAGGGGCTTAAGGAGACTCGATGTCGAATCTGCCGATCCTCATCCCGATCGTCTTCGTCGGACTGGTCTTCCTGTCGAAGTGGATCAACGTGCTGAACGAGTACGAGCGGGCCGTCACGTTCTGGCTCGGACGCCTTGGGCCGGCCCCGAAGGGGCCCGGGCTCACGCTCATCTTCTGGCCGTTCGAGACGATGATCCGCATCTCCCTGCGGACGGTGGTCCTCGACGTGCCGCCCCAGGACGTCATCACGCGGGACAACGTGTCCGTGAAGGTGAACGCGGTCGTCTACTTCCACGTCATGGATCCGGCGAAGGCCGTCGTGAAGGTCGAGAACTACCTCTACGCCACGTCGCAGCTCGCCCAGACGACGCTCCGCTCGATCCTCGGGCAGGCGACGCTCGACGAGCTGCTCTCCTCGCGCGACAAGCTGAACGAGAACCTGCAGGAGATCCTCGACAAGCACACGGACCCGTGGGGCATCAAGGTGACGATGGTCGAGCTGAAGGGCGTCGATCTGCCGATCGAGATGCAGCGCGCCATGGCGAAGCAGGCCGAGGCCGAGCGCGAGAAGCGCGCGAAGATCATCCACGCCTCCGGCGAGTTCGAGGCCTCCAAGCAGCTCTCCGAGGCGGCCGCGATCATCGGCCGCGAGCCTGCGACACTCCAGCTCCGCTATCTGCAGACGCTCACGGAGATCGCAACGGAGAAGAACTCCACGATCATCTTCCCGCTGCCGATGGACCTCGTCGCTGCCTTCCTGAAGAAGGGCGAGAAACCCGGATGACGGCGCTTGGGCTTTCGGACGGCCCCGAGGAACGACACGACCGGCCGCCCGTCCATTACCAGATTTCGGTCACGGGGCGGCAGGCCGCTTTTTTCTTCCTGCTTCTTCTCGTCGCGCTCGCGCTCGCCTTCTTCTTCGGGATGAGGACGGGCGCGGCGGCGCGCAAGGGCCCGGGCGCGGCGACGACGCTGGCAGCGGCCTCCGACCTGCCCGTCCCCACGCTTGCGCCTTCAGAAAACTCCCGCGAAGAAAAGAAACCCGCCGAGGAGGCGCTCGGCTTCGCCGCCGACAAGCGCGCCGCCCTGAAGGAGACGGCGGCCGCCGCGACGCCGGCACCCGCACCCACGGCAGTTCCGACGCCGAAACCTCCCACCCCCACGGCGGCTCCGCCGGCAAAGGAAGCTCCGGCAAAGGCCGTTCCGGCAAAGGCCGCACCGAAGGGACCGTTCTGGGTTCAGCTTCTCGCGACGAAGAATGCCCAGGCGGCCGACGAGCTCATGAAGCGACTCAAGGACGAGGGTTTCGCCGCGGACGTCTCGGCCGTGCCGGGCAAGGACGGCTGGTTCCGCGTGCGCGTGGGACCGTTCAAGGACCGCGCGAAGGCGGAGACGGCGGCACGGAAGATCAAGGTGACCGACAAGCAGATCAAGAACAAGCCCCTGGTGGTGCCTTGAGCCGCGCTCTCCCCGTGCATGGCGCGCCCGCGCTGCCCCCGTGGATCCGCGAGAAGAAGCTGCGGCTCGCCGAGCTGCACGAAATGAAAGCGCGGATGCGCCGAGGAAGCCTCTCGACGGTCTGCGAGGAGGCCCGCTGCCCGAACCGCACCGAGTGCTTCGAGCGAAAAACGGCCACGTTTCTCATCGCGGGCGACGTCTGCACGCGCGCCTGCGGCTTCTGCCACATCGCGTCCGGGCGGCCGGCGCCCCTCGACGCGGCGGAGCCGGCGCGTCTCGTCGACGCGGCGAACGAGATGGGAATCCGGCACATCGTGGTGACGTCGGTGGACCGCGACGACCTCGACGACGGAGGGTCGGCGCACTGGGCGTCCGTCGTGAGGGCGCTGAAGGAGGACGACGCCGCGCGCACGGTCGAAGTCCTGACGCCGGACTTTCAAGGAGCAGCGGACGCGATCGATCGCGTCGCGGACTCCGGCCCGGACGTCTACAACCACAACGTCGAGACGGTCCCTCGCCTCTACGACACCGTCCGCCCGAAGGCGGCGTTTCGCCGCTCGGTGGACCTCCTCGGCCGCGTGAAGGCGCGGCACCCCGCGATGACGGCGAAGTCCGGCCTCATGCTCGGCCTCGGCGAAGAAGACGATGAAGTCGTGGAGGTCTTTCGCGCGTTGCGCGGCGTGGGCGTCGACGTCGTCACCGTGGGGCAGTACCTGCGGCCGTCCGCGTGGAACCTGCCCGTCGTCGAGTACGCGACTCCCCAGCGCTTCGACGCGCTGAGGCTCGAAGGCGAGGCGATGGGCTTTTCGGCGGTCTTTTCGGGCCCCTTCGTGCGCTCGAGCTACCGGGCGGAAGAGTTCGCGCCGCATGCTCACCGTATTACCTTCTAAGAAAATCCCCCGTGTTCTCTTCTCTCTCGCCTCCGGCGTTCTTCTGGCTCTGTGTTTTCCGAACTTCTCGATTCTTCCTCTTCTGCCGATCGCGCTGATTCCGCTGCTCGCCGCGCTCGACGGCGCGAAAGCGAAGAGCGCGGCAGCCCTCGGATATCTCTTCGGTCTCGGCTTCTGGATTGTGACGATTCCCTGGATCGCCTACACCGTGCACCGTTTCGGGGGTGTGCCTTGGCCTGTGGCAGGCCTCGCGCTCGCGCTCGCCGCCGCGATCTGCGCGGTGCCCTTCGCCGTGATGGGACTTCTTTACGCATGGGTGGCGCCGCGCTCGGCCGCCGGCATCGTGGCGACCTTCGGCGCGGCGTGGGTCTTCCAGGAGTTCTTTCGCACGACGATCTGGATCTTCGGCGGCTTCCCGTGGGCGCTCCTCGCGAACCCGCTTGCCGACGTCCCGCAGCTGCTCGGCACGGCGGCGCTCGGCGGGGTCTTCCTGTCGTCGCTTCTCGTGGCCGCTCTGAACGCCGCCCTCTTCGTCGCGCTCACGCGGCCCGCGCGAAATCCGCGCCTTGCGTGGCTCACGGGCGCGGCGCTCGCGGCGGTGATCGCGGCGGCGGCCGGGCCCGGGCGGCCGCGCCCTTCAGGGGAGTTCCTGAGGGTCGGCGTCGTCCAGCCGAACGTGCAACAGGATCTCCGCTGGGAGGGAGGCACCGCGGAACGCCTCTTCGCCAGTCTCGAGGACCAGACGCGGAGCCTCTGCCGCCACGCCCGGCCGGTTCTCGTGCTATGGCCGGAAAGCGCGTCGCCCTACGCCTGGTCGTTCGCGCCCGCATTTCGCGACCGGGTGGTCGCGCTTTGCGAGGAGCTCGACATCGCGATCCTTCTGAGCACGGTCTGGTCCGATGAGCCGGGCGACCCCGACGCCCCGTTCTACAACGCCGCGCTCCTCGTGACGAAGGACGGCCCCGTGCGGCCGCCCTACTTCAAGCAGCGGCTCGTGCCCTTCGGCGAATATGTGCCGCTCGCCGGCCTCCTTCGGAGGGTCCGGCCCATCAGCCGCGCGGTGCCTTCCGCGTTCACTCCCGGCGCCGGGACGGCTCTGCTGCCGCTCGGGACCTGGAAGCTCGGGGGCGCCGTGTGCTACGAAGTCGTCTACCCTAGGATCGCGCGCGAGGAGGCGCGCGCGGGAGCCGACATCCTGTTCACGCTCACGAACGACGCGTGGTACGGCCGCGCCGGCGCGCAGCGGCAGCACTGGCAATCGGCCGTCGTGCGCGCGATCGAGACGGGCCGCCCGCTCGTGCGCGCGGCGATCACCGGCATCAGCGGGGCCGTGGACGGAACCGGGCGCGTTCTCGTCACGCTGGGTCCCGATACGAAAGGCGCTTTCTCGGTGCCGCTCGAGCGCCCCTCGGCGCCGCCGCCCGCGGTTGCCGCAGGGGATGCGGTTGCGTGGGTTTGCGCCGCAGGGCTGGTGGCCGGTATTCTCCGACACGCGCTAGGAGGAAGTTCCACGTGAACGAAGAACGCATTGAGCGCCTGCTCGAGCTCGCGTCGTCCGTGAGCGCCCTCCGGGGCTATCTTTGACGTCCGGAAAGCCGCGAAAGAGAAGGAAGAGCTCGAGAGGACGACCGGCGAGCCCGGCTTCTGGACGAACGCCCTCGAGGCGCAGGAGACGCTCCGCAAGCTGAAGCGCGCCGAGCGCGTGCTCGCGGACGACAAGGATCTCAAGGAACGGCAGGAGGAGCTCGAGATCCTCGGCGAGTTCCTCCGCGCGGGCGAGAAAGTCGAGGCGGACGCCGACCAGGCGCTCGCGACGATCGCGCCGTGGGCGCGTCACAAGGAGCTCACGTTCAAGCTCACGCACGACGAGGACCCGCTGCCGGCGCTCGTGGAGATCCACGCGGGCGCCGGCGGGACGGAGGCGCAGGACTGGGCGGAAATGCTCATGCGCATGTATCTCCGCTACGGCGAGCGCCGGGGCTGGAAGACGGACGTCCTCGAGGCGACGTACGCCGAGGACGCAGGCATCAAGACCGCGACGCTGCGCTTCGAAGGGGAGTACGCGTACGGCCACATGAAGGCCGAGCGCGGCGTGCATCGGCTCGTGCGCATCTCGCCGTTCGATGCCGCGGCGCGGCGCCACACGTCGTTCGCCGCGGTCTACGTGTCGCCGGAGATCGACGACACGATCGAGGTCGAGATCGGCGACAAGGACCTGAGGATCGACACGTTCCGGGCGGGCGGCAAGGGCGGGCAGCACGTCAACAAGACGGAATCGGCGATCCGCATCACGCACCTGCCGACGGGGCTCGTCGCGCAATGCCAGAACGAGCGCTCCCAGCACAAGAACAAGGACGCGGCGATGAAGGTCCTGAGGTCACGCCTTTACCAGCGTGCCCTCGAAGAGCGCGTCGCGAAGGACGCCGTGCGGGCGGGCACCAAGATGGAGATTGGGTTCGGGTCGCAGATCCGTTCGTACGTTCTCGCGCCCTACAGGCTCATCAAGGACCACCGCACGAACTTCGAGGTCGGGGACGTGGACCGGGTGCTCGACGGCGATCTCGACGGCTTCATCGAGGCATATCTTCAGTCCTTCGTGAAAAAAGGCGAGAAGGGCGCGACCGAGCGGCAGGGATTCGGCGCGCCCGACGCCGCTCCATGACGGAACCGGACGGCGGCGCGTACAGCCCCTGGATGGAAGACCTGAGGGCGCGACTCGGCCGGAGCTTCCCGTCGCGACCGCGCGCCTCCGAGAGGGAAGAGGGCGCGGCGCCGCTTCGCCCGGCGGCGGTCCTGATCCCGCTGTACGTGCGTGAGAAGGCTCTCTGGACTCTTTTCACGAAGCGGACGGACATGGTCGAGCATCACAAGGGCCAGATTTCGTTCCCGGGCGGCGGGGTGTCCGACGGCGACGCGAACCTCTGGGAGACGGCGATCCGCGAGACCGAGGAGGAGATCGGCGTCCCGCGCTCCAGCGTCCGCATCCTCGGCGCGCTGCCGAAGCTCGAGACCGTCACCGACTTCGAGATCTCGCCGTTCGTCGGCGCAATTCCCTATCCGGTCGCATTCGCGCCGCACGCCGGCGAGGTGGAATCCATCATCGAAGTCCCCATGTCGTACCTCCTCGACCCGATGGTCGTCGAGGAGCGCGTCGTGAAGTGGAAGGGCCGGGACCTGATGACGCTCGTCTACCACTACCGCGGGCACGCGATCTGGGGCGCGACCGCGCGCATCCTCACGGATCTGCTGACGGTGATGCGAGGCGACGGGGCGCTCGATCTCGTCAGCGTTCGGAAGGAGCCGTGAGGCCCGAGCCCTTGAGGAACGCGGCCGCGGCCGCCGCCCTCTCGCGGTTCGCCTTGAAAACGGCGGAGCCGGGCTCCTTCGCGAGCGCCCTGTCGAAGAATCCGACGGCTTCCTCGTAACGTCCGCGCTCGTAGGCCACGGCCCCGGCCTCGTCGTCGAGCGGCGCCTTGTCGAGCGCGGCGGACGCGGCGAGGCTCTCGGCGGCGTCCTTGAGCGCCCCGGTCTGGCGCAGCGCGCGGGCGAGAGCCCATGCGCCCTCGAGGTTCGCCGGGTCGCGGAGGACGGCCTTCTTGAGAGGTTCGATCGCCTCGCCTGCCTGCCCGCGTTCGAGCAGGAGCGAGCCGAGCCCGCGCAGCGCGGGGGCGTAGTCAGGATCGGAGCGGATCGCCTCGCGATATTCCTTCTCGGCGTCCTTCCAGAGGCCTTTCCTTCGAAGGGTCGAGGCCAGATTCGCGCGCACGATCTCGCGGTCCGGCTCCGCGGCCGCCGCCTTCATGAGAGGGTCAAGAGCAGCGTCGACGTCTTTCGCCTGCAGGAGGATGCTCGCGTACTCGGTCAGGACGGAGACGTCCTTCGGAGACGCCGCAGCGGCGGTCGCGAAGACCTGCCGCGCATGCACGAGATCCCCGTCCGCGCGCGCCTTGCGGCCGAGCGCGACGAGCCGTGTGCCATTCTCCGGATTCACCGCGGTGGCTCGCCGGAGCGCATCGAGCGCGGCGTCCCAGTTCTTGTCCCCGAGCGAAAGCTCGTACAAATCGAGCAGGGTTCCCTCGTTCTTCTCGTTGTACTTGAGCGACTGTCTGAGGTTTGCCTCGGCGAAGGCCTTCTCGCCGCGCAACGCGTAACCGTTTCCCAGGAGACGGTAGGCATCGCTGGACTGCGGGTCGATCTCGAGAAGCCGGTTCGCGGCCGATTGGGCGTTCAGGGCGTCGCCGCGCGCGAGGGCCGCTCGGCCGAGGGCGAGGTAGTCCGCCGTGGGTGCCGGAGTCTGCGGTGGCACGGCCACGACGCCGCCCACCGGAGGCCGAGGACCGGTGGGCGTCGTGGCGGGAGCCCTGAGGGCGTCGGCCCCCGAGGCGCGAACCTTCGCGGCCTCGGTGAACTTGCCCTGCTTCTCGTAGGCTTGCGCGAGGAGGTCGAGCGCCTCCGCGTCGAGCTTCTCGCGCGGCACGTTGTAGAGGAGGTCGTGGATGACGTCCTCGTTGTTGCCGTCGGCGAGCTTCTCTTTCGCGACGCGCTTCATTTCGTCGAGATCGGCCGCCGGAGGCGGCATCGCGGCGAGCGCGGCCGCGCGCACCTCGCCCGCGAGCTTGACGAACTCGGGCGAGAAGAAGTCGGCCACGATCTCGAGGTCGGGGCTGCCGGTAAACGCGCGGCGGAGCGCATCCTGAGCGTCGGGTCTCTTTCCGTCGTTGAAGTGCGCCCAGGCGGCCTGTACGAGCATGCGCGAACGGCGCTGGGGATCGCTCGCCGCCGAGGCGGAACTCTCGAACTTGAGCGCGGCCTTTCGGAACTGACCGGCGTTGACGGCCTTCCGCGCCTCCTTTTCGAGCGACTCCGAGCCTTCCTGGGCAAGAAGCGGGGCGCCAAGAAGAAGGAGGATCCCGGCCGCCGCGAGGAGCACGCGCATCCGCATCTTGCGGATTGTAGCTATTCCTTCTTCAGCTCGATGGCAGGAAGGACGTAGACCTCGTCTTCTTTGAGGTCCACCGACCGCGCTTCGCTCCTGTGACCCGCGAGGCTCATCGATATCTCGTGGGGACCCGCTCGCAGCGTCTTTTTGATCGGTGCGCCGGAGGAGGAGCCGACGAGGACGCCATCGATGCGGACCTCGGCGCCCGTGGGACGGACCGTGAGCGACAGGATCGCGCGCGGCGGGAACTTCCCATTGATCTTCAGGGGGACCGGATTCGCGGCAGGGATCTCGAATTCCTCCTGGACCTTCGTGAACCCCGGAGCGTCGAACACGGCGACGTACCGTCCCGGCTTGAGCGTGACGCGGGTCGCGGCCGGCAGGCTGGCCGGTTGACGTTTTCCGTTGATCGAGAGCTCGGCGTAGATGTTCGACTTGAACGTGACGACGGCGGT
>CALAQS010000287.1 GCA_937888435.1 uncultured Acidobacteriota bacterium
GAACCCCGGCGAGTACCACGGCGGGCACGAGGCCGAGGGCTACGCGGCGCCGGAGCCGGCGCCAGAGTTGTCGAAGAAGGCCTGAGCCGCAGCGGGCGAATCGGTCACCGCGGCGACGCCGGTTGCGTGTTCGGCAGTGAGTCCCTGCGTCGCTGCGACACTCCCTTGTGGCTTGTAGCAACGAGCGACGATGGGCCCGGAAGGAGTAGTGCCGATGAGTCGAATGATCCGTGCGGGGCAGGCCGTCTGCCTGGCGCTCCTCTTGTTCGCCTTCGACGCGCCCGCCCGGCTCATTCCGACCGCTCCCGTCAATGCCTGGCCGGTCATTCCCGCCGTCCAGAAGCGCTCGGCGCGGCACGTGGTGGTTCTTGAGCTCGTAAGTTATGGGGCGGCGTGTCTGGATTGCGTCCCGCGGCTCATGCGAGTCGTCATTCACGACTCGCAGGGCATCGAAGGACCGAGGGACGTAACGCCCGGCGGCACGCCCGGCAACATCATGGCCGCGGCCGCGTGGGAAGGTACCGATGGGACCATTCGCCTTCTTCTCTATGGAAACGTGGACGCCGGAGGCCACGCGTCGCCGAACGCGAATGTGCTCTTTAGTCCCGATGGCGGCTCCACATGGGCTGTCGTGGCCGTGCCAGCCGGTTCCCAGCTCGCCGAGGCGGGTCTTTCTGGAGGGGATTTTGGCGGGCCGGTTGCCGCCAGTGTATCTTCCCCGATTCGGCTAGGAACACCGGATGTCCCGTTCGTGCTCTCGATAGCGAATCCCACCACGGGGGGGCTCTGGGGTGTGCGAGCTGACGGCTCCGGGTTTCTCTTGACGCCAACGTGGGGAGGCGCACTCCTCGGTTCTGACGCAGGCGGGACGAGGTTTCTTGTCGCCGCCCTGCTATTCGCCTCCCCACTCACCCCCTACCAGCCGACCTCCTGGAAGGTCGCGGTCATGGATCTGTCGGGCAACTTGCAGCAGCTGTTCGAGATACCACCCGACGCCTATCCATGGATGGAGGGATGGATCACACCGGATGGGAGCGCATACCTGAACGTGGACTGGAGTGTGTTACCCGGCCCGGCCCAGCATCCCCAGCCATTGCCGTCGACCCACTCCCTGACCCTTTGGAAGGGGGGAACGGTTCAGGAGATCGTCACCGCGCAGAGCCGCGCGAGCTTATTTGCCGTGCCCAACGCGGACTTTTCTCACGCGTGGATCGTCACAACCGATGCCGGTGCCACCACCCTGGAATCCCACACACCGAGCGGCGGTTTCGTCGAATCCTGGCGCGACGCTTCCGGACCGCCAATATCAGCGCTCTTCGCCGCAGACTCCGGCGAGCGTCTTCTTGTGCAAACAGCTCGCTCACGCCAGGCGCCAGGAATTCAGGGGCTCGGCTTAGCCGTCTGGAGTCTCGGTCAGTCGGCGCCCGGTGGATACGACGAGATCATCCTGAATGCGCCCGGGCCGCCGACTTTCGTGCATCTCGATGTCGACGCTGTCGAGAGCGGGGCTCCGATGCTCATCGATCCCGGGTCACCGCAGAATATCGGCGGACCGTCTGGGCTGATGTCTCCCGGAAGCCCCAATCTCTTCCAGACACAAAGCCTGGTTCGCGCCTCGCTTCGGCAGCAACTCGTCATCCCCGCGGTGGCACGAGCGCCAGGACTGGATGGTTCCAACTGGCGGACCGACGTGATCCTCCGGAATCCCGGCACGAGCCCTTTGCAGGTCACCGCGCGCCTCCTCGCGAATCCTGCGACGACGAGCCAGCCAGCCGATGCAAACCTGACCCTCGGCCCGGGTACGATCACCGTCCTGCCAGACGTCCTCAAGGGACTTTTCCAGCTCGAGCAGGGTTCGGGTGCACTCCTTCTGATTCCCGATGCGAGCGGCACCATGGAGGCGACGAGCCGTACATACACCGCCTCCGGGAACGGCACCTACGGAATGGCGCTCGACGCCGAGGACGTCATCGCGGGCGCCCGGCCTGGTTTCGAGCAGACGTTCTCGGCGGGGCTTCTCGGCTCGGGCTTCCGGACCAACTTCGTCGCGAGCGATCTGTCGGGTCAGGGCTCCCAGCTCCAGCTCTTCCCTCAATCCGCTGGCGGGACCGTCGGAGCACCGCTGTCCGTCATCGCTCCGCCCGCGAAACAAACCCAGCTCAACGGCCTCGCAGCCCTGACGGACACGCCCGGCTCTCAGTCGGCAGCGTTCTACGCCACGTGTAGCGCTGGCAGCGTCGTGACGGGGCTCATCGCCATCGACGACGCGACAAACGATCCGACCTGGTTCGGTCCTGACACCCCGCCCGGGCAGCTCACGATTCCGGCGATCGTCCACGCCAGCGGAGCGAACGGGGCCGAGTACTGGACGGATCTCTTCCTCTTCAACCCCGACCCCATTTCCCACTTCCTCTCCCTCGCCGCCACGCTCTGGGACCAGGCTGAAGGCAAATGGAACGTCACGATCACTCTTGCCCCCGGCGAGTCACGGCAGGTTTCGGACGCGCTCCTCACGCTCTTCGGCTGGAGCGGTGTGGCGCGGCTAGATGTCCAGAGCGGATTTCCTAACGGCCGCGTGCTGGTCACCTCGCGCACCTACACGGTTCGGGAGGACGGATCGACCTACGGCATGCTCGTGCCGCCGCTCGACGCGGCGCAGACCGCCACCGCGGGGGAAACGCTGGAGATTCTCGGTCCGACGGGCGCTTCCTCCTCCCGCACGAACCTTGCGCTCGTGAGCGTGGCTGGGTACAGCCCCGCCAGCGTCCACGTTCAGATCCTCGACGATAAAGGGAGCCTTCTCGATTCCTTCGATCAGACCGTCCCACCGGAAAACGGACTCCAGCTGAATGACCTGTTCCGCGCCCGTGGTCTGGGCGACGGGCCGAAGGCCGCCCTCATCAGACTGTCGCCGTCCAGTGGAATCCTTGCCGCCTACGCGACGACGATCGACAACGCCACGAACGATCCGGTCTATTTCGCAGGAAACCTGGCGCCATAGCACTTCGTGCGAGCGCGGGCCGAGGGCGGCCTAGAGGCTCGGCGAAGACGGGCCGCCCTAACTCCGGATCGACAGGTTCTCGTACTGGACGATCGACTGGCCGAACCCGACGGCGAGGC
>CALAQS010000288.1 GCA_937888435.1 uncultured Acidobacteriota bacterium
GGAGGCGTGTATCGCGCGCGCGCCAGACCTCGCCCATGCCTCCGGCCCCGAGAGGGCCGAGAATCTCGTACGCCCCAAGGCGCGAGCCGGGTGCGACGCGCATGACGCTGTCCCCGATTATCTACAATCAGGGTTTCATGTTCGTTCGCTGGACGCACGCCGCTCGTTCACCCCTCTTCGTTTTCGCGGTTCCCGCCTTTCTCGCGGCTCTTTCCACGCAGCCAGCTCTCGGTGCCGGCGCGGACGCATTCGTATTGTGGGAGGCGTGGCCGCACACGGTAGAGGTCTCGCCGATCGCCCTCAAGCACGAGGAGCTGCGCGTCCGGCTCGCCGCGATCGCCGCCCGATACCCCGGGCTTTTTTCGATCGCCGAGGAAGGCGTTTCGGCCGAGGGACGGAAAATTCCCCTGCTCGTCGTCGGCAGCGGCCCCACGACGATTCTCCTCTGGTCGCAAATGCACGGCGACGAGCCCACGGCGACGAGCGCGCTCCTCGACATCCTCGAGTATCTCGGAAGGACGCAAAAGACGCCCGACACGGAGCGACTGGTCTCTCGCCTCACGCTCGCGATCATCCCGATGCTCAATCCGGACGGCGCCGCGCGGACGCGCCGCACGAACGCACAAGGCATCGACGTCAACCGCGACGCGCTGCGCCTTCAGACGCCCGAGGGGCGGTTTCTCAAGTCCGTACGCGACCGGTTGAAACCCTCCGTCGGGTGCAACCTCCACAACCACAGCCCGAACGTGACGGCGGGGAAGCACGGAAGGCAGGTCGCGATCTCGCTTCTTTCCGTTCCGTTCGACGACGCGTTCACCGTGAATGAAGGGCGCCGGACGACCATGCGGATGGCCGTCCTCGTCCAGCAGCTTCTCGAACCGTGGGCGAAGGATCGCGTGGCCCGTTATGACATGGACTACACGGCGCGCGCCTTCGGCGATTCGATGACGCGCTGGGGCACGCCGACGCTCCTCATCGAGTCGGGAGGTTTCTTCGGGCCCGACGAGGCGAACACGCTCGTGCGCCTCGATTTCGTCGCGATTCTGGGAACGCTTCACGCGCTCGCCGACGGCTCGCTCGCGAAAGTGGATTTCAAAGCGTACGACGCGATTCCGCTCACCACACGGGACCGCCTTTTCGACGTCCTCGTGCGCAACGCGCGCGTCATCGGAGGTGGCGGCCTTCCGCCTTATCTCGCGGACGTGGGCCTGAACGTCGCGTCGGCGCGTCCCGGCTTCTCGGGCTCGTCTCCACGCGGGACGCGCGGAGGCGTCACGGAGGTGGGCGACCTGACGGACTTCCTCGGCAAGACCGAGATCGATCTCAGCGGCCGGCTTCTCGTCGTCGCCCCGCCGGGCGGCGAGGACGGCTGGAAGAAGGCGCTCGCCAGCCTCGCGGCGCACGGACTCGCGACGGCGGACGGCTTCCTCACAGTCTCCGAGTCCAACCTCTCCGCGGAAGCGAAGGCGTGGCTCGGCGGCGCCGCGCCCCTCGCGCCCGGCTACGGCGGGGATTTCCTGGTCCTTGTACCGGCGGGCGCGGGTCGCTTCCGCGTCGAGCGCCGGATTTCGCCCGTCGGGCCCTGACGGTTCAGTTGAACATGCCGACGAGGATCGGCGCGATGTTAGGCTTGTGCGTGTCCCGGCGTATCCCCCTTCTCGCGGCTCTCCTCGCGGTGTTCGCGCTGGTTATCGCCTGGGGGCCGTTCCTCTCGCACATGGATGTCGTCGTGCGCCACTTCGACGGCCCGAACTATCTCGTCGTCGCGAAAACGCTTTACGTGCCCACGGCGGTCAACCCTCTCCCGGGTTACGCACTGAGGCCTTCCTATTTCGCGGCGCACACGCCGCTCTATCCCCTAGTTCTGCGGGCGTGCTCGCTCTTCGGCGGCTGGAAGGCGGGCCTCTTCCTCGCGACGGCGCTTCTGGCCGCCGCTTCGGCCTCGGCGTTCGCCGTCTACGCGAAAGATGCCGCTCCCGACGTTCCGACCCTCGTCGCGGTCCTCGCGTTTCTCTTCCTGCCCGCGCGGATGTTTCTGTACCGCGCGCTCGGGGCGAGCGAAGCACTCATGTCGCTCCTCGTCGTCCTCGCGGTTCTGGCGTGGCGCCGGGGTCGCGTGGACTGGGCGCTCTTCGCGGCGGCTCTCGCGACCGTCACACGCCTGAACGGCATCCTCGTGGTCGGCGTTCTCTGCCTCGCGCTCCTTTTCTCGGGCCGCGTGAAGACCGCGCTTTTCGGCGGCGCGCTGGCGGCCGTGCCGCTCCTCCTGCTCCTTTCGTGGCACCGGTTTCTCTTCGGCGACTTCTTTGCGCTCCGCCTCGGCCGAGAAGTCGCCGACAGCCCGGGCCGCTTGTGTCTCCCGTTTGCGTTCATCGGCGAGATGGCCACCCGAAATGACTGGGAGACGGCGGAAATGCTGCTGGGTCTGCACCTGTTCTTCATCCTGTGCGCGGCGCGGCTCTTCGCGAAGGGAGACCGGCTCGAGGCGGGTCTCATCGCGGCGCACGTGGCGCTGTTTTCACTCCTCCGGGAACGCGACCTCGCCCGGTACTACCTGACGGTCGCCCCCTTCGCCGTCGTCGTCGCGTGGCGCGACGTCTGGAGCCGGCCGCGCCTCGCCGCGGCTGTTCTCGCCGTCCTCGCACCCCTCTCAGTCTTCTACGCGTGGAAGACGATTCCGATGAACCTGTGCAGCGAGCCTGCCTACCGCGCGCTGCTCTCGTTCCTCGCCTCCTGACGCGACCTCAGGCTGCGCAAAAGGCGTCCTCTCGTCAGCTCCCGATGAGGGTCGGCGCACGCGACGCGGCGCTGGCTTTCGCCGGGGCGCGGTCGCAATAGCGCGCCCAGATCGTCGCGGCCGCCAGCAGGATCACGCCCACGGTCGTCACGAGGAACACGGCGACCGGGCGCGCCTTGCGCACGGGCGCGATGGAGAGCGAGGAGATGAGGCGCTCGGCGCTCGTCGTCTCGCGTGACTCGATTTCGAAGACGGCGTCGACCTCCCCGAAGCGCACGGCCGCCCCCGTGACGAGCGGCGCCTCCCGAACGCGCGCGCCGTCCACGCTCGTCCCGTTCGCGCTGCCGAGGTCGCGCACGACCCAGCCGTTCGGCGTCTTTTCCACGAGGGCATGGCGGCGCGAGACCGAGCGGCTCGCGAGGGGGATGTCGCAGTCCAGGTCGCGCCCGACGACTGCCTGCTGCTCGAAAACGTATCGCCGCGCCACACCCTCGTCGCGAACGGTCAAGACACCCGGCATGGATCCTCTTCTCCTCCGGGAATCTTATGCCGGCCGGGGGACGGTGGGCGAATCGTCCTCGGCGACGGGAGGGCCGAGAACGAACGCGACGTCTCCGACGTTCGTGCCGGTCGGCCCGGGGGAGAACGCGTCGCCGAGCGCCCGAAAGAACGGGCCGGTGTCGTTGTCGAGGAGAGCGCGCGCGGGATCGAGTCCCAGCGCCTCGGCGCGCGCGAGCGTCGTGCCGTCGACGAAGGCGCCGGCGGCGTCCGGCTCGTGGTCGACGCCGCCCGTCCCCGCGCAGAGCATCGCGATGCCGGGAGCCTCCGCCATCTCGCGGGCAGCGGCGAGCGCGACCTCGCGGTTTCGGCCGCCGTGGCCGTGACCCTTCACCGTGACGGTCGTCTCGCCTCCGAGGATCGTCACGTGGCGTCTCGGCGCGAGCGCAGACCTCTGGCGTCTAAGGTCTCCTGCGGTCGCGCCCGCGAACGCGAGACGCCGGCCCGTGACGCGTGCCTCGCCGGAGAGAAGCTCGTGCACGACGCGCGGCTCGATGCCGAGGCGCAGCGCCTCGACGCGCGCTCCCTCAAGCGCCGTGTGCACGTCCGCGAGGAGCACGCTCCAGCGCGGGCCGCCCGGCCGCGCCACCGCCGGCTCGAAGCCGTACGTGAGGTGTGCGCGCACGGACGGAGGCACGAGCGCGGCGATCCGGTACCGGTCGAGCACGGCGCGCGCCTCGGAGGGGCGTGTCGGTGAGCCCAGCGTGGGGCCCGAAGCCACGAGATACCATCCGGCGTCGCCGAGGTCGGAAAGCACGAGCGTCACGACGTCGGCGCTGCCCGCGGCCGCTGCGAGACGCCCGCCCTTGACGCGCGACAGCGCGGCGCGCACGGCGTTCACGTCGACGATTGGCGCGCCCGCCGCCAGAAGCAGCGTCCCCGTCTTCGACTTGTCCTCGAGCGAGATTCCCGGCGCGGGCGCGCACAGGAGGCTCGAGCCGCCTCCCGAGAGGAGGACGACGAAGAGATCGCCCTTGCCGAGCGAGAGAGCGAGCGAAAGGGCCGCCTCGCCGGCGACGAGGCTGCCCTCGTCGGGAAGAGGATGACGCGCCGCGACCGTGCGCGTCGAGGGAGGCAGGGTGCGGAAGGGAGCGTCATCGGGCGCGACGACGAGCATCTCGTCGATGCGCGAGCCCAGCGTCGTGTGCGCGGCGGCGGCCATCGGGACCGCCGCCTTGCCTACGGCCAGCACCGCGACGCGCGAGGGAGCGAAGACGAACTCGCGCCGCGCGCGCGACGACACGGAGCGGACGAAGACCCCGGCCCCGCGGCGCCCGAGCGCCTCGGAAACGAGGGCCGCCGGATCGACGGTCGCGACCGCAGCGCGATAAAGCTGTATGAGAATTTCGCGCGCGTCCACGAGCGGCGCAGTCTATCGGAGGCGCTTTACGGGAGTAAGATCGGTCCGGCCGCGTCCGGCGGCGCAGGGAGACTCAACATGGCACGTACACGGGTTGGCGACATCCTCGGGTCGATGCGCGAAAGCCTCTCCGATGCCGGCGAGAGGGGACAGGACCTCGCAAGGGACGTAGCGGAGCGCGTGGAAGACGTCCTCGACGAAGCCGGCGTTCAGGGAAAGCGCATTCGCAAGGAGCTCGCGCACCGGTGGAAGGCGGTCGACCGGGTCGGCCGCGAGAACGCTTTCGTCATGGCGATCGCCGCGCTCGGAGTCGGCATCGTCGTCGGCTACCTCCTGTCGCGCGACGACGACTGAACCGACGTTTCTCGAGCTAGCGCGCCGCGGGCTCCGCCCGCGACCAGAGAGGGGCGCGCTAGCAGCTGCGAGAAATGGGGGAAACACGGTCGTGTTCCCCCCCGCCCCCCTTCACCGCTCGAGGAACGCCGGTTCGCGGGCGAGGATTACTCAGACGGGCTCCTAGGCGTAGTGGTCCGCGTTGATCTTCAGGTAGTGCGCCCACTTCTCCGGGATGGTCTCTTCCGTGAAGATGGCCTTTACGGGGCAGACGGGCTCGCAGTTGCCGCACTGGATGCACGTGTTCGGGTCGATGTAGAGCATCGTCGCCTCGGCGAACCCGTCCTCGTCCTTCTTCGGGTGGATGCAGTCGACGGGACAGACCTCGACGCAGGCGGTGTCCTTCGTTCCGATGCACGGCTCGGCGATGATGTACATGCCCATGCTGCGGATCCTCCTCCGGCCCGGAAAGTCTACTCGACCGCACAGCGCAGGGAAACGCGGTTGACGTCCCCCGGCCGCCCCGTGAAGATGCGCTCCGGAGATACACGAAAACCGTGGGCCTTTCCGAGCGCCTCCGCGTCCTCAGGACGGGGTTCACGCGCACCTTCTGGGTGGCGAACACCCTCGAGCTGTTCGAGCGGTTCGCGTTCTACGGCAGCAAGGCCGTCCTCGCCGTCTATCTGAACCGTGCCGTGGGGCTCGGGACGGCCGGGAACGACCTCGTCGGCGTCTACGGGGGCCTCGTGTTCGGGCTTCCGATCCTGGCGGGCGTCGTCGTCGACCGCTTCGGCTTCAAGAGAAGTCTCCTCGCGTGCTTCACGATCTTCTGCGCCGGATACACGCTCATCGGCCTCGCGGGGCTGCCCGCGGGGCAGCCCTTCGTCGACGCCCTCGGGAAGAAAGCGTTCGTCGTGCTCGCGCTGGTCGTGACCGCGATCGGCGGCTCGCTCATCAAGCCCTGCATCGTCGGTACGGTCGCGCGTACGACGAACGAAGAGACGAAGGGCCTCGGCTATTCGATCTACTACACGCTCGTGAACATCGGCGGATTCCTCGGGCCGATCCTGGCCGGCGAGGTGAGGACGCGCCTCGGGATCGCCGAGGTACTCGTCATGTCGGCGGCCGTGGCCGGGCTCCTCGTCCTCGGGACGCTCCTCTTCTATCGCGAGCCCGCGGGAGAGCGCGAGGGCCGAACGTTCGGCCGGGTCTTCTCGGACGCCGTTTTCGTCTTTCGGAACGCGCGCTTCATCACGTTCCTCGTCATTTTCTCGGGCTTCTGGATCATGTTCTGGCAGATCTTCTATGCGCTCCCGTTCTACGTGACGGACGTCCTGAAGATCGGCCGGTTCGAGCTGCTCGAGACGGTCGACGCCCTTGGGATCATTTTCTTCACGGTTCCGGTGACGGCGCTCATGAAGAAGCTCCGCCCCATCCGCGCGATGGCCGGCGGCTTCGCGGTCGCGAGCGCGTCGTGGCTCGTCATCGCGTTCAGCCAGAGCTGGCAGGGCGTCGTCGTGGCGATGCTCCTGTTCGCGCTGGGCGAGTCCATGCAGGCGCCGCGCTTTTACGAGTACGTCGCGGACCTCGCGCCTAAGGAGCAGACCGGCACGTTCATGGGCTTCGCTTTTCTGCCCGTCGCGATCGGCGCCTTCGTGGGGGGACGGCTCTCGGGCTATCTCGTCGAGCACTACATCAAGGGGGGAAACCCCGCGGGCATGTGGATCCTGCTCTCGGCGATCGGTTTCGGCACGACGATCCTCATGCTCCTCTACGACCGGATCTTCACGCTCCGGAGGGCGGCCGCCTGACGCGGCCCTGACGACGTGATCCTGCTTGCGCTCCTTTTGGGACTCGCGGCGCTCGCCTTCGGCGCGTGGCTGCGTGAACGCGTCGCGCGCGACGCGGAGCGGGTCGCGCTGCTGGAATGGGAAGTCAAGTCTCTCAGAGAAGACGTCCGGAAGATCTCTGCTCCCTCTCGGCCCGTAACACCTATTACGTCGCCTGCGGTCGATGCGCAGACCCAGGCCGCCCCGCCGGTCGCCTTCGCTCCTCCGGTCATTCACCCTTCTAAGCAAACCACCGATGCCGCTGCTCCTGCCGCGCCTCCTGGCGCAGCCGCTTCGATGCGAGAGGGAGCAGAAAAACCCCCGGTTGACTGGGAAAACTTCGTCGGCGTGAAGCTCTTCTCGTGGGTCGCCGGAGTCTTCCTGACGATCGGCGCGGTCCTTTTCCTGCGCTACTCGATCGACCACGGGTGGCTGTCGCCGCCGGTGCAGATGGCGATCGGCCTTCTCGCGGGGATCGGCCTTCTCGTCGCCTGCGAGCTCGAGGCCGCGCGCCGTTACGCCGTCACCGCGAACGCGCTCGGCGCGGCGGGCCTCGCGATTCTCTTCGCCACGGTGTTCGCCGGGCATGCCCGGTGGAACCTCGTCGGCGTCGTCCCCGCCTTCCTCCTGATGGCGGTCGTCGCGGCGCTCGCCGTCGTGCTCGCGCTGAGGCGCGACTCCCTGTTCATCGCGGCGCTCGGGCTCCTCGGCGGCTTCGCGACGCCCGCGCTCCTGTCGACGGGACAAGACCGCCCGATCGAACTCTTCTCGTACCTCCTACTCCTCAATGCGGGGCTCGCCTGGGTGGCGCTCCGAAAACGGTGGGCGCTTCTCTCGGTTGCGAGCCTGGTCCTGACGACGTGCTACCAGTGGGGCTGGGTAGCCCGCTTCCTCGCGGGCGAGAACCTGGGCCTCGCGGCCGGGATCTTCCTCGTGTTTCCGCTCGTCTTCGCCGCAGGGCCGGCGCTCGCGAGCCGCGAGCCGGGCGCGGGCGGGGACGTTTTCGGAAGGACAGCGGCCGTCGCGGCGGCGCTGCCCTCGCTCTTCGCGCTCTACGTCGCGGGCGTCGGCGCGTATGGAGAGCACTGGGGGCTCCTTTTCGGCTTCCTCGCCCTTCTCGACGCCGGGCTCTTCGCGCTCGCCGTGTTCCGCGGGCCGGCTCTCCTGCATGCCGTCGGCGGGATCGCGACGCTAGCCGTCCTCGGCGCGTGGTTCGTGAAGTCGATGACGCCGGACCTCATGGAACCGGGGCTGACCGCGGCCGTGGGGTTCTCGCTTTTCTACCTCTTCGCGCCCGCGCTCGCCGGGCGCCTGAGGGAGAATGCGCCGCTCGCGCCGCAACTGGCGGCACTTGGTCTTCTCGGGCACGTCCTGCTGCTCTTCGTCGCGACACAAAAAAACCTGTCTCTACCACCTGACCCGCGAGCCGCGAGCGCCCTGGCGCTCGTCACCGTCGCCGCGGGCTTCGCGGCACGGCGCGGTGGGGCGTCGGAGGTGCACGCGGGCGCTCTCGCGCTCGGCCAAGGCGCCGTCATCGCGTTCGCCCTCGTCGCGACGCGCGCGCCCTGGCCCACGGCCGCGGTCGCGGCGGCGGTCGCGGTGGCACTCTGGGGCGTCGGGGCCTGGGTCCTGGACAGCCGGCGCGAGTTCGCGCGCGCGGCGGTCGTCGGTCTCGTGCTCGCCGAGGCCGCGGCGATCACGACGTCGCTCGCGTCCGGCGCGCCGAATGTCACCGTCCATCTCACCGCGCTCACGCTCTTCCTTGTCGCCCTCTTCGCGGTGGCGGCCGCGTCCGAAATTCCGAACGTGTCTCTCCTCGGGGGAGCGCTGGCGGTCCTGGCCGCTTACGTCTGGCGGCTCGGGCCGCCGCGCCACGACCGCTGGGATCAGGCGCTCATCCTCGGCGCGGGCATCTGGATCGTCTGCCTGGTCCACCCCATCGTCCTCGGCAGGCGTGCCGCGCGCTCGTCGGAGCCGTATCTCCTCGCGGTTTTCGTGAGCGTCGCCCTTTTCCCGCTGTTTCGCGTCGCGCTCGAGGACGGCGGCGGCTTCGACCGCGTCATCGGCCTCCTTCCGCTCGCTCTCGCGCTCGGGTTGGCGGCGCTCCTCGCGCGCCTCCTGACGCTCGGCGTGCCGCCCGAAGAGAATCGCGGCCGGCTCGCTCTCGTCGCCGGGGTTGCGCTCGCCTTCGTGACCGTCGCGATCCCGCTCCAGTTCGAGCGCGAGTGGCTGACGCTGGGCTGGGCGCTCCTCGGCGCGGCCCTCGCGTGGCTGTGGGGGCGTATCCCGCACCGCGCGCTCGTCCCCTGGTCGCTGGCGCTCTTCGGAGCCGCCTTCGTGCGCCTCGCGTTCAACCCCGCCGTCCTGGCCTATCACCCGCGCACGCCGACGCCGGTCTGGAACTGGTACCTCGCGGTCTACACCGCCGCGGCCGCGGCGTTCTTCATTGGGTTCGCACTCTTTCGCCGGACGGAATCTGTTCCGTACGGCGGGGCCGTCCGCCTCCTGCCCGCAGGCGGGGCAGCGCTCCTTTTCGTCCTCCTGAACCTCGAGATCGCCGACTTTTTCGCCGAGGGCAGGGCGCCTTCGTTCAACGTCCTCTCGCCGTCCCTGTCCGAGGGGCTCGCGTACACGCTTTCGTGGGCGCTCTTCGCGATCGCGCTTCTCGTCGCGGGCCTTCTCGTCAAGAGCCGCCCGGCCCGCATCGCGGCGCTCGTCCTCCTCGTGGTCACGATCCTGAAGTGCTTCCTCTTCGACCTCGCGCAGCTCGGCGGCCTTTACCGGGTCGCGTCGTTCGTCGGCCTCGCGGCGTGCCTGGCGGCGGTCGCGCTCCTACTCCAGCGCTTCGTCCTCGCGCGGAGCGACCCGGAGCCCTGAACAGCCTCTTTTGTCCGATCAGTATTCGCCGGCCGGGAGCATCCGGAGAATGCTGCCGTCGGACGTCTTCGCGTCGTTCAGGACGCCATACGCGAGCCATGTGTCGTCGCCCGCGACGCGCGTGATGACCGCGTAAGCCGCCGTCGTGCCGGCGGGCACGCCCGCGATGTCGAAGATGCCCGACCACTGCGTCCAGTCGCCCGGCTGCAGCGTGACGGTGATCTCTCCGCCCACGGCCTGAGAGGTGGTGGCGTCGTAAAGGCGCACGGACAGCGAGAGCGGGAGCTCCGACCCGCCACCCAAATGGACGACGGCGAGATTCGAGCGCACGGAAGCGTCGCTCGCGAGGCCCGGCACGAGCGCCGAGGCGCGTGCGCCGCCCCCCTTCGCCGCGGCAGGGTACGCGACACCGAACGCGCCGCCCGTGGCCGTATCGGTGTTCGGCGTCGTCGTGCGCGCGAGCGCGACCGTGTTCGGCGTGTCGAGGTTGCCGAGATTCCGGAACGCCACGGAAAGCGAGCCGG
Organism: uncultured Acidobacteriota bacterium; assembly: GCA_937888435.1. Lineage (GTDB taxonomy): Bacteria > Acidobacteriota > Thermoanaerobaculia > UBA5066 > UBA5066 > Fen-183. The sequence continues at coordinate 10,219 of CALAQS010000288.1, forward strand.
CCTGAGGACCGGTCGAGGGGTCAGGGATGTTGACGCCCTTCGACCTCAGGTACGCGAGGATGTCCGGAATCGTGGCCTGCTGGTGTGCGGCGAGCGTGAAGGTGACGACCGGGACGCCCGTCGAGGACCCGAAGTTCGGCGCCGGCTGGTAGACGAGGTCCACGGGCGTCGAAAAATTGCCGTCGTTCGCGACCGTGAGCTCGGTCGTGTAGTGCGACCCGGCGGCGCCGAATACGTCGAGGACGACGGGCACGACGAGCGTGCGTCCGGCCGCGAGGCCGCCCGGCCGGTACAGCGGAAGGATCGAGCCGTCCGAGGTCCTCGCGTCGTTCACGACACCGTATGCCGTCCAGGCGCCGGTTCCGTTCGTCCGCGTGATCTTCGCGTAGCCGTAGGCCGGCTCGGCGAGGCCGGCCTGCAGGAGGACGCCGTTGAGCTGCTTCCACTCTCCGGAGGCGAGCGTGATGGGGATCGGAGCGCCCGCGGCGGCGCCGGACTGGTCGAAGACCTGGACCGAGAGCGTCACCGTCCCGGCGCCGGGGCCTGGAAGGGCGCCGCGGCCCGGAACGTACCCGACCGCGAGATTCGACCGGGACGTGCCGGAGATGCTGCGTAGCCCGTAGATCGCGCCCTCGTCCTCGGCTGCCTCGAGGTCGGACGGTGCGTCGAGGAACGTGCCGAAGCTACCGGCGGCGCTTTCCGTGTACGCGCGGGAGAACGCGTAGACGGCATCGGTCGCGGCCGCGGGAAGCGCCTGCGGGTCGGCCGCCACCCAGATCGAGCCCGCGATGCCCGAGTTGCCGGCGATTGGAAGGCCGTTATCGCGCAGGAACTGGAGAGCATCTGCCGCGCGCAACTCCGAGGAAGGAGCCAGCGGGACGGAGATAGAACCCCCGCTCGTGGTGAGCGGGAAGTCGGGCGCGGGGACGAAGCCCACCGTGACCGTCACGGGCGAGGTCGAGCGGTTTCCGAGCGTGAGGTCGGATTGGAAGTGCGCTCCGGTGGCGCCGACGAGGTCGAGAACGACGGGAAGGTATTTCGCTGAGGAAAGGGTCGACGCCAGATAAAGCCCGCTGCCTGCCGTGCCCGCGTACAGATTCGATCCGTCGTCGCTCCGCTGCACGACACGCGCGTCGGCGCCCGGCGGAAGCCCGGCATTCTCGGGTTGCCAGCCGCCGGCGATCCGGCGGAGGACCCCCGCCGTGCCGGCGCCCGCGAATGCCATCCCGCCGCCCACGTCGAGCGACGAGACGAACGCCGTGCTCGCGCCGAAGTCGTCCTCGCGCCACGGGCCCGTCGAAGAGAAAACTCCGCCGAACACGGGCGCCGCGAAAAGCACGCTCGCGTCGCCGGCGAGGGCCTGAACGTTCGCCGGCGCGCCGGAGAGGGCCTGCCAGGTCCCCTGCGCGCGGACGAAAAAGCTCCCTCCGACGGAGGCGTAGAGGTTCCCGGCCACCTCGCGCGTCGCCTGGACCGCTCCGCTCGCGGGCAGGCCCGCGTTGTCGGACGACCACGTGCTGGCCACGAGCCGCCACATTCCCGCGCTCGACGTGCCGCCGGCGATGCTGTCGTCGGAGACCGCCGCCAGGGACGTGATGGCGACGCCGAGAGGAAGGCCCGCCTCGACGGTTGAGGGCGGAGCAGATAAGCCCGGCCCGAGCGCCCAGGCGTAAAGGTGGCAGTTCGTCGCGGCGAAAAGGCTCACCGAGTTGCCTGTGATCGCGCTCGCGTCCCCGCAGCCCTCCGGGGCGAAATTCCCTCCGGGCGGCGAGGCCACGGCGAGGCCGGCCCCGTGCGCGGCCGCGAACGTCGTGCCCGCGACGGTTTTCACGTCCGAGACGGAGGCCGCGTAGAGCCCGGTTCCCACGGCGCTCCACGAGCCGCCGGAAAAGCGGGAGACGGGGGCGCCGGCCGTGCCGACGTAGAGATCGCTTCCCAGCGTCGCGAAGCTCTTGGCCGACGCGACGAGGAGGCCCGCGTTGACGGGCGCCCATGAGATCGCGCCGGAGAGGACTCCCGCATCGGCGGTGGCGGCGAACACCGTGCCGTTCGAGCCCGCGACGGCACGCACGTCGTGCGCCCCGAAGCCGGACACGGCGTTCCACGCTCCCGCGTAGGAATAGAGAGTCTGGCCGGTGCCCGCGTACAGCTTGCCGTTCGCGTCGAGACCGAGCGCCTGAACGGTGGAGGTGGCGGGAATTCCCGTCGAGATCGGAGTGACGGCCGCGCCGGCATACTGCGCCGCGCCGCCGTGCAGGCCGACCACGATATCGCCGGACACGGTCGAGAAGAACGCGGCCGTCACGAGTCCGCCCGGATTCGCGAGCAAAGTCCAGGCCCCCGAGGAGCGCTTCGCGACGCCGACGCCCGCGGCCCACACGGCGGTGCCGTCCGTCGCGAGCAGCGAGGGAAAAACGAGCCCCGAGGGGAGAGGTTCGGTGCTCCACGTTCCGTCGGCGCCACGGCGCCACACGTTCTCTCCGTCGGCGGCGTAAACGGTATCGGCGACGGCGACCGAGGAGATCTTCTGCGCCGAGAGCCCGTCGAGACTCCACGTGCCGGTGGCGTCCAGACGCCAGACGCCGCGCGGCGTGGCTGCCCAGAGGGTTGCGCCGCTTCCGGCGAGCGCGGCCGCGTCGGCCCCGGGGAGCGTATTCACGGGGACGAAGACGAGGCCCGCGCTCATCGGCGCCGCCAGAAGAACCGTGAGCAACTCCACCATCATGACGCGGGCGGGCAAACCTCGGACCTCGAAAAGTCGTCTCATGTGGCGTGCCTCGGGCGCTGAAAGCGCCTTTTTGCAGTGTACATGGCACGGCTCGTGCGAACTCCATGCCGGGAGACCGGTTTCCAGAAGGAGACGATCAGCGACAGCTGGTACTGGGCTGAAGGGCGCTGGAAGTAATCTTCGACATTCAGTCACGTCGATGAACAGCTCGTCCTAGCTCTTCCCGACGAAGCGCCTCGCGGCGGCCCGGACGCGTGCCTCGAGGGCACGCGTCCTAGGGAGGACGCGGGGGACGTGCAGCGCGCCGCGGGTCAGCCCCTCGCGTGCCGCGAGGCGGGTGAGCACGCGGTCGGACCTTTCGAAGGATGCGACGAGGTGTTGGAGCGCCTTCCGGTCGCGGATCGCCGCGAGAGCCGTGCGGAGCTCCTCGGGAGTCGCGCTTCCCGAGAGGTGCGCGTCGCCGTCCGGAGCCGCGAAGGGCGTCGGCCCGTTCGCCGCGGCATACGGCGTGCCGAAGACGGCGCGGAACAGCGCGCCGAGGAGGAGGTTCTCGTACGCGCCCGCCGCGAGGTCCGATTTTTCGGCGAGGAGCGTCTCGAAGCGCGGGCCCAGGACTCCGCCGAACGTCTCGCGCGCGATCCGGATCGCGGTCGCGGCGCTGAAATCCGCGAGGCGCGGGGCCGCCGCGGGAGGCACGTCGACGATTTTCTTGCCGCGCGCGCGCAGGGCGATGGCGGCGCGCTCGCCCGGCCGGCGGTAGATGGCGTGCGGCCATCTCTCGAGCACCTCGAAGGACGGCGCAAAGACGGGCGCCTTCAGCGTGCGATACACCTCGCGCCGCGCGAGGAGCGCGAGAACGTCGGGCGGCCCGGTGCGGGGGAGCAGCGAGACCGCCGCCACCGTCGGATCCTCGAAGTAGCCGAGAAGCGACGCGACCCACTCGCCGTCGAGCACGAAGACGCCCGGGTCGAGGAGGAAAAGGACGTCTCCTTGCCGCTCGAGCGCCGCCTCGTAGAACTCGACGGCATCGAGAGCCTCGAAGGAGGGGGCGAGGAGTGTCGCGCCGGGAAAGGTCCTCGGCTCGAAGCCCTCGGGCGTCGTGTCGCGGAAGAGAAGGACCTCCACGTCGGCACCGGCGCTTCTGAAGGCGGGCAGGAGATCCCGCGCCACGGACCGGAACCAAAGGCGCGCGAGGTCGGGGTACCGGTGTGCTGCAGCGAGGACGACCTTCAAGGGTGCACGGTGCGGGGATGGTACTTTCCGTCGGGGCCGAAGCCGCGCTCCCACGCCCCCCCTTTCCACGTACCACCCAGCCACACGCCGCCCCAGAACACGCCGCCGAGGAACGTGCCGGACCGGAAGAGCCCGCCCGCCATGACGCCCGACTCGAAGACGCCCCCGTCCCACGTACAGTCGAGGAGGACGGCGCCGCGGTTCACCGTGGCGCGGCCGAAGCTCTCGTTCTGGTGAAGCTCGCCTTCGCCGAGGACGAGAACGGGCACGTCGGCCATGTCACGCGATGATACGGCGAAGGTCCGGCACGAGACGGAACGTCGCGCCTCGCGTCTCGCACCTTCAGGCGCAGCCTCATTTCGAGAAACGCAGCGCGAGGAGCAGTGGCAGGCCCTGGTCCGCCGTGTACCGATCCAGCTTCTTCGCGTGCTCGTAGAAAGGCCGCACTTCCATGCCGACGCCGAGCGAGCCCGCGGCGTCGAAGGTGAGCCCCGCCGCGCGCGCGGCGGCCTCGTGGGCGTCCGCGTCGTGCACGACGTGGTCGACGACGTGCGTGGCTCCGGAGGCGTCGCGAAACGCACGCGCGTGCCCGCGCCGGATGGCGTCCGGGTGGAAGTCGGTCACGACGGCGTATCCGCCCTTGCGAAGGACTCGCCCGAACTCGCGGTACAGCGGCGCGATCTTCAGCAGGTGCCCGGCCGCGAGCCGGCACCACACGACGTCGAAGCGCTCGGCGCCGAAGGGCAGCGCCCGGAGGTCGCCGCTCGCGGTCGTGCGCGGCCGCGCCGGGTCGCGGTGGCCGGCCGCCAGCATCTCGAAGACGAGGTCCACCCCGCAGGCGCTCTTCGGCGCGTGCCCCTTCGGGAAGACGAGCCGGCGCGCGGTGCCGCAGGCCGCGTCGAGGAGACTCTTCCCCACGATGTCGTGCGAGAAAAACCGGACGGCGAGCGAGTCCATGGTCGTGAGCGGGTTTTCCACGTCGTACGTCGCCGCCCACAACCGGTACGCGGGACCCGTCCCGAGGGGCGGCTCGGCGCTCACGCGGGCGGCCTCAGGTGTCCATAAGCTTGTGAGTCCGAAAGCACGAGCCCTCCCTTGAGCCGTCGCGCGAAGTTTTCCACACGTTGCGTGAGTATTTCTCAACAACATCGCGGCGGACGAGCACCGCGTGCAGCTTGCCACGGCGGCGCCCGCGGTCGCAGGAATCCAGCTCAGGGCGGGCGCGGGCCGTTCCGCCGAGAAGGCGTAACCTTTCGGGATTCCATGCGTCATACGAGGATGCTTTCGGCCCCCGGCTGCGCGCGGGCCTCTTCGGGCTCCGGCCTGGCCCTGGAGTTGCTCGGAAGAATAAGGAACGGTCCGGCCCTCGGTCAATTAGGCGTGGAGGTTTTCCGATGAGACACCTTCGAGATAGTCGTTCCGGAGCTCGCGGGATGGCCCGCGGCCTCTCGCTGCTCTTGCTTCTCGCGCTCGCTCTTTCGACCGGCGCCGCGCGTGCCGGCGAGATTCGCGGGCGGCTCCTCGTCAGCGACCGCGCCGACAAGCCCGTGGGTGGCCTCATGGTCAGCGCGGTGCCGTGGGAGACGCCGGGCGACGAAGCGCGCCGCGCCATGAAAGGGGGCGAGGCCCCGAAGCCGATCGCCTCGGCCGTCACCGGAGCCGACGGCTCGTTCGTTCTGGCCGTTCCCTCCGAACCCGGAAGGGAGAGGTCGTTCCGCGTGCGGGTGGAGGGCGCGGGTGTCGTCCCCGTGCTCTTCGAGGACGTCTACGACGCGGCCGAGACCGAGGACCTCGGCGAGCACACGCTGCCGCATGGCGAGAAGGTCACGGGCGTCGCGGTGGACGCGTCCGGCAAGCCGCTCCCGGGAGCGGAAGTCTCCCTCGAGGCCGGCGTCGCCGACGGCGACGACCTCGCGTATCGCGTCGTGACGCGCTCTGCCGTCACGGGCGAGGACGGCAAGTTCCAGTTCGAAGAGGCGAGCGCCACGGGGAACCGCATCACGATCGAGAAGGCGAATCTCGCGCCGACGCTCCAGACGAGCCTCAAAGCCGGCACGATTCCGAGGCCGATCGCGGTCGTCGCGGGCGACCTGGTCACCGGCACCGTAGTCGACGCCGGGAAGCATCCCGTTGCCTCGGCGCTCGTGCGCCTCGAAAGCCTCAAGGCAACGACCCGCTGGGTGGAGACGGACACGGAGGGCCGGTTCACGATCCCGCACGCTCCCGACGGGCGCGGCTCGATCGTCGTCGACGCCGGCGACGCCGGCTGGGGCCGCAAGCCCGACGTCAAGCTGCCGCTCGGCGAGGGCAAGGCGCTCGCGATCACTCTCGCGCGCCCCGCGTCGCTCGAGGGCAAAGTGCTGGACGACAAGACGGGGCACGCCGTGCCGCGCGCCAAAGTCTTCCTCAAGGCGAACGGCTTCGTGCGCCTCGTGCGCACGGGCCCCGACGGGACGTACCACCTGAAGGGAGTACCCACGCAGAAGTACCGCCTCACGGTCGACGAGGCGCGATACGTGCCGTGGGTGAAGCCGGATCTCGCGCTCGCGCCCGGCGAGGCGAAGCATCTCGACATCGCCGTGACGCTGGGAGCGACGATGATCGGCAAGGTCGTCGACGAGAACGGCGCTCCAGTCCCCGCGGCCCGGGGATCGCTCATTCGCGGGGGCGAGAGCGCGCTCGCGGGGATTCGCCGGATGCTGCGCGTTGGCGGCGGCGAGACGACTGCGTTTCGGACGCATGCCGACGGCACATTCAAAGCGACGCGCCTCGCTCCCGGCGAGAACCAGCGCCTCTTCGTGAGCCACGCCGATTTCGAGCGCGCGACGCTGGCCGGCCTGTCGCTCCCGTCGGGCGGAACGAAACCCAACGTGGCGATCGTGATGCACCGCGGCGCGACGATCTCGGGCGTCGTCAGGGACACCAACAACCTGCCGATCCAGGACGTCGAGGTCGAGGTCGATCCGTCCGTCAACTTCCGCGCGGGCGCGGGCGGCATGGTCGCGAATTTCGCGCGCCTGGGAGGCGCGAGCACGCGCCCGAGGACGAAGACCGCCGCCGACGGCACGTTCCTGATCAAGGGCATGTCCGTGGGCGAGTACGCGCTCCAGATCCGGAAGCCGGGATTCGCGAACGAACGCGTCGACCCCGTGAAGGTGACCGAGAAGGGCGTGGACCCGATCGCGGTGACCCTCGGGCCCGGCGCGAGCCTCTCGGGAATCGTGCGCCGCAAGAACGGCGACGGCGCCGAGGGCTTCATAGTGCGCGTCGGCGGGGGTGGAGGTCGCGGAGCGGGAGGCGGCATCCTCGGCGGTTTGGGCACCGATCTCGCGACCGCCTCCGACGGCCTCTTCGTGATCGACGGGCTGAAGCCCGGCCAGGCCTACGACCTCTCGGTCTTCGGCGGCGCGGGCCTCGGGCCGCAGAAGCGCGGTGTCGTGGCGCCGGCCACGAACGTCGAGATGGTGGTCGCGGGCACCGGCCGTATCGCAGGCACCGCGCTCGACGCGCGCTCAGGCCAGCCCCTCAAGAACTTCTCGGTCTCGTTCGAGCCCGATCGTGGCGGCGGCGCCATCATCCGCATCGTGGCGCGCGGCGCGGGCGCGCAGACGGGCATCGGCCAGAAGCGCGATTTCGACACCGACGACGGCTCCTTCACGCTCGAAGACGTGCCGGCCGGGACGTGGACGGTGGTCGTCGAGGCGAAGGGCTACCAGCCGGCCCGCGTCGCGAACCTCCTCGTGGAGGAGAACGGCGTGAAGGACGGCGTCGAGGTGCGGGCCACGCCCGGCATGGTCCTCAAGGGACACGTCACGGACGCGCGCTCGGGGCGTCCCGTGGCGAACGCGAACATCACGTACCAGGCGACCGACAGCGGTGGCGGGCCGGGAGGAGGTTTCGGCGGTCGCGGGGGCGCGATCTCGGGGCTCGACCCCTCCCAGGACATCACGAGCGACGCCGACGGCCATTTCGAGATCGAGGGCATCCCCACGGGGAAGGTAAAGGTCACCGCGAAGAACCCCGATTACACGGACGGCAGCGAAGTGGCCGACGTGAAGGACACGGGTGGCACCGTCGAGATCAAGCTCACGGGGGGCGGCTCGGCGAGCGGCATCGTCGCGCTCGGCAGCCAGCCGCTTCCGAACGCACAGGTCGCTCTCGCGGGCGCGGGGGACGCGGGCTTCGGGCGCATCCTCGGCGGCAGCCAGACGACGACCTCGGACGGCCAGGGACACTTCGAGTTCGACCACCTCGGGGCCGGCCGCTACACCGTCTCGGCGGGACTGAACGGCCAGTCGAGCAACCTCACCGACTTCGTCCTTCAGGCGGGCGATTCCAAGAACGACATCGTCCTCTCGCTTTCCGGGGGCTCCACCATCCAGGGGGCGGTCTCCGGGCTGCCGGACAACTGGAAGAACGGCACGACCGTGACCGCGAACGGCGCTCAGGCCTTCGTCGCGAGCACAAAGGTCGGCGGCGACGGCACGTTCCAGATCACGAATGTGCCGGCGGGCCCGGTCACTCTCCGCGCGCAGGCGGGTGACGGTCTCGGCGACTCGCGAAGCGCGACGAAGCTGGTCACGGCCAGCGACGACGTGCCCGTGCTCCCAGCGGAGATCGTTTTCGAGGTCGGCTTCAACCTGACAGGCCATGTCACGCAGGCCGGCCAGCCCACCGCGAACGTGATGGTCCTCGCGAGCCTGCAGGGCGGCGGAGGAAGGCAGGCCACGACCCGCACCGACAGCAGCGGCGCCTACACACTGCAAGGCCTGCAGGAAGGCTCGTACACCGTCACCGCCACGTCCGATCCTCTCGCCGGCAGCGGCGCCCAGGTCCGCCAGACGATCTCTCTCACGAGCGACCAGAGCCTGGACCTGATCTTTCCCACGGCGCGCGTGTCGGGTGTCGTGAACGACGCCGACACGAAGCAGCCGCTCTCCAACGCCACGATTTCGCTGGCCGCTGCCGCTGGGGCGGGCACGCCGATGCAGCGCATGGCGACGACGGACAGCAACGGGCACTTCCAGTTCACGGACGTCCCGCCCCAGTCGTACACGCTCAACGCGCAGATGACCGACTACCAGTTCGACAACCGCACGATCACGGCCGCCGACGACGGCAGCACCGACAACCTCTCGATCGACCTCGTGCACGGGCAGGGCATCGGGATCATCGCGCGCGACGGGATCTACGGCGTCCCGATGCGCAGCCTTTCTGCGCGCGCCCTCGACGGTAACAAGAACGCGGTCTTCCAGGGCACGATCGCGCTCGACTCGACCGGCAGCGGGGAGATCCCGTCGCTCCAGCCGGGCGGGTACACGCTCTTCGTGAACGCGAGCGGCTACGCCACCCTCTACATTCCGAGCGTCACGGCGCCCTCGCAGCAGCCGCTGCCCGTCAGTCTCACGCCGGGCGGTTCCGCCGACATCTCGGTCGGCCCGAAGTCGTTCGTGAACGGCATCATGCGCGGCACTCTGAAGAACTCGTCGGGCATTCCGTACCCGTACACGCTGTTCAACACGGACGGGCGAATCGCGATTACTGCCGACGCGACCGGCCAGACCGGATTCAGGCGCCTTTCGAACCTTGCGCCGGGCAGCTACATCCTGACCCTCGACAACGGGGGTGGCACCTCCTTCAACATCTCGGAGGGGTCGATCACGCCGGTCCCTCTGCCATAGGAAGACAAGAAGAGAAAATTATTAGTAAGAGAAGAGATAGAAAAGCACCGAAACCTGCTGCTTCGAAGTCAGCCGTTAAGATCCGCGCATGAAGAAGCACAGGGGCAAAACTCTTTTCCTCGTCCTCCTCGGACTCGCCGTGCTCATGGCGCACGCCGAGACGCCCGAGCAGGTTCGGGGAAAGAAGCAAGCCGCCGCTCTGTGGCGCCCCGCCGACGGCGACGCGGCGGCTTTCGAGGCGTTCGCGAGGGCGAACACCGCGTCCGACGCCGCCACGCGCGACGCCCTGTTCACGCGTCTTTCGGCCGCGGTCGTCTCGCTCGAGGGCCACATGCGCGAGGCCAGCCGCGATCTCAGAATGCACGTGGACCTGGACCGGGGTCCGATCCTGCCGTTCGACGAGGCGCTCGCGGCTTACGACCCCGGCGCTCACCTCACGGACGACCTCTTCGAGAACAAGGTCGCGTTCACGACGCTCCTCAACTTCCCCGTGTACACGCTCGAGGAGAAGCTCCGCCTCGGTTCGGCGTGGACGCGCCGCCAGTGGGCGGAAGCGCGCCTCGCCGACCGCTTTGCGACGCGCGTCCCGGCCAGCGTCAACCTCGCGATCGCGAAGGCTCAATCCGACTCGGCGCAGTACATCGCCTCGTACAACATCTGGATGCACCACCTCGTGGACGACAAGGGGGTCCGCCTCTTCCCCGCGAAGATGCGGCTCCTCTCGCACTGGAACCTGCGCGACGAGATCAAGTCCGATTACGCCGACAAAGAGCGCGGGAGAGCGAAGCAGCGCGCGATCCGCAAGGTCATGGAGCGCATCGTCGACCAGACGATCCCGAAGGCCGTTCTCGACAACCCGAGCGTCGACTGGAATCCGTTCACGAACGAAGTCCACCCGGCCGCCGTGAAGGATTACGAGGACGTGGACGTCCCCGAGAAAGAAGCGGGCCCCGGTCCCGAGCCCGACACGCGTTACGCCACCCTTCTCGCCGACTTTCGCGCCGTGAGGCAGGCCGATCCTTACTCGCCCACGGCGCCCACGTTCATCGCGCGGAAGTTCGACGAGGACCGCCAGATCCCCGAGGCGCGCGTCAGGAAGATGCTCGAGGAAGTTCTGTCGTCGCCGCTCGTGCCGAAAGTCGCGGCGCTCATCGAGAAACGCCTCGGGCGGAAGCTTTCGCCCGTCGACGTCTGGTATCCCGGCTTCCGGCCTCAGCCCGCCCAGTCCGGCGCCGAGCTCGACGCCCTCGTACGGGCGAAATACCCCACGCCCGAGGCGTACGCGAAAGACATCCCGAACCTCCTCGCCAAGCTCGGGTTCTCGAACGAGAAGGCCCAGGAAGTCGCCGCCCGCATCGAGGTGCATCCCGCGCGCGGCTCCGGCCATGCGTCGGGCGCCGAGCTGAAGGGCTACAAGGCGTACCTCAGGACGCGCGTCGAAAAGGACGGCATGAACTACAAGGGCTACAACATCGCCGTTCACGAGATGGGGCACAACGTGGAGCAGACGTTCTCCCTTTACGAAATCGACGAGCCGCTGCTCCAGGGCGTGCCGAACACGGCTTTCACCGAGGCGCTCGCGTTCGTGTTCCAGGGCCACGACCTCGAGCTGCTCGGCCTCGCGAAGCCCTCGGAGAAGGCGCGTGCCGAGAAGGTGCTCGACGCGTTCTGGGGCGCGTACGAGATCGCGGGGGTCGGCCTCGTCGACATGGGCGTCTGGCACTTCATGTACGAGCACCCCGAGGCCACGCCCGCCGAGCTGAAGGCAGCGACGCTCGCGATTGCGCGCGACGTGTGGAACCGCTTCTACACTCCCGTCCTCGGCGAGAAGGACGTCACGCTTCTCGCGGTGTACTCGCACATGATCGAGGCGTTCCTGTATCTGCCCGACTATTCGATCGGCCACATGATCGCGTTCCAGATCGAGCGGCAGATGGAGAAGGCTGGAGCGATCGGCCCCGAGTTCGAGCGCATGGCGAAGCTGGGCAACATCGCGCCCGATCTCTGGATGACCGAGGCCACGGGCGCGCCCGTGGGACCCGAGGCGCTGCTCGCCGAGACGGAGAAGGCGCTGTCGACGATGACTTCCGCGGCTGAGACAAACGAGGTCCTGCCCTTCATCGCGGACGATTACCCGAAGGCTCTCGCGTTCGCGCGCGCCGAAAGGAAGCCGATCTTTCTGGAGGCCTGGGCGCCGTGGTGCCACTCGTGCCGCTCCATGAGGGCCTTCGTCTTCAACGACAAAGCGCTCGAGCGGCAGGCCGGACGGTTCGTCTGGCTCTCGATCAACACCGAAAAGCGCGAAAACGCGGCGGTCCTCGCGAAGTTCCCGGTCCAGGCGTGGCCCTCGTTCTACGTCATCGACCCGAAGTCGGAGAAAGTCGTCCTGCGCTACGTGGGCGGCGCCACGGTGCCGCAGCTCCAGCGCATCCTCGACGACGGGGAGAGGGCGACGAGCGAAGCAGGCCGCTCCCCAAGGCCCGATGAGATTCTCGCGAAGGCGGACCGTTTCTTCGCGGAGGGAAAGAACGTCGAGGCAGCGGACGCATACCGCGCGGCCCTCCCAGGGCTGCCGCCCTCGTCGCCGTCTTACACCCGCACCGTCGACTCGCTTCTGTTCGCGCTCACGGTGAGCCGCCAGCCGGAGCCGTGCGCGACGATCGCGCGCGACGCCTTTCCGCACCTTCGCTCCTCGCCCTCGGCCGCGAACGTGGCCGGCTCCGGCCTCGACTGCGCGGTCTCGCTCCCGAAGGACGCGCCGCAGAAGGCCCCTCTCGTTCAGGCCCTCGCCGCGGACGCGCGCGAGGTCCTCGGGGGCAAGCGCGCGGGTCTCGCCGTGGACGACGTCTCGTCGCTGTACCAGTCGCTCGCCAGCGCGCGCGAGGACGCGGGCGACGAGACCGGAAAGAAGAAGGCGCTCGAGGAGTGGGCGGCGTATCTCGAAGGCGAGGCTGCGGTGGCGAAGACCGCCGAAGGTCGCGCCGCGTTCGACGCGCACCGCATCACGGCGTACCTCGAGCTGGGCCAGCCCGAGCGGGGAATCCCGATGCTCGAGGCCTCCGAGCGCGACGTTCCCGGCGACTACAACCCACCCGCACGCCTCGCCCTCGCGTACCGGGCCATGAAGAAGTACGACGAGGCCCTCGCGGCTTCCGACCGCGCGCTCCAGCACGCCTACGGCCCGCGAAAGCTCGTCATTCTGAGCGCACGCGCCGACATCTACGACAAGAAGGGAGACCGGGCGGGCGCGCGCAAAACGCGCGAGAACGCGTTGGCGTGGGCCGAGGCGCTCCCGAAGGAGCAGGTCTCCGAGCGCCAGATCGCCGCGCTGAAAAAGCAGCTCGAAACGCCCAAGTAGAATCGGCCCGCCAAGACGGGGCTCCTGACCCTCTGCGCGGACTTTTGGATTCAGCCCAGGAACGCCTTTGCGAAGAGGGCGAGGCCGATCAGCCCGACGCCGATCGACCCGAACCACACGAGCCTGTTGCTCGTCAGCGCGGCCACGGCCCCGAGCGCGATCGACACCTGGAGAAGTGCGACCGTGTTCGCGAAGCCGTGGTGCTCGTGCAGCAGGTGGTCCGCCTCCTTCGACTTCGCGTCCCGCTCGTGCTCTTTCTCCTCGGCTTTCTTCTTGATCTCGGCCTGCTCGTCCTTGTAGCGCTTCTGCTCCTCCGCGTACTTCGCCGGGGCCTCCCGGCCCGTCGCGAGCCACGGCGTGGCCGAGGCCTCCTGCACCGCGGCCTTCAGTCCCTTCGCCTGGTAGTAGGCCCACTCGTCGGATGCCTCCGCCTGCAGGCGCGTCGCCTCCGTCTTCAGCACGAGCGCCTCGTTCACGGTAGCGCCCGCGCGCAGGGAGGCGATCGCCGCGGCGACCGCGAGGAGCGCCGTCGTCAGCGCGATCTGCCTGAGGAAGGAGCCGCCCTCCTTCTCCATCTCTTCCTGGATCGCCTCGCGCAGGTTTTCTGTCTCGACTTCCGGGCCTTCGGGCATCTGACCCCCCTTCGCGGGAGGGATTCTGCCTCACCCCAGGCCGGCGCAAGCCGATGTGCGCTATACTCCCCTCGTTCGCCCTTTCTCTCGTACTGACGGAGCGGACCGAGACCGAAAGGTCCCCGTCGACCATCTTTCGTACCTCTCACCACCATCTGCCAGCCGCACGCGTCCTTCGGACGACGTGTTCAACAAAGGATCCCCATGAAGCTCTACGTTGGAAACCTGTCCTACTCCGTGAACGACTCCACCCTCCGCGCCCTGTTCGAGCCCTTCGGCAACATCGAGTCCGCGCGCGTCATCTCCGACCGCGACACCGGCAGCTCGAAGGGCTTCGGCTTCGTCGAGATGTCCGACGACGACGCTCAGAAGGCGATGGGCGCCCTCAACGGCCGCGACAACGACGGCCGCGCCCTCAAGGTGAACGAGGCCAAGCCCCAGGAGAACCGCGGCGGCGGCGGTGGCTATGGCGGCGGCGGCGGCGGACGCCGCTACTAGTCCCTCAGGGACCAGTTTTTCTCGAGCGGCGCCGGAGTGGAGTCACTTCGGCGCCGGTTCTGTTTTTGGGGCCGTTAGACTCCGCCCATGGTGTCTCCGAAGAATCCGCAAACCGAGGTCCGCTGGCCGGTTCTCTTCGCGCTACTCGCGCTCGGCCTCCTCAACTTTGCTCTGCCGCCCACTCTCATCGTGGGTCCGCGCTGGGTGGTTCTCGTCGTCTTGGCCGTCCTCGCCATCCCGGCTGTGCTCGCCCAACGGGCGGGCCGCGTCTCGCTCAGTCGCACGCTCGGTTTCGTCATGAGCGGCATCGTGACGCTGACCCTCGTTGGCTCCCTCGCGCTCCTCATCGCGGGGCTGCCGAAAAAGAGCGAGACGCCGGCGGAGCTCGCGAGGTCCTCCGCGTGTCTCTGGGTCGCCAACGTGCTGGTCTTCGCGATCTGGTACTGGAGGCTCGACGCGGGCGGGCCGTTCGCCCGGGACGGCCGCGGCGCGCACACCGAGGGAGATTTCTTCTTTCCCCAGATGATGGAAGGGTGCCCGGGGCCGAAAAACTGGACACCCCGGTTCGTGGACTATCTCTTCATCGCTTTCAACAACAGCACGGCCTTCTCGCCCACCGACACACCCATCCTCTCGCGCTGGGCGAAGGTCCTCACGATGCTCCAGTCGCTGATCTCGCTTCTTGTGGTCGCGGTTCTCGCCTCGCGCGCCGTCGGCCTGATCTGAGAAATCCGGATTTTCCCCATCCTCCGGACTCTTTCCGGCCCTCCTCCGGAATCTGCCCGGCGCGCCTCGGGAGTTTTTCCGCGCGACCCCCGGCCCCGTCCCGATTGAGGAAACCCTGGCCGGGCCCCACATTGTCCGTGTCAGAGCAAGGAGGACGTCATGAAAAACGAAAAGAAGGAAACCAGAGGCGGAAACAGAGTCGACGGGGGCTTTTACCTGAACCGGAAGACGTGGGACCTCGTGACCGTGAACGGAAAGAAGGGCGTCCTCCCCGGGGTGGCGGACGACCTCTATCTGAAAGTTCCGACGCTGGCGATGCTGGCGGCGGCTCCCGTGCTCGGCGCCACGCTCGTCGTCTTCCTGCCGTTCGTCGGCTTCGTGCTCTTCGCCGTGGCTGGCCTCCGCAAGGTGGCGGGCCTCGACAAGGCGGCAAAGGCCGCCGAGCCCGCGCGCGAGACCCGCTGACCCGGGCACTCGACACCCCCCATCAAACGAAAAAAGAAGGGAACAGGAGCATTCCATGAAACGGTTCGAAGGTAATAGCAGGGCCCCAGGCGGGTTCTATTTCAACCAGAAGAGCTGGGAACTCGTGACCGTGAGCGGGAAGGCCGGCGTCCTGCCCGGGACGATCTCCGACCAATACCTGAAGGTGCCGCTTTTCCTCATGCTCCTCGGGGCACCCGTCTTCGGCGCGACGCTCGTGATGTTCCTTCCCTTCGTCGGCATCGCGCTGTTCTTTCACGCGATGTTCCGGAAGGCCGTGAAACCGTTCGCGGCGAGGTCGCTGGAGAAGGCGCCGGCGCGCGTGACGCGCTGAGCCACCCCATTCTCAGACTTGAATGATTCCGCGGCGGAGGGCGAAGCGGATGAGCTCGGTTCGCCCGTGGACGCCGAGCTTGCCCATGACGTGCTCGCGGTGGGACATCGCCGTCTTCACGCCGATGCCGAGCAGCTCGGCGATCTCCTTGTTGCTGCGCCCCTCGGCCACGAGCTTCAGAACCTGCTTCTCGCGGTCGGTGAGCGTCTCGTACGCATCCACGGTCTGGATGCCGGCGGCCGCAGCCTCACGCTCTTCGAGAGCGACGCGCGCGACCTCGGGAGCGAGCACGAGGCCGCCGCGAACGACCGCGCGGATGGCCGAGGCCAGCTCGGCGCCCGCCGCCTTCTTCAGGACATAGCCCGAAACGCCGATCTTGAGGAAGCGCGCGACGTACTCGCGGTCCTCGTACTGCGTGAGGACGATGATCTTCGTGCGCGGGCAGAGCTTGCGGATCTCGAGCGCGGCCTCGAGACCTCCGAGGTTCGGCATCGCGATGTCGAGGAGAAGGACGTCGGGGAGGATCTCGACGCAACGATCGATCGCCTGCCGTCCATCCTCGGCCTCGCCCACGACCTCGATGTCGTCCGCTTTCTGGAGGAGAGCCCTTACGCCTTCGCGCATGAGGGCATGGTCGTCGGCGATCACGACGCGCGTCCTAGGCATGGAAGACCTCTTTTGGAATCGGAATCTCGAGCGTGATGTGCGCGCCGTCGCCGGGCGCGGAGTCGAGGCTCATCTTCCCGCCGAGGATCTCCACGCGTTCGCGCATGCCGAGGAGACCGAGGCCGCGGCCTGTCTCCGACGGCAGCTCGACGCTCTTCGGGTCGAACCCCCGGCCGTCGTCCTCGATCTCGATGAGCAACCGCTTCTCGTCGGCGGCGATCTGCAGGAGGACGTTCTCGGCCTTCGCGTGGCGGGCCACGTTGAGGAGCGCCTCCTGCACGATCCGGAAGACCGCGGTCGCGACGTCCCTGGGCACGCGGCTCTCGACGTCCTCGAACTCGCACCTCACGGCGATGCCGAGCGGCTCGATGTGGCGCGCGGCGTACCAGCGCACGGCGGCCAGGAGGCCGAGGTCGTCGAGGATCGACGGGCGCAGGTCGAAGATGACGCGGTGCAGGTCGTCCAGGGCGCGTCCCGCGAGGCCCTTGACCTCCTCGAGGCGCGCGCGTATCCCGCTTTCCGGCAGCTCGCCGAGCGCGCTCTCGAGGCGGAAGGACAGAGCCACGATGGTCTGGCACGTCTCGTCGTGCAGCTCACGCGCAATGCGCATGCGCTCGCGTTCCTGCGCGCTCAAGAAGCGCTTGAGCAATTCGGCGCGCCTCTCGTCGCGGTCGCGCAGCTCCGCATAGAGGCGCTGAAGCTCCTGGGTGCGCGCAGCGACGCGCGCTTCGAGCTGCTCGTTGGCGCTCCGGATCTCGTCGAGCGACGCACCGAGGCGGACGCGCATCGTCTCGAGCGAGCGGCCGAGCCGGCCGACTTCGTCGTCGGGCAGCGGGGGAATCGGCCGCTCGAGGTCGCCGCTCGTGATGTGCTCGGCGGCGCGGGTGAGGACGAGGAGCGGCCGAAGCACGCTGCGCGCG
Source organism: uncultured Acidobacteriota bacterium (assembly GCA_937888435.1). Lineage (GTDB taxonomy): Bacteria > Acidobacteriota > Thermoanaerobaculia > UBA5066 > UBA5066 > Fen-183. The sequence goes on from CALAQS010000288.1 coordinate 27,478, forward strand.
GCGCCCCACGTGAAAAACGCCGCGAGCGCGAGAAAGACGGGCGTCAGGGCGAGCATCCGCCGCCGGAAAGCGTATGCGGGCGCGAAGGCGTCGGCCGCCCGTTCACGCACGACGACTCCCCACGGGAACAGGTGAAGGGGTGCGAACGCGACGACATCCTCTCCCGCGCGGCCGGCGAACGGCCGCTGGTCGTGAAGGAGCGGCCGGAGGAGCTCGGGAGCGACAGAAGGCCTCCGCGCGGGCCCCGTGTCCGTCGTCGCGACGACCTCGCCCGCGGCGTCGACGAGATCGGTCGCGTGGCCCTCGCCGGTTTGCGGGGCTGGCAGGAGGCTCGCGAAGACCGGCCGGGCGGGATCGAGGCTCGCCCCTGCGATGCCCGTGGTCTTCCCGTCGAGATCCACGAGCGGGACGAAGAGAAAGAGGCGTTGCGCGCCGTTCGGGAGCGTTGTCAGCGCGGACGCCGCGCGGCGGCCGGTCGCGATCGCCTCTTGGGCCGCCGGCATCGCGATGAGCCGGTCGTCACGATGCCCGCCGGCCGGCTCCTCCCACAGGATCTCGCCGGCCGGGCTCAGAAGAAAAACGCTGGAGAACAAACGCGAGCGGCGATAGGTGGCGAGGAGCGCGGCCCTGCGAGCGGGGCTGTCGGGCTCGACGCCTCCGCCGTAGAGGCCCTCGAGGTCGTCGCGGATGATCTCCTCGACGTGGTCGACGGCGCTGCGGGCGAGACGCTGCTGGTCGCGCACGACACGGGCGGAGAGGTCGTCGAGGGCACTCATGCTCAGGATCCCGAGGATGACGAGCGGCGTGAGAAGCCCGAGGGCGACGAGCAGGAGCGCCCGCGTCTGCAGGGCATTTCGGACCCCGAGGCGCGGATGTCGCTCGCCTCTCACGGTTTCGGCGGTATTTCCGGCGCGGGAGGCGCACTCTCGCCGTGCGCGAGCTCGCCCGGCACGAGCTCACCCGGCACGAGCTCACCGTAGAGCCGGGCGTACTCGAGCGGGTGCTCGTGCCTGAGCCGTTCCTTGCTGATCTTGCCTGTGAAGATGCTCGCATCGTACGGGAAGATGCCGGGCGCGAGGTGGGCGTTGTAGATGTGCCAGGTGATGACGACGAGGAAGGCCATGAGGCCTTCGTTGCTGTGCGCGACCTTCGAAACCGGGATCAGCTCGCCCGGAAAGAAGCGTGTCACGACCATGGGAAAGTAGAGGACGAGGCCGGTCGAGATCATGACGAGGCCGCCGAGGACGAGCCCCCAGTACTCGAACTTCTGCCGGTAGTCGAACCGGTCGAACCTCGGCTGCGACTCCACGGCGCCGAGGTCGTAGCGGAGCTGCTGGACGGCGTCTATGAAGTCCTGGCGGTTCGGCAGCAGCGTGAGCTTCATCTTCCGCTGCGCCGCGAGGATCACGGCTGCGCCGAGATGCCACAGCGTGAGGAGCGAGAAGACGAGGCCCGAGGCGCGGTGGACGAAGCGCACGTGGTCGAGCCCTCCGAGAACGCTGACGATCCCGCGCGCCCACCCCGTCTCGAAGAACTTCTGCGGAAAGCCAGTCAACGCGAGGAGAACGAACGTCGTCATGACGACCACGTGCTCGAAGCGCTGCCTCCTCGAAAAGCGAACGGCGTATTCGGTCATCTGTTCACCAGCACGCGCCAGAGGTGGAGGAGGATCTGCAGGCAGAGCCCTCCGATGATGAAGGGAATGAAGATCTTGTAGAAAACGCCGACCGCCCACACGAGAGGGGCCCTCTTCAGGCTCGGTTCGTAGTGCGAGAGCCACGCGGAGGGAAAGTTCTTCGAGGCGCCCACATGGCACTTCGCGCAGGTCTTCTGGAGGTTCGCCTTCAGCACCTGAGAGTTGCCGTCCCTGGCCTTCGTGATGTCGTGCGTGCCGTGGCAGTCGATGCAGAGCGCCGTGACGACCTTCGGCTTCTCGCCGGAGGTGGCCAGCTTCGCGCTCATGCCGTGAAAGTCGGAAAGATACGACGCGAGAACGTTCGTCGAGAGGCCGTACTTGGCCATCATCGGCTTGTTCGTGTGGCACTTGGCGCAGAGGTCGATCGTCGTGAGGCGCCAGTCCTTCGTGCGCGGGTCGGCGATGTCGTGCGCATGGTGGCAGTCGGTACAGACGGGCACGTCCGGATTGCCCGCGGCCAACGCCATGCCATGGACGCTCTTCGCATAGGTCTCGGCCATGTCGCCGTGGCAGGCCCCGCAGGTTTCGGAGACTCTCGTGCGCGGCACGGTGGGGTGCATGATGTCGTGCGCGCCGTGGCAGTCCACGCAGAAGGGCGCGCTGCCCCCCTTCGCGAGGATCTGGTAATGCACGCCGTCGAGCGCTTTCGTGTAGTTCTCGAAGTGGCAGGTCTTGCAGAGATCCTTGAATCCCGCGCTGAAGGCCGCCTTGTCCTTCGCCGTAAGCGAAGCGTGCGGTACTTCGGTCTGCGCCGGATGGCAGCCCGTGCAGCCCTGCCGCGCGCCGTGGACGGACTTCTCGAAGACGTCTCGCGGCACGTAAAGAGACTGCTTCTCACCGCTCGGAAGCGTGACCGACGCGTCCTTTTCGCCGTGGCAGCCCAGGCAGGTTTCGACTTCTTCGTTGCGCGTCGTCGAGGCCTCGGCCCGCAGGGAAGGTGACCCGGCCAGCGGGATCAAGAGAAGACAGAAAAAGCCCTCCCGGATCGACTTCAACGACGCGCCTCCAGCGTCAAACTGAAGGCAAGGCTCGTTCGTCACAATAATCAAGGCGCACTAGCGAAAGCCATGGAACGAGCGAAACAAGTGGTCCTTCCGGAGACGTTTGCGGTCTGTTGCGCGCGGGAAAACGTGGGTCGGGGAGTCGCGCCGTCGCCTCGGCCATAATCCGCGCGTGACGCGGCGGAGGGATCCGCTGTTTCAGACGCTCGCCGCCGCACCCGCGGTGCAGCGTCTGGCCGGGCGGATCGAGGCGGGGATCCTCGGGACGTCGACGGGAAGCGTGTCTCTGTCGGGAGCGCCCCCCGGCCTCCTGCCCTACCTCCTCGAGGCCGTCGGCGCGCCGCTCGGACTGAGATGGCTCGTCGTGTTCGCACACGAGCGCGATGCCGCCGCCTTTTCGCGCGACGCCGCGAGCGTTCTCGGCGAAGAGCGCGTGGCGTTTTTTCCGGCGCCCGCGCTCTCGCCCTACCAGCAGATCGCGCCGTCGCTGAAAGTGCGGCGCGAGGAGTTCGGGACGCTGACGCGCCTCGCGGAAGGCTCGGTGGATCTTCTCGTCGTCCCGGCGCGAGCCCTGCTCCGGCGCCTGCCGCCGGCGGATGACTTCAAAAAGCGTACGCGCACTCTCGCGGCGGGCGACGAGATGCCGCCCGCGCGCATCGCCGAGGCGCTCCTCGACGAGGGCTACGCGCGCGCCGATCTCGTGACCGAGACCGGCGATCTCGCCGTGCGCGGGGGTCTTCTCGACGTCTTCCCGCCGCACCTCCCGGAACCCGTGCGCATCGAGTTCGATTTGAACGCCATCGCCTCGATCCGGTCGTTCGACCCCGATACGCAGCGGTCGACGGGCGCGCTCTCGATGGTGTCGCTCCCGCCTATGGCGCTCGCGCCTGACACACGCGCGACGCGCGAGACGGCGCAGCGCGTTCTCGCCGACTGCCGCACGGCGGTGGACGACCCGCCGGTGCCGCGCGACCTTTCGCTCGCGCGCCGCAACGACGGCCTCGAGGAGCTGCTGCCGCTTTTGGCCTCGGACGAAGCCCATATCCTCGACCATGCGGGGAACTTCGTCCTCGCCGTGGACGACCCCGACGCGGTCGCCGCGGAGCTCGTCCGCGCGGCAGACGTTCTCAACCTCGACTACGAGAAAGCCCGCAGGAAAGGACGCGTCGTGCCCGATCCGACGCGCCTCGCGGGAGACGCGGATCGGCTGAACCGGGATGTCGAAAAGCGCGTGCAGGTCGCGCTCCAACCGGCCGTGCCGGCGGGCGAGACGATTCCGATCGGAGCGGAGTCGGTCGTGTCGTTCGAGGACCGGCTGCCGGACGTGACGAAGGAAATTGCGCGCGCGCGGAGGGACGGCCTCGCCGTCGTGCTCGCGGCCGCGACGAAGGGCGAGCGCGAGCACGTGGAGCGGCTCCTTGCCGAATACGAGATCGAGCACCAGGGAAAGGCCGAGGACGTGGTCTCTCCGCTCGTGCCAGGGGCGTGCCGTGTCCTCTCGGGCGGCCCGCGCTCGGGTTTCCTGTTCCGTCCGGCGGGCGTTTTCCTTCTTACGGCGGTTGATCTTTTCGGCGAGCCGCGCACCCAGGCGCCGAGAAGGAAGTCCGCGTCGGAGGCCTTCCTTTCGGACCTGCGCGACCTGAAGGTGGGCGACATCGTCGTGCACCGCGACTACGGGCTGGGACGGTTCGCCGGTCTCGCGCACGTCGAGGACGCGGGAGTCACGCGCGAGATGGTGGACGTGCGCTACGCGGGAGACGCGAAGCTGCTCGTCCCCGTCGAGCGACTGGACCTCATCCAGAAGTACGCCGCGGCAGGCGAAGGGCCGCTCCCCGCGCTCGACAGACTCGGCGGCCTCGGCTGGGAGAGGCGGAAGTCCTCGGTCAGGAAGGCCGTGAAGGACATCGCCGACCAGCTCCTGAAGCTCTACGCGCGCCGTGCGGCCGCGCCCGGGCACGCGTTCTCGAAGGACTCACCCTGGCAGGAGGAGTTCGAGGAGGCTTTCGAGTACACGGAGACGCCCGACCAAGCCGCGGCGATACACGACGTGAAGCGGGACATGGAGTCCGACAAGCCGATGGACCGGCTGTTGTGCGGCGACGTGGGGTACGGGAAGACCGAAGTCGCGATGCGGGCGATCTTCAAGTGCGTGCTCGACGGCAAGCAGGCCGCGCTTCTTTCGCCCACGACGATCCTCACGGACCAGCACTTCCGTACGCTGAAGAGGCGGTTCGCGGCGTTTCCCGTTTCGATCGACATCCTGACGCGTTTTCGCTCGAAGGACGACCAGAAAGAGCTGCTGAGGCGCCTTCAGGGTGGAACGCTCGACGTCGTCGTGGGGACCCACCGGCTTCTCAGCAAGGACGTCGCGTTCAAGGATCTCGGCCTCCTCGTCGTGGACGAGGAGCAGCGCTTCGGCGTGGCGCAGAAAGAGCGCATCAAGTCGTGGCGCGCGTCGGTGGACGTCCTCGCGATGTCGGCGACGCCGATTCCGCGCTCGCTCCACCTGTCGCTCGCGGGCATTCGCGACCTTTCCGTCATCGAGACGCCGCCGAAGGATCGCCTCGCGATCGCGACGCACGTCGTGCCGGTGGACGACGCGGTCATCCGCGACGCGATCCGCGCGGAGGTCGACCGCGGAGGGCAGGTTTTCGTCGTCCACAACCGCATCGAGTCGCTCGGCTTCTGGCGCGAGAAGCTCGCGGCGCTCGTGCCGGAAGTCCGAGTCGTCACGGTCCACGGCCAGATGTCGGAAGGCGAGCTCGAGCGCGCGATGCGCGCGTTCGTCACACGCGCGGCCGATCTTCTCCTCGCCACGACGATCGTCGAGAACGGCCTCGACATCCCGTCGGCGAACACGATGCTCATCGACCGCGCCGAGATGTACGGTCTCTCGCAGCTCTACCAGCTTCGCGGGCGCGTCGGCCGCAGCGACAAGGCCGCGGCGTGCTGGCTCCTCGTGCCGCCGGGGATCGCGGTCTCGGATGACGCGCGCCGGCGCCTGCGCGCGATTCAGGAGTTCTCGGACCTCGGCGCGGGGTTCCGCATCGCGGCGAAGGACCTCGAAATCCGCGGCGCGGGAAATCTCCTCGGCGGGGAGCAGTCGGGGCATATCGAGTCGGTGGGCTTCGAGACCTACGTGAACCTCCTCGAGGAGGCGATGGCCGAGCTGAAGGGCGAGCCGGTGCCCGAGACGCGCGACGTGACGCTTCAGCTCGGCGTGCCGCTCGCGATTCCACCGGCGTGGATTCCCGAGGAGAGCCTGCGCATGGCACTTTACAAGAGGATCGCGGCGGCGTCCGACGAGGAGATGCTCCTGCGCGAGGCCGCGACCGCAGCCGATCGCTACGGTGCGCCGCCGCCGGCGTTCTCACGGCTGCTCGACCTCGCGCGCCTCCGCCTCCTCGCGCGTGCCCTCGGCGTGAAGGCGCTCCAGCGCCGAGGCGACGAGCTGGCCGCTTCGTTGGAGAAGGACCACGGCCTCGATCCAGACAAAGTCGTCGCAATGCTCCGGAAGGGGGATCTCTTCGCGTCCGGCCCCGATGCCTTCCGGCTGCCGAAGGCGTTCGCCGGAATTCCCGCCGACGGCGCCGGCGTCCCGGGCCGCGCTGCGCGGGCTCTCCTCGACCTCGCCGGGGCACGCGTGCGAGCGCTGCCGGTTTCGCTTTTCGCGGAGGCCGTGTGAGGCGCGCACGGGCCCTGCGCGTTCTTTTGCTCGTGCTGCCTTTCGCGGGTTTTGTGACTTTCACGACGGTGGGCTGTGCGCGGAAGGGCGGCGCTCGCGCCGCGGGCAGGCCGGAAACGGTCGCGATGGCGGGCGAAAGGCCCGTCACGCTGGACGAATTCATGGCCTGGGCGAAGAAGGCGACGAGCGAAGACCCGAAAAACGTCTCGCCGCGTGTCCTTTCGAGCCTTCTCGACCAGTACCTCGAAGAGGTGCTGCTCGCACGGGCGGTCGAAGCCGCCGAGCCCCCGGCCCCGGGAGCGAATCCCGTGGAGAAACGCCGCGCGTTCCTCGCCCGCTCGGCCGGGCTCGAAACGCTTCAGGACTCGGACCTCCGAAGGGAATACGACGCCCACCCCGAGCGCTACAAGAGGCCGGCGCTCCTGCGCGTGTCGCAGCTCCTCTTTTATGACAAGGAAAGCGCCGACGCGGCCGTGAAGCGGCTCGACCTCGGCGTGGCGTGGCTGGACGTGTCGCGCGAATCGAGTGTCGCGCCGAACGCCGCGTCCGGCGGTTCGCTGGGCCTGCTTTCTCGCGCGGACCTCCCGCGCGAGTTCGAAAAGGCCGTGTGGAACCTTCCCGCGGGCAAGAGAAGCCCGGTCGTCGCGACGCCGCACGGCTTCCACGTGTTCCGCATGGACGAGCGGCTGGACACACGCGACGTGACGTTCGAAGAGGCGCTGCCGGCGCTCCGGATGGCCGTGGCCGAGGACCGGAGCTCGAAAGCCGTGGAGGAGGCGATTGCGGGGGCGCGCCTCCGCTTCCCCGTGACGGTGGTCGAGGATCACCTTCCGTTCCCCTACGTCGGAACGAACGCCCGCAACACCGCTCAGCGGTGAGGCCGGGACAGAGGCCCGGAATTCGCTAGACTGCGCCCCGTGAAGTCATTCCGGCGCCCGCCTGTCCTCTTTTTCGTCATGCTCGCCGCGGTCGTGTCCGTCGCCGTGCCGCTCCGCGCCGGCGAGATCATCAACCGCATCCTCGTGCACGTGAACTCGCGCATCATCACGCAGAGCCAGTTCGACGCGCGCATCGAACAGACCGTGCGCGAGGCCGGTCCCCCGCCCAATGCCGCCAAGGGCGAGGAAATGAAAAAGAGCGTGATGGAGGAGCTCGTGAACGAGGCGCTCCTCGAGGACCGCGCCAAGGAGCTCGACCTCGTCACGTCCGACGCGGAGATCGAGGATCAGGTCAAGCGGCTGAAGGAACAGAACAACGTCACGACGGACGAGGACTTCGGCAAGGCCCTCGCCCAGTCTGGTCTCACGATCGACCGCCTGCGCGACCAGCTCCGCCGCACCGTGACGCTGCAACGCGTCGTGGGGCGCGAGGTGAACAGCAAGGTCGACCTGTCGGACGACGCCCTGCGGATCCTCTACGAGCGCGAGAAGGAGACGTGGCGGGTTCCTGAGAAGGCGCATCTCGCCGAGATCCTCGTGTCGAACGGCGACGATTCTGCGCGGGCGGCGCGCCGGGCGAAGGAGGCGTCGGACCTCATCAAGGGCGGCGCGAAGTTCGAGGCCGTCGTGAAGGACTATTCCGACGGCGCGACGAAGAGCCGGGGCGGCGACCTCGGGCTCGTCGCGAAAGGCGAGCTCACCGCGGAGATCGACAAGGCCGTCTTCTCGCTGCCCGTCGGCTCGGTGTCGGACCCGATCGGGACGAAGTTCGGCTGGCACCTCGTGAAGGTGATCGACAAGATCCCGGTCTCGTACAAGCCGTTCGCCGACGTGAAAGCCGAGCTCCTGAAGCGTGAGCAGGACACTCAGTTCCAGAAGAAGCTCGCTGAGTACCTCGACAAGCTCAAGCACGACGCCGTCATCCGTGTTTTGCCCCCAGGGCAGGCGTATTACACGCCTCCAGTGGGTGTCGCCTTGCCGACGCCGACGCCGGCAGCGAAGAAAAAGTAGCCACTCGGGCGTCAGCTCGCGAGGAGCTCGGCGCGCCAACGCGACAGGCCGCCCTGCTCGACGAGGAGATCGGCCGTGAGACGTCCGTTCGCGCGTCGCGCGCGCGCCGCCACGGTGAGGACCGCCCGAGAGGCGAGGATGCCGGGGTCGAGCCCGAGCTTCGCGGCCTTCGCATCGCGCGATTTCTTGAGGGTCTCCACCTCGCGCTCGAGCGCGGGGTCGACCTCGATCCGCTCGCCGCGGCGCGCCTTCGGCCATTCGGCCGGCGCGAGGGCGGCGGCGCGCGCGAGCGCCTCGTTGAGGGCGGTCGCGAAGGAATCCGGCAGCGAGCGCGGGCCCGGGAACAGCTTCCGGAGGTCCTTTTCGCCGCCGGCGGCCGGTTTTGCCGCGAGAAGCAGCCGCTCGTTCGTGAGGACGCGGAACGGGGGAAGGTCGAGGGCGCGGGCGCGGGCCTCACGCGTCTCCCAGAGGGCACGCACAAACGCGCGTTCCTTGTCAGTGAAGGCGTTCGTCCCCTTGAGCCGCCAGTCGTTTTCAGGGTCGGCTTCGCGCCCGGCGGAGAAAACCGTCGCGGCCAGCCGGGCGCACTCCTCGGCATGCCACGCGAGGCGGCCCTTCGCCTCGAGGTCGCGCGTGAGCGACTCCACGAGCACGCCGAGGTGAAGGACGTCCGCGGCGGCGTAGGCGACCATCGGCGGCGTGAGCGGCCGCGCGCTCCAGTCGGATCGCTGGTGCGTCTTGTCGAGCGTGACGCCGGCGCGGGCGGAGAGGAGCGCGGCGAGGCCGATCTCCTTCTCGCCGAGAAGCTGCGCCGCGAGCATCGTGTCGAAGAGGGATGTCGCGCGAAAGCCGTATCCCCGAAAGAGGAGCCTGAGGTCGTAGTCGGAGCCGTGCATGAGGAGCCGCCGCGGAACGAGGCGCGCGAGGAGCGCGGGGACATCGAGCGGCGCGAGAGGGTCCACGAGGTGGGCCGTGCCATCCCAGGCGAGCTGCAGGAGGCAGGCTTTCTCGAAGTAGTGGTGGAACGAGTCCGCCTCCGTGTCGAGCGCGACGTCGGCCTCGGGTTGCTGATCGAGGGCGGCGAGGAGGCGGCCGAGAGAGTCCGGATCGTGCACAACCCGCGTGATCGACGGGGCGGGCGTTGAAGCGGTCACGTCCGAATGTACACCGCGGTGGCGCCAGACTCGCAACATCCCTCCGCGCAGGGATTTCGCTTGACTGAGTCCCTTTCGAGGCCGGATACTCGCGAGTGGAAAAAAGTGGTTAGCGGTGGCGCCTTGTGGATTCGAAGGGATTCCCGTGACGCCAGCGCGGGCTTTCTTCCCAAAGGACGATTATGGACCGCCTTCGGGGCAGCGCGGAAACGACGGTGGACGAGAAGGGCCGCTTCAAGGTCCCGTCCGTCTTCCGCGCGCCGATCGAGGAGACGTTCGGGCCCGAGTTCTTCCTGACGTCCATTTCCGGTGTCGACGTTCTGATCTTCCCGATGCCCGTCTGGAACGCGCTCGAGGAGAAGCTCGCCGCGATGCCCGCGATCCACCGCGCGAAGGCGAAGTTCCAGGAGCGTTTCAACACGTACGGGCAGGTGGCGCGCATGGACGCGCAGGGCCGGCTCCTCGTGCCATCGCTCCTGCGCGAGGTCTCGGCGCTCGAGGGCGACGCGCTCGTTCTCGGCCAGACCGACCACCTGAAGCTCGTCGATCGCACGAAGCATCTCAAGGGCCTGCGCTCGACCACGATCACGGATGAGGACTACGACGAACTCGCACGCCATCTCGTCTGACGCGGCATGGCCGACGCCGGCGCGGTTCACGTCCCGGTCCTGCTCCGGGAGGTCGTCGCCGCGCTCCGGCCGGAGCGCGGCGGCGTCTACGTCGACGCGACGCTCGGCCTCGGCGGCCACGCGCGGGCGCTCCTCGAAGCATCTCCCGAGGTGCGCGTGGTCGGGATCGACCGCGATCCAGAGGCCCTGCTTCTCGCGAAACAGCGCCTCGCGGCGTTCGGCACGCGTCTCGTCATCGTGGAGGGGCGCCACGAGGATCTCGCGGAGCATCTCGACCGCCTCGGCCTCGCGCGCGTCGACGGGATCCTCGCGGATCTCGGCGTTTCGACGATGCAGCTCGACCGCGCCGAGCGGGGATTTTCGTTCATGAAGGAAGGTCCGCTCGACATGCGCATGGGCGCCGACGGGCCGACGGCCGCCGACCTCGTGGCGACGGCCTCTCGCGAAGAGCTGACGCGGATTTTCCGCGAATGGGGGGAGGAGCGCATGGCGGGACCGATCGCCCGTACGGTGGTGGAAGCTCGGAAGACGGCTCCGATCCGAACGACCGGCGAGATGAGGCGGCTCGTGCTGAAGGTTCTCGGGCCGCGGCGCGAGATGCACAAGGACCCCGCGACCCGCGTTTTCCAGGCGCTGCGCATCGCGACGAATCACGAGCTCGTCGAGCTCGAGCGGTTCCTCGACGACGCGATCGCGCGCCTCGCGCTCGGCGCGCGACTCTCCGTGCTCTCGTATCACTCTCTCGAAGACCGCATCGTCAAGCGCGCGTTCCAACGCCACACGGCGGGCTGCACGTGCCCGCCCTCGTTCCCCGTGTGCGTGTGCTCACGGCGCCGCGTCATGGCCCTCGTCACGCGCAAGTCCATCCGGCCCTCGCTCGCCGAGCTCGGCGGGAATCCCCGGGCGCGCTCGGCGCGGATGCGCGTGCTCGAGCGCATCGCCGAGGACGGCGCCGGTCCGCTGACGCCTCAAGGGTAGGCCCAGCCGATGGCGTACGCGGTCCGTCGCCCGGTCGAAAATGTTTATCTCGTGCGGGAGCGCGACCGGCGGCGGACGCGCGAGCTCGCCGCTCTCGCCCTGGCGGCGGTGCCGCCGGCGATCGTCCTCTTTCTCGCCATCTGGGCGAATCTCGAGACGGTGCGCCTCGGATACCAGCTCGCGACGCTCGCGCGGATGCGCGAGACGCTGTTCGAGAGAAGGCACCTGCTCGAGATGGACCGCGCCCAGGCGGTCGCGCTCGCGCGCGTGGAGCGGATCGCGCGCGGCACGCTGGGCCTCGTGCCGCCCACGCTCGATCAGGTCATCCTCGTGAAGGACACGGCTCTCGTCGCCCCCGGGCCGCCGGCGCTCCCGCCGGGGAAGGTCCTGCCCTGAGCGCCGCACCGCGCCCGGACCGCCGGGCTCTCCTCCTGCTCGCGGGGGTCGGTCTTTGGATCCTCGTTCTTGTCGTGCGACTCGTGGACCTGCAGGTCTTGAGGCGCGACGAGTTCCAACGCCGCGCCCGCAGGCAGCAGGAACGCACGGTCGAGCTCGCCCCGCGACGCGGCGTCATCCGCGACGCCGACGGCACGCTCCTGGCGGTGAACGCGCGCGCCGAGTCGGTCTTCGCGATTCCCTCCGACGTGGCCGACGCCGAAAAGGAAGCCGCGCTCCTGGCGCCGCTCCTCCGGCATCCGGCGAAGGAGCTCGTGAAAAAGCTCGCGAGCGAAGATCGCGACTTCATCTGGCTTTCGCGCCGCGTGAGCGACCCGGTTGCGGCGCGCGTGCGCGGTCTCGTCGGCGAAAAACGCCTTCCGGGCATCCAGCTCGTGGCTGAGTCGACGCGGCGCTATCCCGAGGGAGCGCTCGCGGCCGCCGTGCTCGGATACGTGGGAACCGACAACCAGGGCCTCGCGGGCCTCGAGTATCGCTTCGACGCCGACGTGCGCGGCAAGCCCGCGCGCGTGACGCTCTTGCGCGACGCGGCACAGCGGTCCTACGCGGCGCGGGCGCGCGAGGGCGGCGAGGCGCCGCGCGAGGGCTACGAGGGTGCGCGGCTCACCCTCACGATCCGGACGTCCATCCAGCACGCGGCCGAGCGCGAGCTCGCGAAGGTCATGGCGGAATCCCACGCGCGCGGAGCCTCCGCCGTCGTCCTCGATCCGGCCTCGGGCGCGATTCTCGCGCTCGCCTCGTTCCCCACGTTCGATCCGAACCGCTACGGAGACGTGGACGCGGAGACGCGGCGCTGCCGGCCGCTCGCGGACGTCTACGAACCGGGCTCGACGTTCAAGATCGTGGCGGCCGCGACGGCGCTCGACTCCGGGACGATCTCTCTCGACGACCCGATCGACTGCGGAGGCGGCACGCTCACGATCGGGACGAACACGATTCACGAGCACGGCGGAAAAGGCTGGAGCACGCTGACGATCGGGGACATCCTCGCGCTTTCCTCGAACATCGGGATCGCGCACGTCGCGATGACTCTCGGCCGCGCTTCGTTCTACAAGTCGGTCCGCGCCTTCGGATTCGGAGAAAAGACGGGCATCGAGCTGGAGGGGGAGACCGCCGGCCTTCTCGCGGACACGTCGGGCTGGAGCGCGCTCACGCTGCCGACGATGGCGTTCGGCCAGGAAATCGGCGTCACCGTGCTCCAGATGGCGCGCGCCTACGCCGCGATCGCGAACGGCGGCGTGCTTCCGCCGGTCCATCTCGTGGATTCGATCGGAGATTCGAATCAGAGCCCGGATGCGGCGAATCGAAGAATCGAGCGGCCCGTACCGCGGCGCCTCATGAGCGAGGACACGGCACGCCGGCTGCGGATCCTCCTCGCGAGGGTCGTCGAGATGGGAACGGGGAAAGCCGCCGCGATTCCGGGCTACACCGCCGCCGGCAAGACGGGCACGGCGCAGAAGGCGGTGCCGGGCGCGGGGTATTCGAAGGACCGTTACGTCGCCTCGTTCATCGGGTTCGCGCCCGCCGATCGGCCTCGCATCGTCATCGCGGTCGTCGTGGACGAGCCGAAGGGGAAGACTTACGGCGCCGAGGTCGCGGCGCCGGCTTTCTCCGCGATCGGAGCGGACGTCCTCAGGATCCTGCGAGAGCCCCCCGCTCCCGTCGACGCCACGCGTCCCTCCATCCTCACCGCGGACCTCGGCGCGGGCGCCGCGGCCGTCGCACTCAGCGCGCGCCTGAATGCCGACGACCTCGTGCCTGCCGCGAACCGGGCGGAGAGGGCCGACGAGAGCGAGGACCGCGTGCCGGACGTCTCCGGCAAGAGCGCGCGCGACGCGGTGCGGCTTCTCGCTTTTCGCGGTCTTTCCGCGCGGCTCTCGGGAGCGGGGTTCGTGGTGTCGCAGGAACCGCCGGCGGGATCGCCCGCCGAGCGGGGAAGCTCCTGCGCGCTTCAACTCGCACAGCAAGTCGCGCCGGGAGAGACACCATGAGGCTCTCGGCGCTCGCCGCGGATTTTCCGCACCGGCGCGCCGGTGCCCCGGGGGACCCCGAGGTTCTCGCCGTCACGCACGACTCGCGCGCCGCGGTGGACGGAACGCTGTTCGCCGCGCTGCCCGGCCTGAGAATCGACGGCCGCCGCTTCGTGGCCGATGCGGTCTCGCGCGGCGCCGTCGCGGCGCTCGGTCTCGCGCCCGCGCCCGACGCCACGGCCGTGCCGTATCTCGAGGTCGAAAACCCCCGGCGCTCAGCGGGCCTCGTGGCCTCGCTGCTCGCGGGCCGGCCGTCGGAGCGGCTCGTGATGGCGGGTGTGACCGGCACGAGCGGCAAGACGACGACGACGTACCTTCTCGACGGCCTTTTCGCCCTCCGCCATCAAAAGCGCGGTTTTTTCGGCACGATCGTCTACCGCGGCGGCGGCGCAGCGGCGATTCCGGCGCCGCACACGACGCCGGAGGCCACGGACCTCCAGCCGATGCTCGCGACGCTCGCCGCGGAGGGCGGCACAGCCGCGATTCTCGAGTGCTCCTCGCATGCGCTCGTCCTCGAGCGCCTAGCGGGCTGCTCGTTCGACGTCGCGATCTTCCTCAACCTCTCGCGCGATCACCTCGACTTCCATCGCGACATGGACGACTACTTCGAGGCGAAGGCACGCCTCTTCTCGATGCTCAAGCCGGGAGGAAAAGCGGTCGTCAATCTCGGAGATGAGTACGGGCGGAGACTGGCGGGTCGGCTGCCTGCAAAGAGCACGATCGGATTCTTCTTAGAAGGTAATTGGTCGCCGGATCAGACCGTGCCGGCGGCGCCGACAGGCGAGGGCGGTCTCCTTGCAACCGTCATCGGGCGCGCCGCGCTTTCGACGACCGGAACCCGGCTCGATGTCTCGACCCTCGCCCCATTCCCCTTCAAAGAAAAACCACCGTCACCGCCAACCCCACTGAAGCGTGAAAGAACGGACGAGCCTGCAACCCTATTAACAATAAATTCCCCTCTCCTCGGCCGATCGAACGCCGAAAATCTGTTGGCGGCTGCCGCCGCTGGAGTCGCGCTCGGGCTTTCGCCCGCCGAGATCGCGGCGGGCCTCGAGGCCGTGACGAGCGTTCCCGGACGCCTCGAAGCCGTGCCGAACACGCGCGGATTCACGGTCCTCGTGGACTACGCGCACAAGCCCGCCGCCCTCGAGGGCGTGCTCCGTACGGTGAGGCCGATCGCGGCGGCGGGAGGCGGCCGCGTGATCGTCGTGTTCGGATGCGGCGGCGATCGTGACAAGGGCAAGCGCCCCGAGATGGGCCGCATCGCGGCGCTGCTCGCCGACGAGGTCGTCGTGACGTCCGACAACCCGCGCTCGGAGCAGCCCGAAGCGATCCTTCGTGACGTGCGCGCGGGCATCGAGGCGGCCGGAAAGACGGCGCGTTACGTGGCGGACCGCCGCGAGGCGCTCGCTGAAGCCTTCGCGCTCGCGCGCGCCGGCGACGTCGTCCTCGTGGCGGGCAAAGGGCACGAGACGAGTCAGATCGTGGGCGGCCGCGAGCTGCCGTTCGACGACCGCCTCGTTGCGAAAGAACTTCTCGCGAAAGCTGAGACGGCGGCGCGATGATCCTCTGGCTGCTCTACCCGCTGCACGGCCGGCTGCCGCTCTTCAACGTCTTCCGGTACATCACGTTCCGGGCGGCGAACGCGGCGCTCATGGCGCTTCTGCTCTCGATCTTCCTCGGGCCCGCCCTCATCCGCTGGCTGCGCGTGAGGCAGATCGGCCAGTCCATCCGCGAGGAAGGGCCGAAAGGCCATCAGGTGAAGGCGGGCACGCCCACGATGGGCGGCGTCCTCATCAACCTGGCGATCGTCGTACCAACGCTCGTTTTCGCCGACCTTTCGAATCGCTACGTGTGGGTCGCTCTCGTCGCGACCCTCCTCGCCATGCTCATCGGCATCGGCGACGACTGGCGCAAGGTGTCGCGAAAGAACAACCGCGGCCTCTCGGGTCGGCAGAAGCTGGTGCTGCAGACCGCGATCGGGCTCGGCGTGGCGTGGGCGTCGGTGAAGCTCTTCGACGCGCGCGTGGACGCCACGCACGTCGCCCTGCCGTTCCTGAAAAACGTCCACCCGGACCTCGGCCTTTTCTACGTCCTTCTGGCGACGGTCGTCGTCGTGGGCTCGTCAAACGCCGTGAACCTCACGGATGGCCTCGACGGGCTCGCGATCGGCGCGACGCTCGTCGCGTCGGCCACGTTCGCGATCCTCGCGTACATCGCGGGGAACGCGAAGGCCGCGGGCTACCTCCTCGTGCCGTCCGTGCCGGGCACGGGCGAGCTCGCGGTCTTTTGCGCGGCCATCGTGGGCGCGTCGCTCGGATTCCTCTGGTTCAACGCGCATCCGGCCGAGGTCTTCATGGGCGATACGGGCTCGCTCGCGCTCGGGGCGGCGCTCGGAACGGTCGCCGTGCTCATCAAGCAGGAGATCCTGCTCGTCCTCGTCGGCGGGCTCTTCGTCGTCGAGGCCGCTTCGGTGATCCTGCAGGTGGGCTCTTTCAAGCTGCGCGGCAAGCGCATCTTCCGGATGGCGCCGCTCCACCACCACTTCGAGCTCGCCGGATGGCCTGAGTCGAAGGTCATCATCCGGTTCTGGATCGTGGCGATCCTCTTCGCGCTTTTCGCGCTTTCCACGTTGAAGCTCCGATGACGCTCTCGCTCGGACCCGACCTGCCCGAGATCCGCTCCGCGGCGGTCTTCGGCCTCGCCCGCTCGGGCCGTGCCGCCGTGGCGGCGCTCGCCGAGCGCGGCGTCGAGGTGACCGGGACGGACTCGAAGGCCGATCTCGAGAGCCTCGCGGAACGCCCCGGCGTGCGGTATGTCCTCGGCGGGCATCCCGAGTCCCTCCTCGACGGCATCGACCTCGTTGTCGTGTCACCCGGAATCCCGCTGACGCTGCCCATTTTCGACGCGGCGCGGGCACGTGCGCTGCCCGTGGTGGCGGAGATCGAGCTGGCCTCGCGCCTCCTGCCGGGCGTCGTCGTGGGCGTCACGGGCACGAACGGAAAGTCCACGACCACGGCGCTCGCCGCCGCGCTCCTGAAGAGCGCCGGCCATTACGCGGTGGCCTGCGGAAACTTCGGGACGCCCTGGATTCACTTCGCGACCAAGGAGGGGGCGAACGGGAGCGGCACCGCGCCGCGCACGTGGGTCGTCGAGCTGTCGTCCTTCCAGCTCGAAGGCATCCGGCGGTTCGCGCCCGACGTGGCGGTACACCTGAACCTCACGCCCGATCACCTCGACCGCTACCGGTCGATGGACGACTACGGCGCGGCCAAGGCGCGCATCTTCGAAAATCAGCGCGAGGCGCAGGTCGCCGTGCTGAACGCGGACGACCCGCTCGTCGCGCGCGTGAGGCCGCGCGCGCGACGCCTCGCATTCTCGCGGCGAAACTCGCCGGGCATGGGCACGTGGCTCGCCGACGACCTCTTTCTCGCGGACGTGACGGGCAAGGGCCCGCGGATCGTCGCGAAGCGGTCGGATCTCGCACTGCCGGGCGCTCACAACGTCGAGAACGCGCTCGCCGCCCTCGCCGCGACGATGCCGCTCGGCGTCACGCCCGAAGCCGCCGTCGAGACGCTGCGCACGTTCCGCGGCCTGCCGCATCGGACGGCGCTCGTGCGCACGGTGAACGGCGTCGGCTACTGGAACGACTCGAAGGGCACGAACGTCGACGCGACGCTGAAGAGCCTCGAGGGATTCGAGGACCACAGGGTGCACCTCATCCTCGGCGGGAAGGACAAGGGCGACGACTTCGCACGGCTCGGCCCGCTCGCGGTGCGCAAGGCCCGCCGAATCCTCGCCATCGGGGTGGCGGCGCCCACGATTGCGCAGGCGCTCGGAAGCCTGCCCGGCGTCGTGCTCGAGGTCAAAGGGACGCTCGAGAAGGCCGTCGAGGACGCCGCCTCCAACGCGGAGCCGGGCGACGCCGTCCTCCTGTCGCCCGCTTGCGCGTCGTTCGACCAGTTCCGCGACTTCGAGCATCGGGGTGAAGTGTTCGAGTCGCTCGTAAAAGCGCTCCCCGAGCGGACCGTCGCGGGAAGGCGCTGATGGCCCGGAAGCTCGCCTTCGACCGCCTTCTCTTCGGGTCCGTCGTGCTCCTCGTCTTCCTGGGCCTGCTCATGATCTACAGCGCCTCGGCGATGCAGATCTACCTGCCGACCTCCGCGGCCCCGGCCGGTGCCTACTTCTTCGTGATCAAGCAGACGATCGCCGTCGTCATCGGCTCGGCCCTCGCGTTCCTGGCGATGTCGATCGACTACCGCCGCTTGAACGACCCGCGCCTCATCGGCGCCTCGCTCGTCCTCCTCGCGGGCGCGCTCGCGGCGGTACTCTTTCGAGCTCCCGTCAACGGCGCGCGGCGCTGGCTGTCTTTCGGCATCGTCAAGTCGATCCAGCCCTCGGAGCTCGCGAAGATCGGACTCGTCATCGCGGTCGCGGCGCTGCTGTCGCGGCGGGAGCGGGAGGTCACGCATCCGACGCGGACCCTGCTCCCGATTCTTGGACTCGTCTCCCTTTTCGCGGGGCTCGTCCTCCTCGAGCCCGACTTCGGTACCGCCCTCACGTATTTCGTGATCGCCGGCGCGATGCTCTTCTTCGCCGGCCTGCCGTTGAAGTATTTTCTCGGCTCGGCGCTGCTCCTCGTGCCCACGCTCTCGGCATTCGTGTGGACGGCGCAGTACCGGCGCGACCGCCTCATGGCGTTCCTGCATCCGGAGGCAGACCCCCTCGGCCGGGGCTTTCACGCGATCCAGTCGCTCATCGCCGTCGGCACGGGCGGCGTCACGGGCCTCGGCCTCGGGCACGGCAAGCAGAAGCTCTTCTTCCTGCCCTATCCGTACACGGACTTCATCTACGCGATCGTGGGCGAGGAGCTGGGGCTCATCGGCTGCGCCGCCGTCCTCGCGCTGTTCGGTTTCCTCTTCGCGCGCGGCGTCCGCGCCGCCGCGAACGCTCCCGACTCCTTCGGGCGGCTTATGGGGATCGGCTTCTCCGTGATGATCGTCGTGCAGGCGCTCGTCAACATCTCCGTCGTCCTTTCGCTCCTGCCCACCAAGGGGATCCCGCTGCCGTTTCTCTCGTACGGCGGGTCGGCGCTCTTCGCCGACCTTCTCGCGGTCGGGATCCTCCTCAACCTCTCGCAGCACGCGTCATGACGGAGCGGGGCTTTCTCATCGCGGGCGGAGGGACGGGCGGGCACGTCTTCCCGGCGCTCGCTCTGGCCGGCGAGATCCGGCGGCGGCGGCCGGGTGCACCCATCGTATTCGTGGGCACCGCGCGCGGGCTCGAGACGACCCTCGTGCCGAAGGCCGGCTTCCCCCTCGAGCTCGTCCGCGCGAAGGGCCTCGTGGGCAAGGGCTGGCGCGCGCGCCTCGACGGATTCCTCGCGCTGCCCCTGGCGTTCCTCGATTCGCTGCGCCTTCTCGCGCGGCACGCCCCGCGCGCCGTCGTGGGCGTCGGGGGCTATGCCTCGGGCCCGCTCGTGGCGACGGCGTGGGCGCGCCGCGTGCCGACGCTGATTCATGAACAGAACGCGGTCCCCGGCCTGACGAACCGCCTGCTCGCGCGTGTGGCGAAACGCATCGCGGTCGGCACCGCAAGCGCAGCCGCGGCGCTGCCCGGAGCGATCGTGACGGGCAATCCGGTCCGAAAAGACTTTTTCGAGATCCCATCCCTCGTCTCGCGAGAGAAACATCGCCGTCTCCGGATTCTCGTCGTCGGCGGCAGCCAGGGCGCGCAGATCCTGAATCGCCTCGTGCCTCCCGCGCTGGCGCGCGTCGCCGCGGCGGGGATCGCCTTCGACGTCGTGCATCAGGCGGGAAAGGACCACGCCAGTGAGGTCGTGACGTCGTACGCGAGGCTCGGCCTTCCCGCCGATCGCGCGTTCGTCCACGAATTTCTCGACGACATGGCCGCCGCGTACGCGGCCGCGGATCTCGTGGTCGCGCGCGCGGGCGCGATGACGATCGCCGAGATCGCGGCGGCCGGCCGCCCGGCGCTCCTCGTGCCGTTCGCCGCCGCGACGTACGCTCACCAGGAAGCGAACGCCCGCGCGCTCGAGTCGAGTGGCGCGGCCGTGGTTCTCACGGAGGCCGAGGCGACGGACGAGACCCTCGGAGCGGCGCTCGCGGGGCTTCTGGGCGACCCGTCGCGCCTCCTCGAGATGGGCGAGGCGGCGCGCCGCTCGGCTCTTCCGGACGCGGCTTCGCGGCTGTGCGATCTGCTGTTCGAGGTGGAGGCGGCATGAATTTCCTGAGGGTGAAGCGCCTCCATTTCGTGGGGATCGGCGGCATCGGGATGAGCGGCCTCGCCGAGCTGCTGAAGAGCGTCGGGCTCGACGTGACCGGGTCGGATCTGGCGCTCGGGGAGACGACCACGCGCCTGAGGAGCCTCGGCATAGAGGTGCACCAGGGCCACCGGGCCGAGAACACGTCCGGCGCGGACGTCGTCATCTATTCGAGCGCGGTCAACGAGAGCAACCCGGAAGTCGCCGCCGCGAGGTCCGCCGGCCTTCCCGTCATCAAGCGGGCCGAAATGCTCGCGGAGGTCATGCGCGTCAAGCGGGGAATCGCGATCTCGGGCGCGCACGGCAAGACGACGACGACGTCCATGACCGGCGCGATCCTGATGGCGGCGGGCCTCGATCCCACGATCATCGTGGGCGGCCGCATGCGCGAGGTGGGCACGGCCCGGCTCGGGCACGGGGAATACCTCGTGGCCGAGGCCGACGAGTTCGACCGGTCGTTCCTGGCGCTCTCGCCGATGCTGGCGGTCGTCAACAACATCGACCTCGAGCATCTCGACACCTACCGCGACCTCGCGGACATCCAGGAGACGTTCGCGCGCTTCGCGCGAAGCGTGCCCTTCTTCGGCGCCGCGATCCTCGGACTGGACGATCCGAACGTGCAGGAGATCCGGCCTCTCGTCTCGCGCCGCGTCGTGACGTTCGGCCTGACGCCTCAGGCCGACGTGACGGTGCGCGACCTCGTGCTGGATCGGACGGGCTCGCGGTTCATCGCGACCGCGGGCCGCGACTTCATGGGGGCCGTCGCTCTCAAGGTGCCGGGCCTCCATAACGTGAAAAACGCGCTCGCCGCGCTCGCCGTCGCGCGCGAGCTGTCGATTCCGTTCGGGATCGCCGCCCGCGCACTCGAGGAATTCGCGGGCGTAATCCGGCGCTTCGAGAAAAAAGGAGAGAGGGACGGCATCGTCGTGGTCGACGACTACGCGCACCACCCGACGGAGGTGGCCGCGACGCTCGCGGCCGCCCGCCAGTCGTACCCGGACCGGCGCATCGTCGCGCTCTTCCAGCCGCATCTCTACTCCCGCACGAAAGACTTCGCGGCGACCTTCGGGGCGGTCCTTCTGAACGCGGACGTCCTGCTCGTGGCGCCGGTCTACGGCTCGCGCGAAGCGCCGAGGGAAGGCGTGACGGGCGCGCTCGTGGCCGACGCGGCGACGGCGCGCGGACACCGGGCCGTGCGTTACATCGCGGACCGCGCGGAGATCGGAAAAGCGCTGGACGAAGAGCTCAAGGGTGGCGATCTCCTGCTCACGATGGGGGCGGGCGACGTGAATCGTTTTGGAGAAGACTTTCTGAACAAAGCGCAGCAGCGCGAGGGGCGCAAAGAGACTTGAGCTCGTTCTACCGCCTCCCCGCCTCCCGCACCGTGCGCCCCATGCGGCGCCGCGCGGGACGGCAGCTGCTCGTGCCGGCCGTGGTTTCCCTCCTCCTCGTGATCCTCGGCCTTTCGGGCCTGCTCCTCCTGCGGACGCACCCGCGCTTCGCCGTGAATCGCGTCGTCCTCGAGGGCGTGCCGGAGGGGCGGCGGTCCGAGGCGGAAGAGCTGACGGACGGCTGGATCGGACGCCCGCTCCTCTTTCTCGATCTCGACCAGCCGGTGGCAGAGCTGTCGAAGCGCTCGTGGGTCGCGTCCGCGACGGCACGCCGCATCGTGCCGGACACGATCGCCGTGCACGTCGTGGCACGGCCGCCCGTCGCGCTCGTGGCGCGCGCCGACAAGGACGGCGAGCTCTGGACGATCGACCGCGGAGGCAGCTTCATCGGCCCGTACACGGGCCGCGCGCTTTCGAAGAGCGACGACTTCGTGGTCCTCTCCGGCGCGTCCGACGCGGCGGCGCTCACGCGCGGCGCGAGGTTCCTCGAGGTCCTTCGGGAGGAGGATCCCGAGCTCCTGGCGCGCGTGTCCGGCATCGTCCTCGTGCCCGAGGGCTTCGCCGTGACGGACCGCATCGCCAAGGCGGGCCTCCTCTTCGGGCTCGACGCCACGGAGCCGAAGCGCGCCGCGCCGCTGTGGCGCGCATTCCTCGCCCTCCGCCCGGAGCTCGACCGCCATTCCCTGCCCGCGACCGAGGCGGACCTGCGCTTCGCGGGACGCATCGTGCTGAAAGCGCCCGGCGACACCGGGCGCGGGAAGACCTGAGAGGACCTTGGATGCCGAAACCCGCTTCGTACCTCGTCAGCCTCGACATCGGATCGACGAAGGTCTGCGCCCTCATCGCTGAACCGGACGCGACGGGCCGCATCGACATCATCGGCAAGGGCACCGCCGCGCACAAGGGCGCGCGCAAGGGCGCCATCATCGACGTGCCCGTCACGGTCGATGCGATCAAGCGCGCGACGGAGGAAGCCGAGATCATGGCTGGCGCCCAGATCGAGCGCGCGGTCGTGGGCGTAGCCGGGCCGGCCGTCAAGTCGTTCAACAGCCGGCAGGTCGTCGCGGTGGCCGCGAAGAACCGCGAGATCACGCGCGAGGACATTCAGCGCTCGCTCGACGCGGCGCGCTCGGTGCCGATTCCTTCGGAGTTCGAGATCCTCCACGTCCTCCCGCGCGAGTTCGTCGTGGACGGGCAGGACGGGGTCGCCGACCCGCTCGGCATGGTGGGCAGCCGGCTCGAGGCCGACGTCCACGTCGTCACCGTGGCCGTCGCGACGACGCAGAACCTCCTGAACTGCGTGAACCGAGCGGGCGTCGAGGTGATCGAGATGGTGCTCGAGCCGCTCGCCGCGAGCGAAGCGGTGCTGACTCCGGACGAGCGCGAGCTGGGCGTCGTCCTCGCCGACATCGGCGGCGGGACCACGGAAGTCGCCGTCTGGCGCCATGGAGCGCTCGCGCACACGTCCGTCCTGCCCGTGGGCGGGGACCACTTCACGAACGACCTCGCGGTCGTCCTGAAGACCCCCGTGCCCGACGCCGAGCGGCTCAAGCGCAAGTACGGCGCGGCGATGGCCGCGCTCGTGAGCGAAAGCGAGTCGCTCGACGTGCCGCTCACGGGCGGGCGCGGCGTCCATCCCGTCAAGCGGCGCGAGATCGCCGAGATTCTCCAGCCGCGCGCCGAGGAGCTTCTCACGCTGCTCTGGGAGGAGTCGGTCCGGGAGGTTCCCGCGGGCGAGCTGCGCGCCGGACTCGTCCTGACGGGCGGCGGCGCCGAGCTGGACGGCCTCATGGAGGTCGCCGAGCAGGTTCTCGGTGTGGCCGTGCGCCGGGGTGTGCCGCGCGGCCTCGGCGGGCTGACGGACGTCATCGCCTCGCCGGAATGGGCCTGTGCGGCGGGTCTCCTGCTCTACGGCCGCGGCACGGCCGCCGCGTCGAGGAAGCGCTCGCGCAGCACCGGTCCGGGCCTTCTCGAGAAGCTCAAAGGCTCCCTCAAGAACTTATTTCCCGCGTCAACCGCTCTGTGATATCGATGGAGGGAAGAACATGATCCTTTTCGACGACGAGCCCGGGCCGTCGCTCCCGATCTCCCTGAATGACGAGGTTCCTCCTCCCGCGAAGATCAAGGTCGTGGGCGTGGGCGGGGGCGGCGGCAACGCCGTCAACCGCATGATCCAGGCCGGCATCAAAGGGATCGAGTTCGTGGCCGCGAACACCGATCTCCAGGTGCTGCGCGTGAACCGCGCCTCGACGAAGCTCCAGCTCGGCCTCACGACTTCGCGAGGCATGGGCGCGGGATCGAACCCCGAGGTCGGCCGCAATGCCGCGCTCGAGGACGCCGAGAGGATCACGCAGGTCCTCACGGGCTCGGACATGGTCTTCGTGACGGCCGGCATGGGTGGCGGGACGGGCACGGGCGCGGCGCCGATCGTGGCGCGGCTCGCGTCCGAAGCGGGCGCACTCGTCGTCGCCATCGTCTCGAAGCCGTTCTCCTTCGAAGGGCGTCGGAAGCTGCGCTACGCCGAAGACGGCATCGCGGAGCTGCGCGAGTACGTCGACACGCTCATCACGATCCCGAACGAGCGCCTCTACTCGTTCGTGGAGCGGAACGTGACGACCTGGGAGGCGTTCCGCATCGCGGACGACGTGCTCCGGCAGGCCGTACAGGGCATCAGCGACCTCATCACGGTGCCCGGCGTCGTGAACCTCGACTTCGCCGACGTGAAGACCGTCATGGAGAACATGGGCATGGCTCTCATGGGCACGGGCACGGCGTCGGGCGAGCACCGGGCCGTCGAGGCCGCGCAGCGCGCGATCTCGAACCCGCTCCTCGAAGAGCAGTCCATCCAGGGCGCGCGCGCCATCCTCATCAACGTGACCGGCGGCGACGACCTCACGCTCGCCGAGGTGAACGAGGCGTGCGCGATCATCCAGCAGGCGGCGGACGAGGAGGCGAACGTCATCTTCGGCCTCGTCCTGGACAAGGACATGAAGGACGAGGTCAAGATCAGCGTCATCGCGACGGGTTTCGACGCGCCGGCGGCGCTCGCTTCGCGCCGCGAGGTTTCGCTGCCCGTCACGCCGAGCGGTGCGCGGCCGGCAGCCGAGAGGGAGCGCGTGCGCACGGCTCCCGAGACGCCGATCCCGGAGGATCAGGGCTACGGCGTGAACCTCATCAACGTGCGCGACCCGCGCGAGGACATTTTCGACATCCCGACGTTCCTGAGAAGGCAGATGGACTGATTTTGGTCCTTGGCGAGGATCAGAACACGGTCTCGCGCGCGCCGCGCGGCGGGGCCTGCCGTCTGCTCATGCTTTCTTCGGAAAGATGCCCCGGC
>CALAQS010000289.1 GCA_937888435.1 uncultured Acidobacteriota bacterium
CCGCCGGCGTGCCGCTCTTCTCGCCGATCCAGGACTCCGCGCGGTACTTCGACATCCACCATTCGGCCGACGACACGTTCGACAAGATCGACCGCGAGGAGCTGAACACCGGAGTCGAGGCGATGGCGGCCCTCGCCTGGGCGCTCGCCGACTCCGAGGCGCCTCTCGAGCGCATCCCGGAGGCCGAACGTGTCGCTCCACGCCGCAAACGCTGAGGAGAAACTCGCTCCTGGCAGACGAGGAATGATGTATATAATACAGAATCGTCTGGGGAGGGAACCATGTCGGTTCGCCTGAACATCACGATGGATGAAGCGCTCTACAAGAGGCTGAAGAGAGAGCTGCCCCCGAAGCGGATTAGCTCATTCATCGAAGCGGCCGTCCGCTCAAGGATCCATCCGGATCGGGCGACGCTGGATGCCGCCTACAAGGCGGCAGCGCACGAGCCGTGGCGTCGGGGGCTTGCGTCCGAATGGTCCAGGACCGAGGTCGAGGATTGGCCCGCGTGAAACGTGCGCCGCGCCGCGGCGACGTCTATTGGGTCGCCCTCGACCCGACACTCGGGACGGAGATCCGGAAGACGCGACCGGCGGTCGTCATCTCGAACGACTCCTGCAACCGGTACGGATCCCGCGTCGTCGTCCTCCCGATCACGAGCAACGTCGAGTCGCTCTATCCCGGTGAAGCGCGGATCGAAGTCCGCAGCGCCCCCGCCCGAGTCCTCGGCGATCAGATTCGATCGATAGACAAGGCGCGCCTCCGTTCGAGGATCGGAAGCCTGACCAAAGAGGAACTGGCCAGCGTCGAGAACGCCGTTCAGATAACTCTCGATTTGCTCCCGACGTGACGCCTCGATGTCGATCTGCCGACGAGAGTAGCTCATGAGTCTGGTCTCCGGCACCAAGTTAGGTCCGTACGAAATTCTCAGCCCCCTCGGCGCGGGCGGGATGGGAGAGGTGTACCGGGCGCGGGACACGCGGCTGGAGCGGACGGTGGCGGTGAAGGTCCTGCCGACGCACATGGCGTCGTCGCCCGAGGTGCGCCATCGGTTCGAACGGGAAGCGAAGACGATCTCGCAGCTCTCGCACCCGCACATCTGCGCGCTTTACGACGTCGGGCGAGAAGGGGAGATCGAGTATCTCGTCATGGAGCTGCTCGAGGGAGAGACGCTGTCAGACAGGCTGTCGAAGGGGGCGCTGCCGCTCGAGCAGACGCTGCGCTACGGGATCGAGATCGCCGACGCGATGGACAAGGCGCACCGGCAGGGGATCGTGCACCGAGACCTGAAACCCGGCAACGTGATGCTCACGAAGTCGGGCGTGAAGCTCCTCGACTTCGGTCTCGCCAAGGCGACGGCGCCCGCCCGAGGCCCGCAGTTGACTTCTCTTCCGACGCAGGCTTCGCCCGTGACGCAGGCGGGGACGGTCCTGGGGACGTTCCAGTACATGTCGCCGGAGCAGCTGGAGGGGAAGGAGGCCGACGGGCGCAGTGACATCTTCGCGTTCGGCGCGGTGCTCTACGAGATGGCGACGGGGAGGAAGGCGTTCTCCGGGGCGAGCCAGGCCTCGCTGATTTCGGCGATTCTCCGGGACGATCCGAAACCCGTTTCCTCGGTCCAATCGATGACGCCGCTGGCGCTCGATCGGGTCGTTCAAAGCTGTTTGGCGAAGGACCCGGAAGAGCGCTGGCAGAGCGCGGGGGATCTCCGCAAGGAGCTCCACTGGATCGCGCAGGGGGGCGCCGCCGCGCAGGCTCCCGTGTCCCAGCGAGCGGGCAAGAAACGCGAACGCCTTGCGTGGGCCGCCGCCGCGATCGTTGGCGCCGGCCTGGCGGCGGCTCTTCTCTTGCACTCCCGGACACCTCCCGTCGCCTTCGACCGGGCGATCCAATTCAAGGTCTCGCTGCCGGAGTCGGTCGTCTCCTCCGAATTGGACCCCGTTAAGACGCTCTTCGCCCTCTCTCCCGACGGCAGCGCGCTCGCGTTCCTCGGTTCGACCGCGGCGACCAGACAGATCTACGTCCGATCGCTAGACGCGATCGATTCCCGGGCGGTCCCCGGGACGCAAGGTGCCGAGTCCCCCTTCTGGTCTCCGGACGGAAGGAATCTCGCCTTCTTCTCCGACGGCAAGCTCAAACGAGTCGATCTTTCGGGGGGGCCCGCGATCACGATCTGCGACGCTCCGAACGGAGCCGCCGGGACCTGGAGCCCCGACGGCGCGATTCTTTTTTCCACGTGGGGCGCGGGCAGCCCGGTGCTCCATGAGGTCGCGGCCGCGGGAGGAGCCTCCACCGACGCGACCAAACTGGATTCCATGCGGCACGAGCACTGGCAGACCTGGCCGATGTTCTTGCCCGACGGAAAGCATTTCCTGTACGTGAGCGAGGCGGGGAACCCCTGGCCGAACGACCAGCGTCAGATCTGGCTGGGCGAGCTCGGCTCGAAGACCGTGCGTTTCGTCGCTCCGACCGAATCGCGGTTCGGCTATTCGCCGACCGGTCACCTCCTGTTCACTCGCGAGGGGGCGCTCTTTGCCCAGGCGTTCGATGCCGATCGCGCGCTCTTTCGCGGCGAGCCGTTCGCGGTCGCTCCGGAGATCTTGACGTACGCTCCGACCTTCGCTGCCGGCTTTGCGGTCGCGGAGCACGCTCCGGTCCTGGCGTTCAAGGAGCGGCCCGCGACCCGGCTGACCTGGGTCGCACGGTCCGGTAAGGAGCTGGGCCCAGTTCGACCGGACGCGTCGTACACCTCGCCTCGCTTTTCGCCGGCCGGCGATCGTCTGGCGTTCGCCCAGCTCGATCCGCGCCTGGGCACATACGACATCTGGATCGAAGACATGAAGCGCGCGACGACGGCGCGGGCAACGTTCGAGCCGGTGTCCGAGGCCGCCCCCGTGTGGTTTCCCGACGGCCGCCGGATCGTCTATTGCGCCGATGTCGGAGGGAATGTGCCGGACCTTTTCTGGCTGGACCCTGCCGACGGGAAGAACGGCCTTCTTCTCCACAGCGACGGCGTCAAGTTTCCAAGTGACATTTCCCCGGACGGACGATTCCTGCTCTATACCGAGCTCGTCAGCAAGCAGGCGGTCATCTGGGTCTTGCCGCTAACAGACAAGAAGAAGCCCTTTCGGTTTCTGACTGACCCGTTCTCCGAGTCCGCGCCGCGGTTCTCACCCGATGGGCGCTTCGTGGCTTATGTCGCAACAGAGTCCGGGAGGCCCGAGGTGTACGTTCGACCTTTTCCGGGACCCGGGACGGCATGGCAGGTCTCGCGCACGGGCGGTAAGGCCCCGCGTTGGAGCCGCGACGGGCGCGAGATTTTCTTTTTGTCGGAGCATGCGGTGATGTCGGCTTCCGTCCGGACCAATCGCGGATTCGAGTCCGACGCGCCCACGTCTCTCTTCGCCGCGGACCTGTTCGAAGGCGACGATACCTTCGATTACGAGATCGCTCCAGACGGGCGGTTTCTCGTGCTCCAGCCGGTTGCCGGGCGGGATTCCGGCATCCGAGTCATCGCGAACTGGCTTTCGGGGATCAAGAAGTGACGCTCGCCCCATCGAGCGTGGCACTAATGAGATCGCGGCGATACCGGTCGCCGGCGGCACGCCACGCCTCATCGTGACGGCGCCCTTCGCGGCGAACCACCCCTCTTTCTCGCCTTTGGGGCGCTGGCTCTACTTCCAGCCCAACCACAAGAACCTCTTTCGCGTGCCGGGCTCCGCGCAGGATTGGAAGAGTGCGCTTCCTGAAAAAGTAACCGACTTCCCGGGCGTCGACCTCTACCTCGATTACCCCAAGATCTCCCGCGACGGGACGAAGCTGTTCTATACGCGGGGGCGAAGAACCGGAGACATCTTCATCCTCAGATTCGGAGCGGCGACCAAGAGCAAGCGCGCGACATGACGCGTCTCTCCGGCGAACGCGAGGCGCGTCACGCCGTCCCGTCCTACTCCCCGTCCAGCCCGAGCGCCTTCATCTTGCGATGGAGGGTGGTGCGGTCGAGGCCGAGGCGCTCGGCGGCGCGCGACACGTTCCCCTTCGTTT
>CALAQS010000290.1 GCA_937888435.1 uncultured Acidobacteriota bacterium
GTCGATCGTGGACATGGCCTGTCTTCTCTGCGGCGGAACCGCGCTCGGAGCCCGCAGCGCGACCGCCGAGATCGAGTTGCGATGCCCTGTCTGTGGCGTCTACTCGATCACGGTCGGCGCCGTGAACGCTCTCCGCCAGAGCCCGGCAAAAGCGACTCTCGTCCGCACGGAGGTCGAGCGCCGGCGGGCGGAAGGCGACGCGATGCCGCGCGTGGACATGGACCTCCTCGACGTGGCGCTGAAGACGGGAGCGTAGACCGCGACCGTCGGGCGGCCTTCACCAGGGCGGGCCGCACCGGCCCGGACGCGCTATCCTCTTCCTTTCGGAGGAGACGCGGTGGGGCTTTTCGGCGGGAAGAGCGGCGCGAGCGGCGGGATGAAACCCGGCTTCAGGGACTTGAAGTGGGGCGACGGGCCGGGGCCGCAGATGGAGGTCCTCGACGAGCACGCCGAAGCGAAGTTCTGCTGGATCGCGAACGACGATCTCACGTGGGGCGGCGCGTCCGTCGACAAGATCGTCTACGAGTTCTGGGAAAACCGCTTCGCGGAGGTTTTAATCGAGATGCCTTCCTCGTCGGCCGACCGGGTCCTGAAGGATCTCCACGCCGGATGGGGCAAACCCGAGCAGCCGAACAAGTTCATCGAGGATTTCGTCTGGCAGAACAAGGCTGCGGGCCCGGAGGCCACGACCGCCATCTTCAGCCGCAACCCGAATACGCGGGCCGCGACGCTGCGCATCCTCAGCGGCTACATCCAGACGAAGAAGCTGCTCGCCAAGGGCCGTCCGCCCACGCGCTGAACCTTATTTCGGGCAGGCAGACGCGTCCACGACCTTCGCCTCGCTGCCGCCGAGGAGCTTCCAGTCGCCCGCCATCGTCGTGCTTCCATCCGTGACATCCCGGCGGTCGGGGTCCACGCGCGCGCCCCGAACGCCCGGCGGAGCCTGGACGCTCGCATGGAAGCTCGACGTCTCTCTCGCCGGCAGGATGTTCACGTCCGGCGCGGTCTGGGCGGACGCGAGGTAGTTGCCTTTGCTGTCGAGAATCCTCAAGAGAATCACAACGCCGCACACCGTCTGGTCTCCCCCGTTGCGGACCGTACCCGAAACGCGCACGAGGCCGGCGGGATCGACGACCCCGTCGTTCGAGACGTCCACGACGCGCAGTTCCGAGGCGATCGGCGCATCGCTGGCCGGCGCGTCCCCGCTCGCCGCGGGCGACGCGGAGGGCGTGGAAACGGGCGTGGAGGCTGGCGTCGCGCCGGGAGCGGGGCCGAGCGTGATCGTCGCGCCCGTGCCTTTCGCGTCCGGACCGGTCTTCAGGCGCCGCTCGCGCGCGACGTCCTGCAGCGTGCGGGGCTGGACGAGGCCGCGCAGCGTCGGCGTGGGCGTCGGCGTCGGCGTCGGCGTCGCGTCCGGTACGGCCGCAGCGGCCTGAAGAAGCACGAGCGCGAGGGCGGCGAGGCTCACGAGCACTCCTCGCTCACGCCCGTGATCTCGGCCTCGACGCGGCCCACGCGCTGCCAGTTCGTCGAGGCCGTGCCGTCGACGAGCGGGTCCGGTTTCCGCTCGCGCGAGCCGCGCACGCCCGCAGGCGCCTTGACGATTCCCCCGAATGCGACGGCCTCCCCTGGTTCCACGATCTTGAGGTCGGTCGTCGTCTCCCCCGTCGAGAGCAGGACTCCATGATCGTCGTACAGCCTCAGGAAGATCGTCACCCGGCACGCCGCCATGCGGCCGGTATTGCGGACCGTACCGTAGACCGAGACGAAGCCGTCCGTCACGGCGCCGTTTTCCTGAACGTCCTCCACCCGCACCGGCCCCAGGCGGCGCGCCGGGGGTGATCCGGACTGGACCGGCTCGGGCTCGGGCGTCGTGACGACGACCGCACCGGAACTCGAGAGGCGGCCGAGCCGGCGCTCGCGCGCGATTTCCGCCAGCGACCGCGGGTGATAGGGATCCGCGGCCGCCACGGGTGTTGGCGTGGGGAAGGGAGTCGGCGTCGCGGGCGTCGCGGTGGGCGTGGCGGTAGGCGTGGCCGAAGCTGCCTGCGCGGCGAGAAATACGATCAAGGCGAGGATCACCCCGCGATTATCCGACAACGGCGCGTGCGACGAGGTCCACGCCGAAAGTCCTCTCGAAAAGGCGGCCTTTCTTCCTCAGCGCCCACAGCTCGAGGTCCAGCGGCTGGCGCGCGGACAGGGCCATGTGAGCGCGCTTGCCGCGGAACGTCACGCGGATCCGCTTGACGAGCCCGCGGTGCGTGCGGTCGAGCGCGTCGGCGACCCTCAGGAGCGCCGCGAGCTTCTCGACGACGGGCTTCTTCCAGGGGTCGAGCGCCCGAAAGGGCTCGTGCGTGTCGAGAGGAGGCGCCTTGCGGTGGTACCGGGCCACGAGGGCGATCAGCTCCACCTCGGCCTGCGTGAAGCCCTTCAGGTCGCCGTGCAGGATCAGGTAGTGAGAGTGGTGGTGGTGGCGCGCGTAGGCGACCGACAGGCCGATGTCGTGCAGCACGGCGGCGTGCTCGAGCCACTCGCGCTCGAGCGCGGTGAGCTGATGAAGGCTGTGGGTCTGGTCGAAGAGCGCGAGCGCGAGGTCCCGAACGCGGCCGGCGTGGACTCGCGACAGGCCCGAGCGCTTGCCGAGGCGCGCAACGGATTCGCGGCGGATGTTCCACTCCGCGTTCCGCCGTCGCCCCGCCGCCGCGGGCGCCTCGAGGACGAGCGCGTCGCGGAGCGAGCGGTCCGACACGAGGAGGGCTTCCACTTCGAACACGCGCAGCAGCTCCTCGAGGAGAATCGCTCCCGCGGTCACGATGTCCCTCCGGTCGGCCTCGAGCCCGGGGATGTGAAGCTTCTGCCTCGCGGTCGTCTTTCCGAGCAGGCTCGCGATCCGCGTCACGTCCTTGCGGTCGAGCGCCCGGTGGCCCGCTCCGGCCGGCGATCGCCCGCGGAGCTCTGCGGCGATCGCGGCGACCGCGAGGATCGTGCCCGACGTTCCGACCGCGGTCTTGACCTTCGCACGGCGCACCGGCTTGCGGAGGCGCTCGAGGCGGCTCCTCACCGCGCGTCGCAGGCGCCGCTCGTCCTTCGCCGAGAGGGGGTCGGACGAGACGAAGAGATCCGTCAGACGCACGGCTCCGAGATCGAGGCTCTCGGCCAGGAGAATCCGGTCGCCTTTCGCCACGACGACTTCGGTAGACCCGCCGCCGATGTCGAGGACCAGGAGCGGGTCGCACGAAGGCGGCAGCTCCGAGCGCACGGCACGCGTGATGAGCCGTGCCTCCTCCTCGCCGGAGATCACCACGAGGCGAAGCCCGGTTTCCTTGCGCACGCGCTTGACGAATTCGTCCCCATTCGCGGCCTCACGCACCGCGCACGTCGCGACCGCCGTGATCGCGCCGGCCCCCGCGGCGCGCGCGAGCGCCGCATAGCGCACGAGGCAGTCGATCCCGTCGGCCATGGCCTCTTCCGAGAGCGATCCCGACGCGAGCGTCTCCTGCCCGAGCCGCACCATCTCCTTCTCGCGCAGGATCTCGGACCAGTGGCCGCCGTCCGAAGGATCGCGTCGCGCGACGAGGAGCTTGATCGAGTTCGAACCCACGTCGATCGCCGCGATGTTCTTCGCCGCCATTCTTGATCGTCTCGACCGTATCGTAGCCCTGTTATCTTGACGTGAAGTGAGCGCCTTCCCGTTCCCTGATCGCCCGCGGCTCTTCGGAGTCGCCGTGTCCCACTACCAGGTCGAGGGCGGCGATCCGTGCGACTGGACGGACTGGGAAGCCGCCGGCCGCACGAAAGGCGGCACGTGTGGCCGCGCGGCGGACTCGTGGCGCCGATACGAGGAGGACGCCGCGCTCGCGGCCAACCTCGGCGCGAACGCCTTCCGGTTCTCCGTGTCGTGGAGCCGCGTCGAGCCGCGCCGGGGCGTCTTCGACGAAGCCGCCCTCGCGCGCTACCGGCGCTTCGTCGAGCGCCTCGTCTCGCTCGGCCTCGAGCCGGTCGTGACGCTCCACCACTACACCCACCCCCGATGGTTCCACGAGAAGACACCCTGGACTTCGCCTGCCTCGGTCGACGCCTTCGCGCGCTTCGCCCGGGAGACGGCGCGCGCCCTCTCTCCTCACGTCCGGCTTTTCCTCCCGTTCAACGAGCCGCTCGTCCTGCTCCTCGGAGGCTTTCTCGACGGTCAGATCCCGCCAGGCCTCGCCGACTCGCGCGCTGCGGGGCGCGCTCTCGACCACATCCTCGCGGCGCACGCGGAGGCCGCGGGCGTTTTGCGCCAGGAAGCGCCCGGCGCCGCGATCGGGGTCGCGCACAACATGATGGATTTTGTCGCGGATCGCCCGGGGAATCCGCTCGACGCGCTTCTCGCCCGGCACGCGCGCCGGCTCTACAACACGGCGTTCCTCGAGGCGTTCGCGACGGGGCGGTGGAATCTCTGGATCCCGCCGTTCACGCGCTTCAAAGGGCGCCGCGACGCGCTCCCAGGTTCCCTCGACCTCGTGGGCGTCAACTACTACTCGCGCCTTCACGTGCGCTTCCCGGCGGCGACGCGCGTCCTCACCGGCTTCGCGTATCGCGATCGGCAGGGGCGGGGCCTCACCGACAACGGATGGGAGATCGCTCCCGCGTCCCTCCCGGCCCTTCTCGGCGACGCGGGCCGGCTCGGCCTTCCGGTCCTCGTCACGGAGAACGGCCTCGCCGACGGCGCCGATGCGCTTCGCCCCGCGTTCCTCGAGTCCCACTTCGCGGCCCTCGCCGAGGCCGAAGCCGCGGGCGTTCCAGTCGCGGGCTACCTTCACTGGTCGCTCCTCGACAACTTCGAGTGGCTGGACGGCTACGGCCCGAAGTTCGGTCTCTTCGCCGTCGATCGCGAGACCTTCGAGCGCCGCCCGCGGCCTTCGACGGGGGTCTTCCGCGAAATCGGGAAGTCGTTCCTTTCGCTTCCGTTGCGGGGAACTCGTGCACAGAAATCTGTGCACATTTAACCTTGCCTGAACAGCCGGTTCATCCCCTCCGCACTCCCGGGGCCCATCTTTCGCGGGGAGGAGGCGACCCATGCTGCTGGCCGATTTCCACGTGCATTCGACCTGGTCGGATGGACGCCTGTCGATCCCCGAGATCGTGGACCTCTTCGGGCGCTCCGGCCACGACGCGATCGCCATCACCGACCACGTCGTCGACACAGACTCGCTCCTCGGGAAAATCGCGCACGGCTGCCGGCTCTCGATCACGCGGGACAACTTCCAAGCCTACCGCGCCGAGATCGAGAGCGAGGCGCGGCGCGCCTGGGACGCGTACCGCATGGTCGTCCTCGCCGGCTGCGAGCTCACGCGTAACGCGCTCACGGGAAAGCGCTCGGCCCACGCCCTCGCGCTCGGCCTCGACAGCTTCGTCCCGGCGGACGGTCCGGTCGAGGAGATGCTCACGCGCGCCCGCGAAGCCGGCGCGGTGACGGTGGCGTGCCATCCGAACGAGCAGTCGGACTGGTTCGCGAACACGTTCTACCTCTGGAACAGGCGCCGCGAAATCTCGTCGCTCATCGACCTCTGGGAGCTCGCGTGCCGCTGGGACCTCTTCCCGCAGGTCTCTCGTGCGCGCCTCCCGTACGTCGGCAACAGCGACTTCCACGACCGCCCGCACCTCTACGCGTGGAAGACGCTCATGAGCTGCGACAAGCGCCCGGACGCGATTCTCGCGTCTCTCCGCGCCGGGGTGGGCCTTGGCGTCACGCGCCTCCCCGACCCGTTCCCCGCAGCGGCACGCATCCCCGACGAAACCGAGCCGCTTCGCCCGTGCACCGTCATCCCCGGCTTCATCGAGCCGGCGACCGCGTGACCGCCATGACTCTCACGACCGCACTTCTCGCCGTGGCCGCAATCGGAGCCTTCCTGACGACCGTCCAGACGGGCCTCGTCGTCCGGCTTCTCCGGAAAAGAAATCGGAAGATACGCCCTTTCGCCGGAGGCCGGCGCGAGCCGGCCGCGAACGATTCCCGGCCGGCCGCTTTCACCGCGACCCCATCCCGCGTCTCGATCCTCAAGCCGCTGTCCGGGCTTGACGACGGCCTCGAGGAGAACCTCGCGTCGTTCGCGCGCCTGACGGGCGTCGGGTACGAGGTCGTCCTCTCGGCCGCATGCGAGGACGATCCCGCAGTCGCCGCCGCCCGCCGCGCGATGGCCCGCTTTCCCGAAGCGCCGTTCCGCCTCGTCGTGGGCGGAGGAACCGGCATCGCTCTTTCGAACCCGAAAGTCGAACGGCTCGTCGCGGCGGCGCGCGCCGCCCGAGGCGACATCTTTTTCGTTTCCGACTCGAATGTGCGCGTCGAGCCCGGCGACGTCGCCTCGACCGTGGCCGCCTTCGACGACCCCGCGGTCGGCTGCGTGTCGAACGCCTTCACGGGCGCCGGCGCGCGCTCGTTCGGCGCCGTGATCGAGAGCCTTCACCTCCTCACGTTCGTCCTGCCCGGCACGATTCTGGCCGCGGCCGGCGGCGTGGCGTGCGTCGTGGGCAAGTCCATGGCGCTGACGCGGGCCGCTCACGACGCGATCGGAGGCTTCGCCGCGTTCACGCACGTCCTCGCGGAGGACCAGGCCATCGGCTGTGCGGTGAAGGCGGCGGGCTTTCGAATCGCGCTGTCGACCGTGGTCGTCCGCAACGTGACGGTGACTCGTTCCCTCGGACGGGCTCTGGACCGCCAGGCGCGCTGGGGAAAGATCCGGTTTTCCTTTTCGAAGCTGACGTACACGGGTGAGCTCCTCCTCAATCCGCTTCCGTTTTCCCTCCTCGCCTGCGGCGGCGCGGCGCTCGGGCCATCAGGCCTCCCGCCTCTGCCGCTCGCCGCCGCGGGCGCCATCCTCCTTCTTCGGCTCTCG
The DNA here is from genome assembly GCA_937888435.1 of uncultured Acidobacteriota bacterium. Taxonomy (GTDB): domain Bacteria; phylum Acidobacteriota; class Thermoanaerobaculia; order UBA5066; family UBA5066; genus Fen-183. Next base: position 6,876 of record CALAQS010000290.1, read on the forward strand.
CAGGGCTTCGTCCTCGCGCGGGCGACCCGGGCAGACCTCACGGCGGCGCAGCTCCTTCTCCTCCCCGCCAAGGACCTCTTCCAGTTTGCGACACAGGTCGTGCCCTACGTCTCGCGCGAGGTCGACTGGCAGGGTCATCGCGCCCGCCTCGGCCCGGGCACGCACCTCATGCCGTCGCGGCACGTGCTCCCTGCTGCGGCCTGAGCTGCATCCCCGCCCCAGCGCAAACATTACGAACGCATCACTCCGCCTTTAGACGCGCTACGCACCGTCGTCATGAGCGCGCTACATGTTCCACTCCGGAATCGGCCGCACGAAAACAGCAGTCCACCACAACTTTGAAGCCTCAAGGAGATGAGATATGGGAGCATCCCGCGCGCCCGCCTGTGTGACACCATTCGCTCTTCCGCTCCTGCTGGTCCTCGCTGCGCCTTGGGCACTCGCTCAGCCCGCGAGCGATCGTCCCGACCCCCGTCCCATGGTGACGGCGCA
>CALAQS010000291.1 GCA_937888435.1 uncultured Acidobacteriota bacterium
TTCGGCGGCGGAAACGTCGCGATCCCGGAGATCCACCGGCAGGTGTAGGGGCGCAGTGGGAATTGCGGCGGCCGTGCAGGGACCAAAGATCGGCGGTGGTTCGCGTGCTCAGGGCGCGGTTCCTCGCCCATTTCCATCTGGGGTAGTGTAGGGGCGCAATGGGAATTGCGGCGGGCGTTGGCGCGCAGGGACGAGGGATTCACCGGCGTTCTCCGTCCTGGTGCGCACACATCGACCCTCTCCAGACCCATTCGCTGATCGTCGTGAGTGCCCCTTCAGACGGCTCTTGAAACAAGCACGGCGGCTTGGGCTCCCGAGGGGAAGACAGGGTCGGCCGCACCAAGCTCCTCAGCCCGCGACGGTTAGGACCAGCCGGTTCGCCCGCCGCCGTCCGGTTTCCAGCGCCCGGTAGTCCCGGACCACCGCGCTCTGAGACATCAGCCCGGGGAGCCTTCAGGGAAAGGGTCGATTACTCGAACCTAAACCGCCGCTCGGAGGAATGCCCGTCTACGGGGCGAGAATCTGGTCTGTGCGCGTCGCAGCCCCTGGCAATTCCCATTGCGGCCCTACAAGAGTGGTCACAACGCTCTCGTTTACATCCTGTCCGGCGCAGTCGCCGTGTACGCAGACAACGGCGAACGGAACGTGGAGGCTGAGCATGCGATGGCACTCCACGGCGGCAGTGGGGGCGCGTGGTCTTCCTGGCGTCTCAACCCGCCCAGTTCCTTATCCTCTCAGGCCCCGAGATACGCGAGCCGGTCCTCATGCATGGACCTTTCATCATGAACGACCAGTCGCAGATCGACGTTGCCTTTGCGCGGTTTCAGGCAGGGAAGATGGGACACATGACGCCGCTCCCGAAGAGCTGAACGATCCCTTCCCGCGCGGAGAACGGACGCGTGTCTCCCGAGCTAACGGTCGATGCTCGTTCAGCGGCGCTTCAGCCAGGCGACGGCTTCGCGGATTCCCTCCGAATACGGCGTCGGTGTGATGCCAAAAGCGCGGGTGATCTTCGTCGAGTCGAACCGGTACTCGCGCTCGTACTGGTAGAGCATCTCGACCGTTTCGGAGATGTCGGAGTTGAAGAGGCCGGCCAGCCGGAGCATCCACGGCTTGAGGACGGAGAGCCGGGGCAGGACGCCGATCTCCTTCGCCGCCAGGTCCACGAAGGTCTTCCCGTCGATCGGCGGATCGAACGCGGGGAGATGCCAGACATGCCCGAGCGCCTCCGGCCGCTCGCCGAGAAGCGCCATCCCGCGGGCCGAGTCGAGCGTGAACCCCAGGGAATGCGGGAGCGAGGCGTCGACGAGCCACTGGGCCCCCTTGCCGGCCATGAGCCTGGCGAGCACGAGGAGGTGCGGAACCGCGGACCGGTCGGCGTGAGGACCGTAGAAGTCGGCGGCCCGCGCGATGCAGGCACGCACTGCGCCGCTCTTCATCTCCTCCTGCAGCTGCCCGGCGATCCGGGCCCGGACTTCGCCCTTGCGGCTGCACGGGTTGTACGGCGTCTCTTCGGTCATCGGCCGGTCGACCCGGCCGTACATGTAGACGTTGTCGAGAAAAACGAGCGCCGCGCCGGCCCGCTTGCACGCTTCGATCGTGTTCGACATCACCGCCGGCCACTGCTCGGCCCAGACCGAGGCGCGATAGGGAAGGCCCGCGACCTGGTAGACGACGGACGAGCCCTGGATGGCCTCGATCGTTTCGTCTTGCCGGGTCAAATCGGCGCGCAGAGACTCCGTCCCCGGTTCCTGGACCCCGCGCCGGGAGACCAGCCGCACGCGCGCCCCGCGCGCAACGAGCTCCTTGGCGAGAGCAGTTCCCACCGAGCCACCGGCGCCGAGTAGGGTGTGGAGAGGTGTGTCGGTCATCGGAAATCTCGGAATCGGATGGTCCTGGCGAGTCGAGGGTACAACCAACGGCGAATCGCCGGCGGCCCAGGCGCGGGGTTGCGTGTCTCAAGGGCGGCTGGAAGTAGACTCTCCGTCCAACAAGGACTCCGCAAGGGAGATGAAGCCTCCGGACCTGGATCTGCGGCTCGTGCTCGACGTGGCGCCGGCGCTCATCTGCAGCGGGCGTCCCGACAGCGGCGTCGACTACGTCAACCGGCGCTGGCTCGACGAGGTCGGCGCGTCGCCCGACGGGCTCGAGGGCTGGGGGTGGACGAACTTCATCCACCCGGACGATCGAGAGGAGCATCTCCGCCGCTTACACGCGTCGGTGGCCAGCGGTGAGCCGTCGGTCTCCGAGGCTCGCGTCCGCACGGCGACGGGCGAGTACCGATGGATGCGGCACCACTTCCAGCCCCTGCGCGACGAGCGCGGCACGGTCGTTCGATGGACGGGCTCGAGCATCGACGTGGAGGAGCCAAAGCGCGCGGAAGGGACGCTCGGGAGCACGGAGCGGGAGCTTCGGACGATTCTCGAGACGATCCCTGCCTTCGTCTGGACCGCCCGGCCGGATGGCGCCATCGACTTCATCACCGGCCGCTTGTTCGTGCAGACGGGTCTTCGCAAGGACGAGACCCTCATGTGGGAGTGGGCGAAAGTGATCCATCCGGAGGACCGCGAACGCGTCGTGCAGGACTGGCGGGACGCCATCGCCGCGGGGCGTGCCCCCGATCAGGAAATGCGGGTCCGCGGCGCGGATGGGACATATCGGTGGTTCCTGACCCGCGCCGTTCCTCTTCGGGACGACAAGGGGGCGATCCTCCGGTGGTACGGCACGTTCACGGACATCGACGCCCGCAAACGCGCGGAACAGGAGCTGCAGAAGCTCAAAGACCAGCTCTACAAGGAGAACATCGCCCTTCGGGACGAAGTCAGCCAGACCTCGATGTTCGAGGAGATTGTCGGCTCTTCGGCGCCGCTGCGGCGGGTGCTCGTGCTCGTGAGCAAGGTGGCGAGCACCGATTCGACCGTCCTGATCACCGGCGAGACCGGCACCGGGAAGGAGCTGGTCGCACGCGCCATTCACCGGCGGTCGCCCCGGGCCTCACGGCCGTTCGTGTCCGTCAACTGCGGCGCGGTTCCGCCAACTCTGATCACGTCGGAGCTGTTCGGCTACGACAAGGGGGCCTTCACGGGCGCGGCGCAGCGTCACCTCGGCCGCTTCGAGCTGGCCGACGGGGGGACGATCTTTCTCGACGAGGCGGGGGAACTCCCGCAGGAGACGCAGATCGCCCTGCTCCGCGTCCTGCAGGAGCGCGCCTTCGAGCGCGTCGGCGGCAGCCAGTCCATCCCGGTGGACGTCCGCGTCATCGCGGCGACGAATCGCGACCTCGACAAGGCCATCGCGGACGGCGCGTTCCGGAGCGATCTCTACTACCGGCTCAGCGTCTTTCCGATCCACGTGCCGCCGCTGAGGGACCGCGCCGAGGACATCCCGCTGCTCGTCGAGTACCTCACGCAGCGTTACGCCGCGAAGGAGGGGAAGAGGATCACGGAGGTGAGCCGGAGGACCATGGAGCTGCTCCGGTCCTACGACTGGCCGGGAAACGTCCGCGAATTGCAGAACGTCATTCAGCGGGCAGTGATCCTGAGCGAGGGCACGCTGGCCGTCGATGAGACGTGGTTCGCCCGGCCGGCGGCCCGGGCGCCGGGCAGCGCACGTCGCCTGGGCCGGTTGAGCGGCCGCGAAGAGAAAGAGTGGATCGAGAGCGCCCTCGCGCGGTCCCGCGGCCGCGTCTCCGGCCCGGACGGCGCGGCGGAGGCGCTCGGCATCCCCCGGTCCACGCTCGAATCGAAGATCCGTTCGCTGCACATCGACAAGCATCGATTCAAAGCCGGATAGGCCGGCGGCTCGGCCAATGGCGGTGTCGAAACCCGCCAATTGCCGAGAGTCGCCACGGCACCTCCCGCCCAAGTCACGGCACTTCAACGGCTTCACGTTGGCACCCCGGTTGCTCCAGAGGCAATCGATGGTTTTGAGGATTGAGCCTCCGACATCGGCGTTTTGTTAAGTTTTCCGAGGCTAATCAGGAGCCACCATGGCTGCGAATGAGAAGGCCCTCGAGATGCTGCGAAAGCTCTCCCGGGCCGTCGAGCAGAGCCCCGTCTCCGTCATCATCACCGACACGGGCGGCTCGATCGAATACGTCAACCCGAAGTTCACCCAGGTGACGGGCTACTCCTCGGACGAGGTGCTCGGGATGAACCCCCGCATCCTGAAATCCGGCGAGCTCTCGCCCGAGGTTTACCGCGAGATGTGGGAGACGATCACCGCGGGCCGGGAGTTGCGCGGGGAACTCCACAACCGAAAGAAAGACGGAGAGCTCTTCTGGGAATTCGCCTCGATCTCGCCGATCTTCGACGATCGGGGGCAGATCACACACTTCGTCGCCGTGAAAGAGGACGTCACGGACCGCAAGCGCGCCGAGGAAACGCTTGCGAGGAGTGAGCTTCTCTTCCGTTCGCTCATCGAGAACGCCCTCGACATCATCGCGTTCGTGACGTCCGACGGCGCTGTCCGGTATGTGAGCCCGTCCGTCGAACGACTCCTGGGGTACGACCCGACGCGCGTCGGCGACTTGAACGTCTTCGACCTCATCCACCCCGACGACCTCGCAGAGGCGAAAACGAAGTTCCGAAGAACCCTGGAAACCGGAACGCGGTTCGAACAGGTCGAGTTGCGGGTCAGACGCTCAGACGGTTCCTGGCGGACCCTGTCGATGATGGGAAAGCCCTCTCCCCCGGAGACGGGCGCCCGCGGGCTGATCATCAACGCGCGCGACGTGACGGAAAGCCGCGCCCTCGAAGAGCAGCTCCGCCAGTCGCAAAAGATGGAGGCGGTGGGACGGCTGGCCGGAGGGATCGCCCACGACTTCAACAATCTGCTGACGACCATCCTGGGCTACGCGGAACTTGCCGTCGGACGCCTGAAGCCGGAGGACCCGTCGCGGCTGGAGCTGTCCGAAATTGACAAGGCCGCTCAACGCGCCGGCGACCTGACGAGGCAGCTCCTCGCGTTCAGCCGCAAGCAGGTGCTCGAGCTTCGAGTCATCGACCTGAACCAGGTCGTGAGCGACACGGAGAAGATGCTGCGACGGCTCATCGGCGAGGACATCGACCTCGTCGTGTCGCTGAAGCAGCGCCTAGTCTCCGTGAGGGCCGATGCGGGCCAGATCGGGCAGGTGTTGCTCAACCTGGCGGTCAACTCCCGCGATGCGATGCCGAACGGCGGGAAGCTGACGATCGAGACATCAGTGGTCGAGCTCGACGAGTCGTACTCGACGTTCCATTTCGACGTCCCTCCCGGTCGCTACGTCCTGCTCGCCGTCAGCGATACCGGAACCGGCATGGACGCGAAGACGCTGAGTCACGTCTTCGAGCCGTTCTTCACCACGAAGGAAGCCGGAAAAGGGACCGGACTCGGTCTCTCCGCGGTCTACGGAGTCGTGAAGCAGAGCGGGGGCCATGTCTCCGTGTACAGCGAGCCAGGTGTGGGCACCACGTTCAAGGTCTACCTCCCCCGGGTGGAAGACGCCCCGGAGAAAAACCGTGCGCCGGCGGTGCACGCGGCTCTGGTCGGCGGAACCGAAACAATCCTCGTCGTCGAGGACGAAGAAGCCGTCCGGCGCCTGACCTGCCGCTCTCTGGAGGCACAAGGCTACGAGGTACTCCCCGCCGCCAGCGCCAGCGAGGCGCTCCTCCTCTTAGAGAAGCACGCCGGCGAGATCCACCTGTTGATCACCGACGTCGTGATGCCAGATGTGAGCGGGAGAGAACTCGCCCGGAGCGCGGCCCCCCTCCGGCCCCTCATGAAGGTTCTCTTCATGTCGGGCTACACCGACAACGTGATCGTGCATCACGGCGTGCTGGACGCCGGTACGGCTTTCCTCCAGAAGCCCTTCACGCCGCGTTCCCTTGCGCAGAAGGTCCGCGAGGTTCTGGACGCCGAAAAGCGATCACCCGAAGATCCTTAGGCGACCCCTCCCCCGTGGTCGATCGCGGGCAGCCACGGCCGGGCGAGGTGGCGCGTCGCGCTCAGGATTTCGACGGGGACGCTCGACGTCGGCTCCGCGAGCGGCGGCCGAGCTCGCCATCCCCCGCTCCACGCTCGAATCCAAGATCCGTTCGCTGCACATCGACAAGCATCGATTCAGGACCGGATAGGCCGGCGGCTCGCGCGAATGGCGGTGTCGAAACCCGCCAATTGCCGAGAGTCGCCATTGGGCGCCGCGCGCAAGTGATTCGGCGTCAACGGCTTCACGTTGGCACACCGGTTGCCCTAGAGGCAATCGATGGTTCTGAGGATTGAGCCCGCCCCGAACGACTCGCCGACGCTTCTCAAGCTCGTCGGGAGGATCGCCTCGCCGGACGTCCAAGAGCTGAAGGCCCTGATCGCGGAGATGCCGAACCCCGTCGCCCTTGACCTCCAGGAGGTGGAACTCGTCGATCTCGACGCGGTCCGCTTCCTCGCGGCGGTCGAACGGGGAGGCTTCGAGCTCCGCAACCTTCCGCCGTACGTCCGCGCCTGGGTCCTTCTGGAGAGGGAGAGGCTCGGCGACTCCGAGTGACGCGCTCTTTACCGACGGACCCAAAAGGAGAAACGGAAATGGAACGGATGCTGGTCGTGGTTTTCGACAACGAGAAGAAGGCTTACGAGGGCGCGTCGGCCCTCAAGCAACTGGGGCGCGAAGGCAGCTTCAGTATTTACGCGGGGGCGGTGGTCGTCAAGCATGCGGACGGCACCGTCAGCGTCAAGGAGTTCGACGACTCCGGGCCGATCGGCACGCTCACGGGGACGGCCGTGGGCAGTCTGATCGGGGTGCTGGGTGGACCGGTGGGGCTGGCCATCGGTGCCGCATCGGGCCTCGCGCTCGGTGCGCTCTACGACGCTGACGACATTCGCGTCGGCGAGGACTTCCTCGACGACGTCTCGAAATCGCTGACGCCAAATAAGGTCGCGATCATCGCGGAAATCGACGAGGAGTGGACGACGCCGGTCGACACTCGGATGGAGGCGCTCGGAGGAGTCGTGTTCCGCCGCGCTCTGTGGGAAGTGCGGGAGAAGATCAGCAACGAAGAGAGCGCCGCGATGAAGGCGGACCTCGAACAGCTCAAGGGCGAGATCTCGAAGGCCCATGCCGACCGTAAGGCAAAGCTTCAAAAAAAGATCGGCGAGCTCGAGGCGAAAATCGACGCGCAGCAGAAGAAGACGATCCAGCGGCGTGAAGCCTTCGAGGCGCGCCAGATGGCGAAGAAAGACGTCCTCAAGAAGAACGCCGCTGCCGCCGGCCGCGCCCTCAAACAGCTGGCGAAGACCCCCGTCTGAAACCAAGAGAATCAAAAGGAGAATTTGTCATGAACACGGAAACGCTCTCACAGGAAGTCTCCCGCCACGCCGGCTGGAGCATCTTCATGGGCATCCTGACGGCCGCCGTCGGCGCCGCCATGATCATCTACCCGCTTGCCACCGCCACCGCTTCCACTGTCTTTTTCGGAGCGGCGCTCCTCGTCGCCGCGGCCGCGCAGCTCGTCTTCGCATTCACCTCGGACACGGCCGGGCAGTTCTTTCTCAAGCTCCTGCTCGGCATCCTCTATGGCGTCGCCGGGCTCTGCCTGATCGTGTTGCCGGGCATAGGCGTCGTGACCCTCACCGCAGTGCTCGGGGCGATGCTGATCACCGAGGCCGTCATCGAGACGGTCCTCGGCTTCTCGGCTCCCGCGGGGGCCGGCCGAGGCTGGTTCTTCCTGAGCGGCCTCTTCAGCATGCTCCTCGGAGTGCTGATCATCGCGCAGTGGCCGGTCAGCTCGATCTGGGCGATCGGGACGATGGTCGGCGCAGGCGTCCTGTTCAGCGGAATCACGCGCATCGTGACCTCGAGCTGGGTGCGCAGCGAAGTGCGCCAGCTTCAGCGGTCCTCCGCGGCCGCGTGAGGTTCCCGCCCGGGCGTCCGCGAGAGGCAATGCCGTGCTCTCGCGGACGCGCGGCGCTTTGCTGCGGTGATGAAGCACGAGCTTCAGCACCTCGAAGAAAAGGAGAGGCCGTCATGACCACCGCACTCTGGATCGCGCAAGGATTCGCCGCGCTCGTCTTCCTCCTGACGGGCGCGCTCAAGCTGGTGACGCCGAAGGAGAAGCTCGTCGGGAAGATGCACTGGGCCGCGACGTGGCCGCCCGGCCGCATCAAGCTGCTCGGTCTCACCGAGGTGGCGGGGGCGATCGGGCTCGTGCTCCCGGCGGCGCTGCACATCGTGCCCGTGCTCACGCCGATCGCGGCGGTGTGCCTCGCCGTGCTGATGCTCGGCGCCGTCCAGACGCACCGGCGTCTTCACGAAAGCTTCGTCCCGCCCCTGGTGCTCGCGCTCGTTTGCGTGGCGATCGCGGCGGGTCGATTTCGTTTCGGAGCGTAACGATGGCGACTCACACGACATCGAGAGCGTCGAACGGCCACGGGTCGGCCGCTCGCGGCGGCGTGCTGGTGCTCTTCGGGCTGACGCGGCTGCTCACCGTCGCACGTCGCGGCACGAACCTGATGGAATGACGCCATGGACCCCGCAGGCCGCGCGCTCCGGATCGCCCACGTCTCGGACGTCCATGTCCTGTCCCGCCTTGGGGCCGAGTGGCGCCGCATGCTCTTCAACAAGCGGATCACGGGATGGGCGAACGTCGTCCTCCGGCGCGGGCGCGTCCACCGGCGCGAGTACCTGAGGGCCGTGCTCGAGGAGGCCGCCACCCGTTCCGACCACGTCGTCGTGACGGGTGACATCACGAACATGGCGCACGAGAGCGAGTACCGCGAGGCGCGCCCCCTGCTCGACGAGGTCGCGCGCAGGGTCGAGGTGACGGTCGTGCCGGGGAACCACGACATCTACCTGCCGGCGGTCGGGCGGGAGCGCCGGTTCCCGCACACTTCGGCCCGTTCGTCACGGGCGAGCGACCGGAGCTCGCCGTGAGGCTGCCTGCCGGCGACTACCCGCTCGTGAAGCTCCGCGGGCCCGCGGCGATCGTCGGCCTTTCGAGCGCCGTCCCGCGCCCGCCGTTCGTGTCGGGCGGCGTCCTCGGCCGCGAGCAGCTCGCCGCGCTCGAGAGGCTCCTCGGGCTTCCCGAGGTCGCATCACGCACCCCCGTTCTCCTCGTCCATCATCCGCCAGTGGACGCGCGGAGCCGCCTCGCCCGGCTGCGCGACGGCCTGATCGACGCGGATCGGCTCCTGGCCGTCGTCGATCGCCTCCCGCGCGGGCTGCTTCTCTTCGGCCACGTGCACGCGAGGTCGCACGTCGCGCTCCGCACCTCGTCGGGGACTCTCGACGTCGTCTCCGCGAGCGGCGCCGCGCTCGACCACCCCGATCCGCGGATCCGGGCCGGCTTCAACCTCTACGAGATCGCGGGGAACGGGGCGATCGCGCGCGTCGAGTCCTACGCCCTCGACGCGTCGGGGACGGGCTTCTCGCGCGTGCCGATGCCTGAGAGGATCGTGTCGTGAGCTACCAGCGAGTCCTCCTGATCGTCGAGCTCGGCGGCGACGCGGCGCCCGCCGCCGCGGCGATTCGCCGGCTCGCGCCCGAGGCCGAGCGGCTCATCGTAGTGGCGCACGCTCCCGGCCGCGAGATCACGTTGCTGTCGCACGACGCGGGCGGAGACCGGAACACGGCGGCGTCGCTCGAGGCGCTGCGCGCGGCCACAATCGGCCTGGCGCGGAGCGTGGAGCCGATGCTCGCCGAGGAACTCGGCGCCGACGCGCTCGCCGCCCTCGCGAAAGACGCCGGGATCGACCTCGTCGCCGCCGCGGGGCTCCCCGCGAGCGCGATTCCGCTCCTCTCCCGGCTGCGGAGGCGCCTGACGCTTCCGCTTCTCTGGATCGGCGACGCGGCGGCAGTCGATGGACCGATGCGCGAGATCGCGTGCGCCGCGTTCGGCGCGCGGGCCCTGGGAGCGGTCGCCGCCTTCCTCCGCGATCACGGGAGCGCCGAGCTCCGGTGCACGATTCTCGGCCCGATGATCCCCGAGGCACGACTCTCCGAGGCGCTCTCGGTGGCCGGGATCGCAGCCTGCGTCGAGTTCGCGTCGCCCGGCGCGGCGCGCCTCCCGGCGCCCGACCTTCTCGTGGTGCCGCGCTTTCCGGCTGCTCTCCTCGCCGTCTCCTCGCGGCGGGCGCCCGTCCTCGTGCTCCCTCCTCTCGCCGCGCCGCGGGCGCTGCGGCGGACGATCGACGCCGCCGACGCCGTGGATCTCGGCGGCCCGCTCGGCGTCCGGATCACGTACGCCGCCGGCGTGGGGCGGCTCGAGCCGATCCCGGATCAGGAGGTCGCGTTCGTGGCGCGCGGGCGGACGGTCGCGAGGGCCGGCAGCCGGGACGGATTCGCGGAGCTGCCCGGCGGCGGCGCAGAGTCGTTTGGCCTGTCCCGTACCGCGGAGGCCGCAGGCGCCGACCCCGTCGCCGCCGTCGAGCAACGGATCGCGGTCACCCGGCCGGGCCCCCGGCCGCTCGGACTCTTCGACGCGGAGCTGCCGGACGACGATCTCGCGCGTCTCGCGCGGATCGGCGGCCCCGTCGGGCTCGATGTCCTCGCCGTGCGCCTGCGCCCGGTGCGGAGCTGCGCGTCAATCCGCGCGAGGCTCGCGTCGTTCGGCCTCGCCGAGGTCGTCGTCGACGCGAGCGCCGTACTCGACGAGAGTGCGGCGCTGGACGTGCCCGGGGAGGCGGATCCGGTCCGGCTGGCGCGCGTCGCGGCCCGGATGCGCGGCGCGGGATTCCCGGTCGCCGCCGTGGTCCACGGGGGCCTTCACACGCCTCGCACGACCGGATTCTCCGCCTTCCGGGCGGACGAGCTGGCCGCGGCGTTGCCGCTTTCCTTCGAGCCTCCCGCCCGGACGCAGGCGCTCGCCTCGCGGCTCGATGCCGCGACGGGCGCCCTGACGATCCCGGGCAACCGCGTCGAGATCGAGCTCGACAACCCGACGGCGCTGGGCTGGCTCCTCGACGCCCTCGCGCGCGCCGAGCGGCGCGTCCACTTCCAGGTCTACATGGCGATGGACGACGACGTCGGCGCCCAGGTGGAGTCCGCGCTCGCCGCGGCGGCAGCGCGGGGCGTCACGGTGCGCGTCGTCGTCGACTCGCTGCACGGCCTCCACGGCTCCTTCGGCCTGACGAACCCTCTCCTGGCGCGCCTCGGCGCCCGGCCAGGCGTGGAGCTGCGTCTCACGCGTCCGGTCGCCGGCGCGCCGTCGATCGAGGACCTGAAGCAGCGCGACCACTGGAAGGTCGTCGTCGTGGACGGCGCTCTCGCGCTCGTCGGCGGACGGAACCTCTCGCACGAGTACTACGCGGGCTTCGACGAGGTGGCGCTCGGACCCGCCTCGCTCTGGCGCGAGGTGCCGTGGCTCGACGCCGGGGCGCGGGTGGAAGGACCGGCGGTCGAAGCGCTCGAGCGCTCGTTCCTCGACGCGTGGACGGCCGGCGGGGGCGCGCCGTTCGACGTGACGCCGCAGGAACCGGCGGGCGGCGCGGCGGCGCGGGTCGTCGTCCACCGCGGCCTCCGCGACGCGACGACGCTCGAAACGTACCTCGCGCTCATCGACGCCGCGCGCGCGCACGTCTGGGTCGTGAACGGCTTCCCGCTCCTCCTCGAGATCCAGCACGCGCTCCTCCGCGCGATCGCCCGGGGCGTCACGGTGCGCGCGATCGTCGGTCACACGACGCCGACGCACGAGGAGACCCCGTTTCACGGGCCCTGGAGCACGGCGCGGCAGGCGGCGAGCGAGCTCGTCGACTCGCGCCTCGACGCCCTCGTCTCGGCCGGGGCCGAGGTGTACCGGCTAGCGGTCCGCGAGCGCCCGCTCTGGGCTGCGGGGCTCGGCACCGTGCACCCGCACGTGCACGCCAAGGTCGTGAGCGTGGACGGCCGCGTCTGCTCCGTCGGGAGCGCCAACCTCGACGTCACGGCCGCCTACTGGGAGGACGAGCTCCTGCTCGTCGTCGAGGACGAATCGGTTGTGGGCGCTCTCGAGGCGCGCCTCGAGGAGATCGCCGGGGGCTCCGAGCGGATCGAGTCCGATGATCCAAAGTGGCGCGAGACGGCACGGCGGCGGACGTGGATGCTCCACTGGCCGGGCATGCTGTCGGTCTGAGGAGGAGAGACATGAGACTCCAGAGAACCCGCGGGCCGGCGCGTCTGGCGCCGTTCCCCGTCCACGAAGGCCTCGTCGAGCGGCTCCTCGCCGCGCACGCCTCGCCGGACGCGCCGCGCGACGAGATCCTCGCCCACGCGCTCGGCTGCTGCGCGGGCTACGCGTACGCGGACCTCGACACGGTCGTGACGATCGCGAGCCGGGTCGGGCTGGAAGAGTGCGCGGGGGTTCGGCTGACGCAGGTCGTCGACGCGATGCTCGTCTTCTCGACCGCGTATCTTCTCCAGAGTCGGTGCGGGCGCGTCGTGATCCTCGGCTACCGCGGCACGGAGCCGTCGAACCTGGGGAACTGGCTCGGCGACGCGGACGTTGGTGCGGCCTCGATGGCGGTCGGAGGCGGGCGCCTCCGCGTCCCGGCGGGGTTCCACCGCAACGTGCGCGCGACGCGCTGGGCCGTCCTCAACGAGCTCGGCGCGGCGCTCGAGGGCCGCTCGCTCTTCGATCCCGCCGCCCGCGTGGATCACCCGATGGAGGCTCTCTACGTCGCCGGCCACAGCCTGGGTGGGGCGATGGCGGTCCTCTTCGCGCTTTCGATCGTGGAGACCACGGAGTGCCGCGCCATCGCGGAGCGGCTCCGCGCCGTTTACACGTTCGGCCAGCCGCTCACGACGGGCGCGCCGCTTCCGCCCGCCGCGAGGGAGGTCGGCCGGCGCCTCCACCGCCACGTTCTCCGAGGCGACCCTGTGCCTGCGCTTCCGCCCGCGTCGTGGTGCCGCCTCGCCCACTTCGGCCGCGAATGGCGCTTCGGGGGCGGCGGCTGGACCGAGGCTCCCGCACCGGCCGCGCAGCTGAAGAGCCTGCCGCGCGCTCTCCTCGCCCTCGCGGCGGGGAAGCTGCCCCGCGGGCCCTCATCGGTCCGGGAGCACGCGCCGGATCGCTATATCGCGGCGCTGCAGCCGGAGGACCGCGTCACCGAGCTCGGCGACCGGGCCGTGAGCCGCGGGATGCCTACGCGCCACTCATCTTCGCCCCCGCCATATACGATGCCGCCATGACCCGACGTCACAACAGGGGCGGAGTCATGGGCCGCATCCTGGTCATCTCCGTCCTGACCGGGGCGTTGGTCAACACCCTGACCAACCTGCCGCGGGGAGGTGACTGGCGGACCTGGGCCGGGGGGGACTGGTCGGCCTGGCCATCGGACTGACGATCCTCGGCATCGAGGTCGCCTTCGGCGAGCGCCTCGAGC
>CALAQS010000292.1 GCA_937888435.1 uncultured Acidobacteriota bacterium
GGCAGCCGCGTGCGCGAGAAGACCGCGGCGCTCAGCTTCACCGGCACCGAGCGCGGCACGAGGCGCCCCGACGCGATCCAGGCCCGATCGAGCGGGTGCGTCACGACGTACGGTTTCTTTTTGCGGAGCGCTTCGAGGCCAATCGTCGCGACCGCGTCCGCCGTCATCTCGGGGAACGGCGTCGCTTCGGCGCCGCGCATGCCCGCGACTGCGTAGAAATTCGTCTTCGTGTAGCCCGGGCAGAGGCACGTCACGGTGACGCCGTCCTTTTTCGCCTCTTCGTGCAGAGCGTGCGTGAAGGAGAGGACGAAGGCCTTGCTCGCCGCGTACGCGGCGAAGTAGGGCACGGGCAGGAACGCGGCCGTGGACGCGACGTTGAGGATGGCGCCCCCGCGCCGCGCGCGCATGGCCACGAGGAAGCGGTGCGTGAGCTCGGCCGTCGCGACGACATTGAGCTGGAGCATTTCGAGGACGCGCGGAAGCGGCAGCTCGGCCTCGGGGCCGTTCAGGCCGAAGCCGGCGCCGTTTACGAGAATCGAGACGATCCTGCCCGCGCCCTCCGTCACGGCGAACACGGCCTCGCGCCCTTCCGGCTTCCCGAGATCGGCGGCGAGAAACCCCGCTTCGATGCCGCTCGTTCTCGCGACCTCTTCCGCGAGAGACTCGAGACGATCGCCCGAGCGGGCGACGAGGAGGAGATCGCGGCCCTCTTCCGCCAGGCGGCGGGCCAGCGCCTCGCCGATTCCCGAGGAGGCGCCGGTGACGACGGCGAGCTCTGGTTGCGTCACGAATTCCGTCGCGGCAAGCGGACCACTTCCGACACGCGATAGCCGAGCAGCGTCCTAAGGACGCTTGCGGGAGCGAATAGATCGAGGCCCAGCGATGGGGCGGGGCCCGGCATGACGGACAGAACGAGCGGCGGCCCGTCCGCCGCGAAAACGGTGTAGACGCCGAACCAGTTGCGCGCGCCGAGCGCCTTGACGTGGGCTTCCATTCCGTCCACGCGCAGCGAAAAGTCCGTCTCGGTCTCGCGCGTCCAGAGCTGAGGCGGGCCAGCCGACGCCTCGCTCGAAAGCAGGAAGGCGCGCTTCAGGAGAGACGCAGCGGGGTTCCTCAAGCGGCTCGACGAGAGCGAGAACGGCACCGTCGCCCGGCCCGCGGCCTTGAGCTCGGCGAACGCGTTCGGCGAGATCCAGAGCGCGGACGAGCCCGCGATCGTCGCGACGCCCTCGGGCCAGAGGCCCGGCAGCAGAAACTCCGTGGCGGTCGCGAAGTCCGGAAAGAGAAGCGTTCCGCCCACCTCCCGCGACTCGTAAGCCGCTGGCGGCGCCGCGACGGGCGTCGCGCTCTGGGGCGCGTTCGCACGTGCCCGGACCCACTCCTCGCGGCGCCGGGCCGAATCCGGCTTCTCGATGCGCACACGGCCCGACCAGCGCAGCCTCAGTCCGCCCTTTCCGAATTCGAGAACCTCCACCTCGCGGCGCGCCGACTCGGGCAGGTCTTCGCCATCGACACCGGGCAGGTTCGGGTCGAGCGCGAGGATGAGGCCGGGCGAAAGCGGCAGCGCGAGAAGACTCGCGGGCCGCGACGCCGGGGTTGCCGGCGCGGGCTGCGGCTCCTGGGAACCGCGGCCGCAGGAGAGCGCGAGCACCGCGAAAAGTGCCGGGGCGGCGAGACGCGAATGGGGCATTGGCTACCGATTGGCCAGGTCGTTGAGCCGCTCGTCCAGGGGAATCAGGTAGACCTCGATTGCGTTGATCTTCTCCCGTTGCCCGCGAAAGCGGTTCAGGGACGCAATGAGCCGCGAGTCGCCCGACACCGTCGACGGGACCTCGCGCTCGAACTCCGCGCGGAAGTCGAGGAGGATCCGAGACAGGCCCGCCTTGAGCGCCGGCGGCTTCCAGTCCACGTTGCGCGGGTCCGCGAGGAAGGCGCGCCCCGCCGCCTCGAGGCGCGTTTCGAGGTCGGCCGCTTCCCAGGGCTCCTTTGCGAGCGGAGGCCCGCCCCGGCGCGCGCTCACGAGGGCGAAGCGGATCCGGGCGTCCGTGAAGCGTTTGTACGCGATCGACGCCATGGCGTTGAGGGAGAGGTTCTTCCCGCCGACGACGTACGTGGTTTCCGAGTCGAAACGGTGTCCGATGTCCTTCAGGTTGCCCGGCCGGTTGAAGCGCAGGACGCCGCGCAGAGCGCAGGCATTGTGCGCGTTGATCCAGTAGGCGAGGCGGTCGGGCTCGGTCGGGAACAGGTGCGGGTGCGACTCGGGCGACACGCGCGCGATCTCGGCGAGGTACTCCTCGAGAAGCGGCTCGTCCACCGAGACCGCCGCGTAGTCCACGAGGCCGTCCGTCACCACTTTTTCGAGAAGGCGGCCCAGGAGGCCGTGCGGGAATTTCCCGGCGGAGGGGACGTCCGTGGCGGCCTTCACCGAAGGCTTCACGACCTCGCACGAGGCTCCCGGCAGAACGACCGCGAATACGGCGAGAAAGAGGGTCGCGCGAAGGCGCGCGAAACCGGCATCAGGCGTCATCGCGCGCTCAGCCGACGACGTCTTCCGCCCCGTCGACACCCAGAACGTTCCCCGAGAGCCACACGGTCTGGGGGCACGACAGGGCTACGAGGACACTCGCGACGTCTTCCGGGGTCGTCAGCCGGCCCGCCGGATGAATCGCGAGACAGCGCTCGATCATCTGTTCGTTCCCGGGAATCTTCCGGAGCGCCGGCGTGTCCGTCACGCCCGCGCGAATCGCGTTCACGGCGATCTTCCGCGGGGCGAGCTCGACGGCGAGCTGCCGGCAATGGCTTTCGAGCGCCGCCTTCGCGGCCGAGACGGCGCCGTAGGACTTCCAGATGCGGTGCCCGCCCGCCGACGTCATCGCGAAGGCGTGCGCGCCCTCGGGCAGGAACCCGCCCGCGACGAGGTCCTGCATCCAGTAGACGAGCGAGTGCGCCATGACGTCGACCGTCATCTCCATCTGGGGCTTCGAGATCCTCTCGACGGCATCCGCGGCGAGAAAAGGCTTCAGGGTGCCGAACGCGAGCGAATGCATGACCACGTCGACGCCGGCCCTCCGGCCCTCCGCGTCCAGGACTTTCGCCATTCCGGCGAGGGCCTCGGCCCTCCTCTCGTCGTCGGCGGCGTTCATGTTGAAGAACACCGCTCGGGAGCCGGCCGCTTCGATCCCCTGGGTGACGCGCTCCACGTTCGGGAGCGTCGCCCGGCGGTCGAGATGCACCCCGAAGACGTTGCGCCCGCCTCGCGCGAGCGCAAGCGAGGCCGCTTCGCCGAAGCCGGAGGAGGCGCCGAGGACGAGGGCCCAGTTGCGCGGCGTCGCCATGCGCCGAATCCTAACCTACCGGCCGTCAGGGGAAATAACCGCGGATCGTCTTGGCGCGCAGCTTCGGGTTGTCGAGCTTCACCTCGATCGCGCGGAACTGGTTCTCGCCCTTCGAGGAATTCGTGAGATACCGCAGAAAGTACTGCGAACGCAGCTCCGTCTCGATCTTCCGGTAGACCTCGGCGAGCGCCGCCGCCTTGCCGATGAAGAACGCCTCGGCTCCCGTATCACCGGAGAGCTCGGTCATCTTCGACTTGATGCCGAAGTCGAGGACGGAAAGCCTGAGGCCGATGAAGTAGATCGGCACGCCGGCGGCGCGCGCGTAGCGGCGCAGCGTCCCGTAGTCCGTCCACGAGTGGTTGTCGTCGCCGTCCGTGAGGACGACGATCGCCTTTCGCCCGGGCAGCGCGCGGAACTGGTAGAGCGCCATGACGACGGCGTCGTAGAGCGCGGTGCCTCCGGAGGCGCGCGTCTCGGCGATGGCCCGCTCGAGGTCCGTGGATTTGTGCGTGAGGGACGCGAGAAGCGTGGGCCGCTCACGGAACTCGATGACGAAACCCTGATCCTTCTCCTTCGAGACGAGCTTCTGCGCGAACTCGGAGGCCGCCTGGTGGACGAGAGGCATCGCGTCCCTCATCGAGCCCGACCCGTCGATGACGATGCCGAGTGACAGCGGGAGCGACTCGGCGAACTCGAAGCTGGAAAGATCCTGCTTGACGCCATCCTCGAGCACCGTGAATTCCTCGCGTAAGAGCCCCTTCGCGAGGCGGCCGTCGGAATCGAAAACCGAGACCGGCAGCTCGACGAGATTCACCTCGACCTTCGTCATGAAGCGCGACTCGCCCTTCAGGAGCTTGAGATCGGTGAATTCCTTTCCCTCCGCGTCCGTCGCGGTCGCCCGCATGAGCGTGGCCTTCTGGATCTTCGCCATGGGCACGTTGACCGTGAACGGCGGCTCGGTCCACTCCTTCAGCATCGTGTCGTCGAGCCAGAGCTCGAGCTTTTTCGCGGCGCCTCCCGCGATGGACTGCAGGGCGACTTTCAGCTCCACGGTGTCGCCGTCGGACTTCTGCTTCGGCAGCTCGAGGATGCGCACGGCGAGGCGCGCGTCCTTCTCGTTGATCGCCCACGCGTCCGCGTCCACGAAGTTGCCCTGGGCGTCGTAGCCGAGGACCTTGAGCGTCTGCTTCTTCGGGATCTTCCCGAGGTCGAGCTCGACGGTGTAGGGCGCGCGGTTCCTCACGAGGATCTTCTTGTCCTCGAGGTAGAACTCGACGCGCCTCACGGGCTCCTTCACCTCGCACTCGATCCTGAGGAGGCCGAC
>CALAQS010000293.1 GCA_937888435.1 uncultured Acidobacteriota bacterium
TGCGCCTCGAGGGCCGCGACTACGTCGTGAAGGACGGCGACGTCATCAACTTCCGGGTCAGCGCGTAAGGAGCTGCGAGGCTCCGCCCGGCACGCCTCATGAGGCAAATGCCTCATGCCCGCGGGCCGGTCTTTGGTCCAAGTTGAAGGCGGAGGAGATCGAGAACATGGAAACCTTTGCGCTCAGATACGAATCCAAGGGCAAGGCTGCTTCTGAGGTGCCCTATCGCGGCACGCGGCTCCTTCGGCATCCCATGTACACGAAGGGGTCGGCCTTCAACGCTCAGGAACGGAAGGACTTCGGACTGGAAGGGCTCCTGCCCAACGCCGTGAGCACCATGGAACAACAGGAACACCGGGTTTACGCCAATATCTCGCGGAAGCTGGAGCCGCTGGAGAAATACATCGGTCTGGCGGCACTGCAGGACCGGAACGAGCACCTCTTCTACCGGCTCCTGGTCGACCACGTCGAGGAGTTCCTGCCCATCGTCTATACACCCACGGTCGGCCGGGCATGTCAGGAGTTCAGCCACATCTTCCGGCGGGCCCGCGGGCTCTGGATCACCCCCGCGCACCGTGGGCGGATCTACGAGATCCTCGGCAACGCTCCGTTCGACGACGTCCGTCTCATCGTCGTGACGGACAACGAGCGCATCCTCGGTCTTGGCGACCAGGGTGCGGGAGGCATGGGGATTCCGATCGGCAAGCTCGCTCTCTACACGGCAGCCGCGGGCATCCACCCGTCGCACACGCTTCCCATCAGTCTCGACGTCGGCACGGACAACGAATCGCTCCTGAAGGATGAGCTCTACCTCGGCTGGCGGCTTCCGCGCCTGCGCGGCCCCGAGTACGACTCGCTCGTCGAGGAATTCGTCCAGGCCGTGAAGAAGCGCTTCCCGAAAGCGCTTTTGCAATGGGAGGACTTCAAGAAGGTCAACGCCTTCAACCTGCTGGATCGCTATCGGAAGGTCATCCCCTGCTTCAACGACGACATCCAGGGAACCGCTGCCATGGCCACGGCTGGAATCATGGCCGGCTGCCGGGCGACGGGAATTCCTCTGAAGGACCAGCGCGTCGTCATCCTGGGCGCAGGCGCCGCCGGCGTCGGCATCGCCCGGCTGTTGCGCGACACGTTCCGGCGCGCGGGCCTCCAGGGCGAGAACCTGACTCGGGCCATCGCGAACCTCGACAGCAAGGGTCTCGTCGTGGACGACCAGGAGATCAAGGACGTCCACAAGCGGGAGTTCGCATGGCCGGCGGCTCTCGTCGCGAAGATGGGCCTCAAGAAGGGTTCGTCGCGGGATCTCCTGGCCGTCGTCCGCGCGATGAAGCCCACGGTCCTGATCGGCACTTCCGGCGAGCCGGGGACGTTCACAGAAGCGGTCGTGCGTGAGATGGCGAAGCACGTCGAACACCCCGTCATCTTCCCGATGTCGAACCCGACGAACAAGACCGAAGGGAAGCCCGTGGATCTCGTGGCCTGGACGAACGGACGCGCGCTCATCGCCACCGGAAGCCCGTTCGACCCGGTGCCTTATCAGGGCCGCACGATCACGATCAGCCAGGCGAACAACTCCTTCATCTTCCCCGGCGTCGGCCTCGGGGTCCTCGTGGCCGAGGCGAAGGAGGTCACCGACGGAATGTTCGCCGTGGCCGCCCAGCGGCTCGCCGACGAGGTGAAAGAGTCGGATCTCGCTTCCGGAAGTCTCTTCCCGTTCACTCATGAGATCCGGCGGATCAGCGCGCGAATCGCCGAAGGTGTCGTGGCTGAGGCGCGAAATGCGGGCGTCGGGCGCCAGATCTCCGACGCGGAGATCCCGAAGGCCGTCGCCGCCATGATGTGGGACCCGGCCTATCTTCCGATGGTCCCGGCTCCGACCCGCGCGGAGATGCCCAAGCTTTCCTCGGTCCTCGCCTGAGGTCTTCTTCGGAAAGTTTCCTCGCGCCCGTGCCGGAAGGCACGGGCGCTTCTTTTCCTTCGGCAGGCCCGCTTCAGTCCGCCTGCATCGCCCAGCGGAAGATCTCTGGCAGCGTGGGCTTCTTGCCGTACATGAGGATGCCCACGCGATAGATGCGCCCCGCGAACCACGCGACGGCGACGATCGTCGCGACAAGGAGCGCGACGGACGTCGCGATCTGCCAGAGCGGCGGCGTCTGCACGGAGATGCGCATGAACATCATGAGCGGCGCCGTGAACGGGAAGAA
>CALAQS010000294.1 GCA_937888435.1 uncultured Acidobacteriota bacterium
CTCGAGAACGCGTTCATCAAGAAGCACAAGCCGCGCTACAACATCCTCCTCCGCGACGACAAGACGTACCCCTACATCAAGGTCACGACGGGGGAGGACTGGCCGCGCGCGTTCGTGACGCGGCGGGTGCTGAAAGACGGCCACAGCTACTTCGGACCTTTTCTCCCGGCGCGCACGTGCCGCGGTGCGATGAAGATGGTCCAGCGGATGTTCCAGATCCGCACGTGCCGCATCGAGATCGACGGCACGTTGCCGCGCCCGTGCCTCTACTACGACATGCATGCCTGCCTCGGCCCGTGCGTCGCCGGCCTCACGACGAAGAGTGCGTACGACGACGCGGTGAAGGACGTGCTTCTGTTTCTCTCCGGACGGAACGAGGAGCTCGAGCCGCGGCTCGACGTGAAGATGCGCGCAGCGGCCGAATCGGAGAACTTCGAGATGGCCGCGGCATACCGCGACTGCCTGCGCACGGTCGAGGAGCTCGCGGAGAAACAGCGCGTCCAGTCGGTCTCGGGCGAGGACGTGGACATCTTCGGCGACTTCTCGGACGGCGGCAACGTCGCGGTCGCGCTGCTCTTCGTGCGTGGCGGGGTCGTCCTCGACTCGCGAGAGTACTTCTGGGAGGGCCTCGGCGACGTGCCAGCCGAGGAGTTCTGGGTGTCGCTCCTGTCGCAGTACTACGACACGGTGGCCGAGGGCGCATCCGGATCCGCGGGCGGGACGACGTTCCTTCCGCGCGAGATCCTGCTACCCGTCGACCTGACCGAAGACGCCCTCGAGCCGATCGAGACGTGGCTCACGGACCGGAAGGGGTCGCGCGTCACGATCAAGACGCCGCGCCGCGGCGCGGCCTTCGAGCGCGTCCAGATCGCCCGCGACAACGCGCGCCAGAATCATCTCCGACGCTTCCGGCGCGTGCGCGAACGCGGGGAGAAGGCGACGCTCGCCCTCGCGAGGGCGCTCGACCTGGACCGCCGTCCGTCCCGGATCGAATGCTTCGACATCTCACACCTTTCGGGGAGCGAGACGTATGCGTCGTGCGTCGTCTTCGTGGACGGTGAGCCCGCGAAGGACGAATACCGCCTCTTCCGCATCGAGCGGCCGGGCGTCGACGACTTCGCGTCGATCGCCGAGGCCGTCTCGCGTCGGTATGCGCACGCGAAAGACGAGGGGAGACCGCTGCCCGACCTTCTCCTGATCGACGGCGGCAAGGGCCAGCTTTCGGCGGCCCTCGGAGCGCTCGACCGGATCGGAATCGACGTGGCGGCGGCCTCTCTCGCGAAGCGCGAGGAGCAGGTGTTCGTGCCCGGACGCTCCGCGCCGATCGTCCTCCCGCGGACGAACGCCGGCCTCAAGCTGCTCCAGCGGGCCCGCGACGAAGCGCATCGCTTCGGCCTCAAGACGCACCGGCGGGCGCGCGGCAAGCACGCCCTCGAGAGCCCGCTTCTCGCGATCGGCGGCCTTGGACCCGCGCGCGTGAAGACTCTTCTCGCCGCCTTCGGCGGCGCCGAGGCCGTCCTCGCGGCCACGGACGAAGCGCTCGCGGCGGTCGCCGGCAAGGCGGTTGCCGCCCGGATCGCGCGCTTTCGGGAGAAGCGGGTCGCCGAAAGATCCGTTGGCGCTGCTACACTTTCCGAGGAATGACACCCACCAACAGCGATAGCCGCTTCCGGTCGCTGACCGGCGACAGCCGTACCCGGATGCTGACCGGCGGGTCCCTCGAGCGCATCCCGTTCGCAGAGGTCGTTCGAAGCCTCTATCGGGAGCGTACGACGGCGAAGCTGCTCGTGTCCCGAGGCGGGGAGGAGCGGACGTTCTCGTTCGACCGGGGCCAGATTCTCTTCGCGAGCTCGAATCGCGAGGCGCAGCTCGTCGGAGAGCTGCTTCGCACGTTCGGCCTCGCGGACGAAAACCTTCTCATGTCGGCCTTCGAGAAAGCGCTCAACGAGCCCGGTCAGGGCCTCGCCCGGGCGCTCACCGAGTCGGGAGCCGTTCCCGGTTACGTCGCGGAGGCCGCCGTCCGGGCCCTCTCGGAACGCCTCTTCTTCGACACGCTCAAGTGGACGAGTGGAGTCTTCACGGTGACGCCCCTCGACGCGGCGCCCGACGTGCCCGCGAAGATGGACCGCCCGACGGGGGGAATGCTTCTCGAGGCGCTGCGCCGCCTGCCCTCGCCCGCGTCCCAGCTCAACTCTCCTCTCGATCCGGGTTCGCGGCCGGTGTTCGCTCCCGATCTCCTTCTCCGCTATCAGGCGATTCTCGTGTCGGCCGAGGAGGCGGAAGTGCTCGGCAAGGTGGATGGGACGACGACCGTGGAGCAGATCCACCGCGACCAGCGCATCGTCGCGCGGCTCGCGGCCACGGGCCTCGTGCAGCTCGTGGCCCAGGGGAGGCCGATCGAAAAGAGCGGCGCCGCCGAAGGTCTCCTGTTTCTGAACGTCGAGATTGCGGGCGCGCAGCCTCCCGCGCGCGTCGCCGAGCAGCACGAGCTCCAGCGCGAGCTCGTCTGGAACGCCTACAGGCGCCTGGACTGGGCGACGCACTACGATCTCCTCGGTGTCGAGCCCGGCGATCCGGGCGAGGCGATCGTGAAGGCGCTCCACGAGCGCGCGCGCCTCTTCCACCCCGACCATCATCTGAAGTCGCATCTCGGGGACGCCCGCGACGCCCTGGAGGCGCTGTTCGCCCGCGTCCGGATCGCCGAACGCGCCTTCCGCAGTCCCGAGACGCGCACGGCATACGACCGGACGCTCGAGGTGAGCGCGGACACCATCGCGCTGCCGGACACCGCGCCGACCATGGAGGTCCAGAAGGAGATCGCCCGGAAGAACTACACGCGCGCGAAGGTGCTGTACGAGGAGGAGGACTTCTACCCGGCGTACGAGATGACACGACAGGCCGTCGAGTTCGACCCCAGCCAGAAGGAGTACTGGGTGCTCCTCTCGAGAATTCAGCGCAAGAACCCGAAGTGGGTGCGGCACGCCACGGAGACGATGCGGCGCGCCGTCAAGTTCATCCCGGAGAACGTCGAGCTCTGGTGGGAGCTGGCGGAGGCCTGCCTGCACGAACGGAACGAGCCGGAGCGCATGAAGGCCCTCAAGGAAGTCATGCGGCTGGACCCCGGAAACCGGAGAGCGCAGGCTGCGCTCGCGAACATCACGGCGAAGGCGAGCCGGTGACGAACGGACTTCCCCAGCTCTTCGGAACCGGGCTCGGCTTGTCGGCGGCGGCGGGCCTCAACTCCTATGCCGTGCTGCTCGTGTACGGAGCGATGGCGCGTTTCTTTCCCGAGGATTATCCCGGTGCGATCGCCCGCCTGCTCGCCTCGACTCCGGCCCTCGGTGTGGCGGCGATCCTCTTTTTCATGGAGTTTGTCGCCGACAAGATTCCGGGGCTCGACCATTTTTGGCATCTCCTCCACTCCTTCGTCCGGCCCGTCGTGGGCGCCCTCGTGGCTCTCGCCGTGGTCCAACCCGAGCGGTCGGCCGTCCTGAACGTCGTCGCGGCCGGGTCGGGCGGAGCGGTCGCCCTCGTCTCGCATCTCGTGAAGAGCGCCACGCGCCTCACGTCGACCGCTCTCACCGCGGGCATCGCGAACGCCGGGCTCTCCCTCGCGGAGGACATCCTCGCGTTCCTGCAGAGCCTCGTCTCGATCTTCCTGCCGCTCGTGGCGCTCCTCGTCGTCGCGGCGGTCGGCTTGCTTTTCGTTCTCGCCGTCCCGCGCATGGCGCGTTCGGCCGATCTCTTCGGCCGCCGCCGCTCCGGAGGGCCCCCGGCCGGGGCGGCCGTTCTGGTCCTGCTCCTTTACGCGGCGCACGGGGCCCGCGGCGCGCAACCCGACGAGGCGCTCTCGAAGGTCGGATCGGTGCCGCGCGAAGTCGCGGGCGCCCGCGACATCGCCCGGCTCGACGGTGGCGTTCGCCTCGATCGCGTGATTCTCGTCCTGCCACGGCGCGACCCGGACGGCCTCGCGCGCCTCCTCGCCGACCAGCAAGACGCCGCGTCTCCCGACTTCCGCCGCTGGCTTTCGCCCCCCGAGTTCGAGCGGCGCTTCGGCGCCTCGAGCGAAGATGTAGCCGCGGTCGAGGGCTGGCTCACGAGTCACGACCTCGAGGTGGAGGACGCGCCGGCCGGGCGCGCGGCGCTCGTCTTTTCCGGGCGCGCGGCCGACATCGAGAATGCGTTCGACACCGAAATCCACGAGGTTCTCGCCGAGGGCCGGATCCGGATCGCGAACGTCAGGCCCCCGAGACTTCCGGTGAGCCTCGCGAGCCGTGTCGTGGGCGTGCTTTCGCTTCACTCGTTCCCGCGACGCCGCCCGCTCGCGCGCCCGAGGCCCGTCAACACATCCGGAGGCCAGCACTATCTCGCGCCCGCCGATTTCACGGCGATCTACGACGTGGATGCGCTGGCCGCCGCCGGAATCAACGGCAGCGGCCGGACGATCGGTCTTCTCGCGCAGACGAACGTCAAAGTGGCGGACACGACTTACTTTCGGACCTACTTCGGCCTTCCGGCCAAGGATCCCACCGTGATCGTGAACGGCCCGGATCCCGGAATCGTCTCGGGCGACGAGACCGAATCCGACCTCGATCTCCAGTGGGCGGGGGCGATCGCCCCCGCGGCCCGGACGATCCTCGTCGCTTCCAACTCGACGGACACGTCGGCGGGCGTCGACCTCTCGGCGCTCTATGCCGTCAGCCACGACGTCGCGGACGTGCTGTCGCTCTCGTATGGCGCATGCGAGGGCGACTTCGCCGACACGGACACCGCTTTCTATACGAACGTCTGGGCGCAGGCGGCCGCGCAGGGAATCTCCGTGATGGTGGCCTCGGGAGACAGCGGCGTCGCGGGCTGCCAGGATTCCACGGACGCGACGGGAACGCAGGTCGGGGTGAACGGGCTGGGCTCTTCGCCTTACGCCACGTGCGTGGGGGGGACGCAGTTTCTCGACACGAGCCCGTCGAGCTACTGGAGTTCGACGAACGACCCGACGACGAAAAAATCCGTTAAGGGCTACATTCCGGAAACGACGTGGAACGAAAGCGGCGCGGCCGGCGGTTCGGGTCTGCTGGCGACGGGAGGCGGCAAGAGCACCCTCTTCGCGCGCCCGCCCTGGCAGAACGTCGCCGGCCTTCCCGCGGACAATGCCCGTTACGTGCCCGACGTCTCCGTAGCCGGCGCGACGCACACGGGATATCTCATGGTTCAAGGGCACACGACCGGCCCGAGCGGACTGTTCGCCGTGGCTGGCACGTCGGCTTCGTCTCCCGCCTTCGCCGGCATCGCCGCGCTTCTCGCGCAGAGAGCCGGCGGACGGCTCGGAAACCTGAACCCGCTCCTCTATGCGGCCGGCCGCGCGCAATACGGTGTCACGGGAGCGGTCACCCCGCCCACGCTCGTCGGGACGCCCGCATTTCACGACATCACGACCGGTAGCAATTCAGTCCCCGGGCTCACGGGGTACTCGGCCGGTACCGGTTACGATGCCGCGACCGGCCTCGGCTCCGTCGACGCCGGGGCGCTCGCGTCCGCGCTGCCGGCTCCGGCGCCGGGCACGACGGACTTCAGCCTCGGGGCGAATCCCGCGACGCCGGTTCTCCCGGCGGGCGGGAGCGTCGTCGTGAACCTCGCGCTGTACCAGAACGGCACGGCCGACGCGGATGCCGTCGCGACCGTGACCGTCGCCGTCCTTCCGGCGGGCGTGACGGCCGAATTCCGGCCGGGGAACCCCGCGGACACGACGGCGGGCGTCCTCTCGCGCACCGAGAGCGGAACTCTCACTCTCAGCGATTCGGGTGCCGCCGCCGGCACGTATCGCCTCGACGTCGCGGCGACATCCGGGTCGGTCGTCCGGCGCATCGCCCTGTTCCTCACGGTGGGAAGCGGCGCCACGACGCCCCCGACCGGTGCGGTCGTGCAGGTGCCGGTCGTCCTCGACATCCACGGCGCGGCCTCGTCGCACTACACGTCGGACTTCGTGGCCGTGAACCGCAGCGGAAACGACGCGACGCTCGTTCTCGTCTACGTTCCAGCGGCCGGCACTCCGGGCGCCGGCGGACCCGCCGTGGCGCGCACGCTGCCCGCTGGGCGGCAGCTTTACGTTCCCGACGTCATCGCGTTCCTCGCGGCGAATGGATGGGCGCTGCCGTCGGACGGCTCCGGCAAGCTCGGAACGTTCTTCGCGACGTTCGTCGGGGTGAGCGACCCGGCTGCCGTCTTTGCCGGCTCGCGCACGACCACCCCGAACCTCTCTGCCTCCGTCGGCGGGGCCTTCGGGACCTTCGCGGCGGCGGTGCCCGCCGGGAACGCGACGTCCTCCGGCGACGCCTGGATCTACGGACTGCGCGAGAACCCGTCCTTCCGCTCGAACCTCGCGGTGGTCCACGCGCCGGGCACCGCCTCCGGCATGACGTCCGGCCCCGTCTCCCTCGAGATCCAGCTCTACGACGGCGACAGCGGCGCGCCGGCGGGAGCTCCTCTCATACAGACCCTTCAGCCGGGCGCGTTCTTCCAGTTCAACTCGATTCTCCGGTACACCCCCGTACTGACCCTGCTGGGAATCACGAACGGCTACGCGCGCGTGCGGCGCACGTCGGGCACCGATCGGTTCATCGCCTACGGCGTCGTGAACGACGGCGGCAGCGCGGGCGGCGGCACCTCGGACGGCAGCTTCCTCGTCTCGAACGCGACCGAGGGCCTCGTCCCGATTCTTCTCGATTTGCCCGGCGGGACGCACTACACGAGCGACCTCACGCTCACGAACACGACGTCGTCGCCGGTGACCGTCACGCTCACGTACACGGCATCGACGGAATTCTCGGGACTGGGGAGCGGGACCGTGACGACGTCGCCGCTCGGCGCGAGGCAGCAGCTCGTGCAGGCGAACGCGCTCTCCTACCTGCGCGGGCTCGGCCTCGCGATCCCGACGACGGGCAGCCAGGGCGGCACGCTGCTCGTCGCCGGCGCGGTCGCGCAGGCACGCACGTCGAACCCGAACCCCGACACGAGCGTCGGCGGCTCGTATGGGCTGTCATATCCGGCGGTGTCAGCGTCTGGACGCGCGCGGGGAGAGGCATGGGTCTACGGCTTGCGCCAGGATGCGGACGTGCGCAGCAACCTC
The DNA here is from genome assembly GCA_937888435.1 of uncultured Acidobacteriota bacterium. GTDB lineage: Bacteria > Acidobacteriota > Thermoanaerobaculia > UBA5066 > UBA5066 > Fen-183. The sequence continues at coordinate 7,124 of CALAQS010000294.1, forward strand.
GCGATCGCGGACGCCCGGATCGGCGGCGGGTCCGTGGCATACGTCGTCGACGTCTTCGATGCCGACACGGGCTCGACGACTCCCATACAGACGTTGACGATCCCGCTGACGGGCGGGCAGTGGACGCAGGTGAACGGCATTCTCTCGGGGGCGGGGATCGCGCACGGTTACGTGCGCATTCGGCCGGACTCGGGCACGTCGGACTTCGTCGTCTACGGTGTCGTGAACGACGGTCCCTCGGCCGGCTCGCGCACCTCGGACGGCTCGTACGTCTCGATGGTCGTGACGAATTAGGTAAACTGATCCCGACTCGGGCCGGACAGGCGGTCGCCGCTCCAGACGCCACGGCTGAAGGAGGGGAGGAAAGTCCGGACTCCCGCGGGCAGCGTGCCGGAGAAATTCCGGTCGGGGCAACTCGAAGGAAAGTGGCACAGAAAACATACCGCCGACGCGCCGCGAGGCGCAGGTAAGGGTGAAAAGGTGCGGTAAGAGCGCACCGCGGTTCCGGCAACGGGACCGGCAGGCGAAACCCCACGCGGAGCAAGACCAAATAGGGTGACGGAAGGGGCGCCCGCCCCCGCGGCCTTGGCCGACGTCACCGGGTCGGTCGCTCGAGCCCGCTCGAAAGAGCGGGCCTGGAGGAATGACCGCCGGCCGGAAGCCGCGAGGCGACCGGTTACAGAATCCGGCTTATCGTCCGGCCCGAGTCGCTTTTCTTCGGCTAAACTGCGCAGACCGTGAAGGTCGTCGTCAAGTCCGGCGCGCCGGGTGGCTTCACCGACTACCTCGCGCGCTTTTCCGCCGGCCAGCCCATCTTCGCGGAGGGCGACGTCGGCACGGAGATGTTCGTCATCCAGTCCGGCACGGTGGAAATCTACAAGCGCAGCCGGCGCGGCGAGGAGAAGGTCCTCGCGACACTCGAGAAGGGGGACTTCTTCGGTGAGATGTCGATCCTCGAGGACGTCGCCCGCACGGCCTCGGCGCGTGCGAAGACCGATTGCGAGGTCGTGCGCATCAACCAGTCGACGTTCGACGAGATGCTCCGCCACAACGCGGAGATCGCCGTGCGCATGCTGCGCAAGCTGTCCCGGAGGTTGCGCGAGACGACGAAGCTGCTCGAGCGGTCGACGGGCGCGGCCCCCGCGCTCGACGAGAGCTCGTCCGACATCTTCGCGAAAGTGTCGGAGCGTCACGACATCTTCCGGCTCGTCGCCGCGGGTGGCGAGGAGTTCTTCCTGAACCGCGACGGAGAGACGACTGTGGGCCGCGTCGATCCGGTCACGGGCATCAAGCCCGACGTGGACCTCGCGAACCTCGACACACAGCGCTCCGTCTCCAGGCGGCACTCGAAGATCGTCCACGAGGCCGGCGAGTTTCGGGTCGTCGAGGAGATCGGCACCATGAACGGCACGTTCGTGAACGGCGCGCGGATCGTCACGGGACAGCCGGTCACGATCAAGGACGGAGACCGCACGCGCTTCGGCCTCGTCGACCTCACGTTTCGCGTCAGCAAGGCGTAGGAGACATTCCCGTCCCGCTCCCGCCCCTCGCGAATCTTCCCGGCATCGGCGCGGCGCGGGCCCGTGAGCTGGCCGAGGCCGGGGTCGAAACGGCGCTCGATCTCCTTCTCCACCTTCCGTTCCGCTACGAGGACCGCACGCGTATCGCGCCGATCGCGGCGCTCGTGCCGGAGGGGCCCGCGACGACGGTCAAGGGCACGGTCCTCTCGGCGCGTCTCATCCGGACGAGGCGCCGCGGCTTCACGATCTTCGAGGCGATCCTCGACGACGGCTCGGGCCCTCTCCGCCTCGTCTTCTTCAACCAACCGTACTTCCAAAGGTGGCTGCTTCCGAAGAAGGTCTTCTGGGTTTATGGGATCGCAACCCAGGCTGCGCGTTTCAGGCGGGGGCTCGTCATGGAGAACCCGCAGATAGAAGAGTTCTTAGAAGGTGGAGAGAGCGCAGGCGCGGCCGGGGCGGATCCTCTTTCTGTCGGTCGCGTCGTGCCCATTTATCGCAAGCTGCCGGGACTGACCCCGCGGGCGCGGCGGACCGTCGTCTTTCACCTTCTAAGAAACTTTGCAGGCCATCTCCCCGAACGACTCCATGACATTGGCGAGAGGGAGCAAAAACTCCCCTTCCTCGCCGACTCGCTAAGAGAAGCCCATTTCCCGGGCAGCGCGGGCGGGCCTGGGGACGCGGAGGCGTGGACGGAGCGGAAGTCGCCGTACCTCCACCGCCTCGTCTATGAAGAGTTCCTTGAGTTCCAGGTCGGCCTCCTGCGCCGCCGCGCCGTGCGCGACCGCGTGCCGGCGCCTGTCCTCGCAGCCGACGGCGCGATTCGCGTACGCCTCAAGGAGGCGCTTCCGTTCACGCTGACGGCGGCGCAGAAGCGTGTCATCCGGGAGATCGGCAGGGACTTCCGCGCGGGCCGCCCGATGCGGCGGCTCCTCCAGGGCGACGTCGGGAGCGGGAAGACGATCGTCGCCGTCCTCTCAGCGATCCTCGCCGCCGAGTGCGGCTTTCAGACGGCGCTCATGGCGCCGACCGAAATCCTCGCCGAGCAGCACTTTTCGTCGATCTTCCGGATTTTCGGCAAGACGCGTTTCCGCGCCGACCTCCTGACCGGCCGCGTGAAAGGCAAGGCCCGCGCGCAGGTCCTCGACGCGCTCGCCGGCGGCCGCGTCGACATGCTCGTGGGGACGCACGCGCTCCTCGAGGCCCCCGTCGAGTTCCGGCGCCTCGGCCTCATCGTGATCGACGAGCAGCACCGCTTCGGCGTCGCGCAGCGGACGACGTTCGCGGCGAAGGCGGACCCCGCGGGGGCGCGCCCGCACCTCCTCGTCATGTCCGCGACGCCGATCCCGCGCTCCCTCGCCCTGACCCTCTACGGCGACCTCGACGTCTCGACGCTCGACGAAAAGCCCCCGGGCCGCACGGCGATCGCGACGCGCGTCCTCCCGGAGACGGAGCGCGCGCCTGCGTTCCGCGAGATCGAGGCCGAGATCCGCGCGGGCGGCCAGGCCTATGTCGTGGTGCCGCTCATTGAGGAGTCGGACAAGATCGAGGCGCGCGCCGTCGAGAAGCACGTGGACCTGATCCGAAAAGCGCTCCCCGGCCGCCGTGTCGGTGTCGTCCACGGCCGCATTCCGCCCGAGGAGCGCGAGCGCACGATGGGAGAATTCGCGGCCGGGAGGCTCGACGTCCTTGCGGCGACGACCGTCATCGAGGTCGGCGTGGACGTCCCAAACGCCTCTTACATGCTCGTCGAGAACGCGGAGCGCTTCGGCCTCGCGCAGCTCCACCAGCTGCGCGGTCGCGTCGGGCGGGGCCGTCGCGCCTCGCGCTGCGTGATGCTGTTCGGCCCGAAGGTCTCGCCGGAATCGCGCGAGCGACTCTCGGTCCTCGAGAAGACGGACGACGGCTTCGTCGTGGCCGAGGAGGACCTCAAGCGCCGCGGTCCCGGCGACGCGCTCGGGACACGCCAGAGCGGCGTCCCGCTCTTCCGCGTCGGAGATCTCGTCCGCGACGTCAAGTGGATGAGGGAGGCGCGGGACGAGGCCGGAAAGATGATCGCGGACGGACGCGACGCCGCCTTCCGCGAGCCGCTTTTCCTGCGTGCGGCAGGCCTTCCGGCGGCGGACTGAGGCTGTCGCGTTCCGGGTTAACATCCGCCGCCGCGCGGTGAGACCGCGCCCGAAGGCGCCGTGGACCCCCAAAAAACGCTCGAAATCGTCATCCAGATCGTCGTGCTGCTGTTCGCCATCTCGTTCCACGAGTCGGCCCACGGCTACGTGGCGATGAAGTGCGGCGACAACACGGCCCGCGACCTCGGGCGCATCACGATGAATCCGCTCAAGCACCTCGATCCGATCGGCAGCCTGTTTTTTCCGGCGCTGCTCGCGTTCTCCGGTCTGCCCGTGTTCGGCTGGGCACGGCCGGTGCCCGTTTCCCTCCGGGGCGTGCGGAACCCCCGCCGCGCGAACCTGCTCGTGTCGGCGGCGGGCCCGCTGTCGAACGTGCTGCTGGCCGTCATCTTCGGCTTCGTCTTCGTCCTCCTCAAGCGTTTTTTTCTCTTGGAAGGTGATCCGGCGATCTTGCGACCGCTGTTTCTCATCGCGGGAGCCTCGGTGCTGGTCAACGCTTCTCTGGCGATCTTCAACCTCCTGCCGATTCCTCCGCTAGACGGATTCGGCGTCGTGGAAAGCCTGGCGCCTCCATCCGCCCTCCCGGCGGTCATTTTTCTGCGCCGTTTCGGATTCATCATCCTCATCGTCGCGATGTTCACCGGAGTCCTCGGGTTCATCATGCGGCCCGTCCAGAATCTCGTCATCCTGTGGCTGAGGTCCTGATGTCTCCTGTTTCCAGGAAAATCGTCCTCTCCGGCCTCCGGCCGACGGGCCGCGTCCACCTCGGAAATTACTGGGGCGCGGTGAAGAATTGGGTGGACCTGCAGGCCGACTACGACTGCCGGTACTTCGTCGCCGATCTCCACGCCCTCACGACCGACTACGCGGACACGTCCACGATCCGCGAGGCGACGCTGGAGGCCGTGACGGACTGGCTCGCGGTCGGCCTCGACCCCGAGAAGTCGGTGATCTTCGTGCAGTCGCGCGTCCCGCAGACAGCGGAGCTGGCGCTCGTCTTCGGGATGATCACGCCTCTCGGGTGGCTCGAGCGCGTGCCGACCTACAAGGAGCAGATCGAGCAGCTTCGCGAGCGCGACCTCGGGACGTTCGGCTTCCTCGGCTATCCGGTTCTCATGACGGCTGACATCGCGCTCTATCGCGCGCATTACGTGCCGGTCGGCAAGGACCAGGAAAGCCATCTCGAGATCTGCCGTGAGATCGTGCGCCGCTTCAACGGCTTCTACGGGGACGTCTTCCCCGAGCCGCAGGCTCTCTACACGGCCACGCCGAAGGTGCCGGGGCTCGACGGCCGGAAGATGTCGAAGACCTACAACAACGCGATCGCGTTGTCCGACTCGGCGCCCGAGGTCGAGAAGAAGGTCATGAGCATGGTCACGGACCCCGGCCGCGCGCGCCGGGCCGACCCGGGGAACCCGGACGTCTGCAACCTCTACCCGTTTCACGTTCTCTACTCGCCCCCCGAAGAGCAGAAGCAGGTCGACTTCGAGTGCCGTACGGCGGCGCGCGGCTGCGTGGACTGCAAGAAGCACCTCATCCGCAACATGAATGCCGCGCTCGAGCCCATCCGGCAGAAGCGCGCGGAGATCACGGCGAAACCGGGGTTCGTCAAGGATGTTCTCGAAGCGGGCAACGAGAGAGCGAGGAATATTGCTTCGGAAACGATGGAGAAAGTTTCCGCGGCAATGGGACTGCTGTGAAAGACGGTAACGATGGCTGAAGGCATCCGCATCCCCGTCCCCGCCGGTGCGGACCTCATGCAGCCGTACCCGGTGAAGCTGCCGCAGTTCGAGGGGCCGCTCGACCTGCTGCTGCACCTGATCCGGAAGAACGAGCTCGACATCCGCAACCTCCCGCTCCTCGACATCTGCCGGCAGTACCACGAGTACCTCGTCCTCATGCAGGAGCTCGACCTCGAGGTCGCGGCCGAGTTCCTCTACGTCGAGGTGATGCTCGTGCACATCAAGTCGCAGATGGTCCTCCCGCGCGCAACCCCGAACACGCCCGAGGAGGACCCGCGCGACGAGCTCGTGAGGCGCCTCCTCGAATACCGTAAGTACAAAGGCGTCGCCGAGACGCTGCACGAGATGGAAGCCGTGCGGCTCGGGCTCTGGAGTCGTGCGCCGGCGAAGCTCGAGACGCCGGAAGGGGAGGCCGAAGAGGCCGACCTTTCGGAAGTCTCGCTCTTCGACCTGCTGACGTTCTTCAAGGGCGCGCTCGACCGCTACCGCGCGCAGCACCCGCCGTCGATGGAGATCGAACACCAGAAGTTCTCGATCAGGGAGAAAATGGAGCAGATGCTCGCGCGCGTGAAGTCCGGGAGCGGCCCCGTGCCGCTGTCGGACGTGTTCTGCTCTCTTTCGGGCCGCGCCGAGGCCATCGCGATCTTTCTCGCCGTCCTCGAGCTTCTCAGGCTCCGTGTCGTCAGGGCCCGGCAGGAGGGCGAATTCAGCGAGATCTACCTCGACCCGACGGGCGAGGAAACGTCGCTCGAGGGGTACGAGGAGGCATACCGGTGACGACGCACGTCGCGCTCCTCGAGGCGCTCCTCTTCGCGTCGGGCAAGCCCGCGACGGTCGAGCGCCTCGCCGAGGCCGCCGAGATTTCGAAGGAAGAGGTCGAGTCCGCGCTCGAGGCGCTCGAGCAGGCGTGTGAGGCCGGCGGACGGGGCGTGCGCGTCGACCGCGTCGCGGGCGGCGCGCGCCTCGTCTCGCGCAACGAGTACGACATGCCCGTTCGCAACCTGCTCGGGCTGGAGGGAAAGAACAAACTCTCGATCGCGAGCCTCGAGGTGCTTTCGATCATCGCGTATCGCCAGCCCGTCACCGCGCCCGAGATCGCCGAGCTGCGCAGCGTGAACTCGGCCTCCTCGCTGCGCACCCTTCTCGACAAAAAGCTCATCACGACCGCCGGCCGCAAGGAAGTCGTCGGGACACCGTTCCTCTACAAGACGACCAAGGAGTTCCTCGTCCACTTCGGTCTCACGGACCTGAAAGACCTTCCGCGCCCCGAGGACCTCGACGCACTCTACGGGGTCGAGACGAACACGGCGCAGACGGAGCTGTTTCCGGAAGTTAATTCTGCTGAAGAGAAGAGAGAAGAAGAAAAAGAGGAAGATTCTGAGAATGGTTAATGGGGCAGAACGATGAGCCGGAGCGAATCGGCAAAGCCGAGGCGGTGCCAGGCCCTATTACCTTCTAAGAAAAGGTGCTCTTCGGACGTTGCAAATGGCGGCTGAGCGCCTCCAGAAGATCCTGTCTGCCGCCGGTATCGCGTCGCGGCGCGCGGCCGAGCAGATCATCCTCGAGGGCCGGGTGACCGTGAACGGCCACAAGGTCAAGGAGCTCGGCGTCAAGGCCGACCTCGCGAAGGATCACGTGAAGGTGGACGGAAAGCTCGTCCGCGTCTCGGTCGTACGGCGGTATGTCCTCATGAACAAGCCGAAGGGCCTGATCGTCACGCGAGACGATCCCGGCGGCATCCCGACGGTTTTCGAGCTGCTGAGGGGGCGCGTCGGGGAACGCGTCGTGGCCGTGGGGCGGCTCGACGTGGAGTCCGAGGGGCTGCTCCTCCTTACCGACGACGGTGCGCTCGTACACACGCTCACGCACCCCTCCGGCGGCTGCCGCAAAGAGTACGAGGTGAAGGTGTCCGGCGTCCCGACGCCCGCGCAGCTCGAGAGGCTGCGCCGGGGCGTGACGTTGCCGGACGACGGCGCGCGCACGTCGCCCGCCGAGATCGAGCTCGTCAAGACGACGCCCGAAAAGAACGGCGCCGGTGGCAACGCCTGGCTCAAGGTGACTCTCGGCGAGGGGCGCTCGCGCCAGATCCGCAGGATGTTCGACCTCGTCGGCCACCCCGTCACGAAGCTGCGCCGGGTCGCGATCGGCCCGATCCGCGACAGCAAGCTGCCTCCGGGCGCGTTTCGCGACCTCTCGCGGGAGGAGGTCGCCGCGCTGCATGCGATTCGGCCCGCGCCGCCCGGACGGCCTGCACGCGTCCGAGCGCGGGCGTGAAGGGCCTCGTCGTCGCGATCGACGGCCCTTCCGGGGTGGGGAAGTCGACCGTGGGAAAGGCCGTTGCCGCGCGGCTCGGCCTGCCCTACCTCGACACGGGAGCCATGTACCGCGCGGTCGGACTCGCCGTGAAGCGAAAGGGGATCGCGCTGCCGCTCGAAGACCGTGAGGCTGTCGTCGCAGTCGCGTCCCATGTGGACGTCCGCGTGACGGGAAGCGCCGCGGACGCGCGGACGTGGCTGAACGGAGAGGACGTGTCCCGGGAGATCCGGACGCCGGAGATTTCGGCGTACGCCTCGGCCGTCTCCGCCGTGCCGGGCGTGAGACGCCGCCTCGCGGGCATGCAGCGCAGCCTCGCGCTCGAGGGCGGCGGCGTCCTCGAGGGGCGCGACATCGGTACGAAAGTCGTCCCCGAGACGCCGCACAAGTTCTTCCTCACGGCGACGGTGGAGGTGCGGGCGCGCCGCCGGTTCGCGGAGCTTTCGGCCAGGGGCGCTCCTCAGACTTTCGCTCAGGTGCTCTCGGACATGGAAGCGCGCGATCACGCGGATTCCACCCGGGCCGATTCACCGCTCTTAGACGATGGGACATACGCCCGCGTCGACACGTCCGCGCTCTCGGTCGAGGAGGTCGTCGACCGCGTCCTTTCGGCCGTCGGCCGGGGAGTTCAGCCGCCCGGTTGACCGGTCTCCCCCCGCCCGTCTAACATCAAGGGTTCCGGCCGCTTAAGCGTTTACCTCACGGCAATTTAGGTGGCCCCATTTCAAGCCCGCGAAGGAGCACGAGTACATGTCGCCTGTGGACCCGAAGAACGACGGCGGCCAGAAGGCCGAAGAGGGTGCGGACAACGGAGAGTTCGCACGCCTTCTCGCCGAGAGCGAGCGCTCTCTGAAGGAGGGAGAGCTCATCCGGGGCCGCGTGCTTCAGGTCACGAACGACGAGATCCTCGTCGACATCGGCTACAAGTCGGAAGGGATGATTCCCCGCTCCGAATTCCACCACGTCCCCGCCGACCGGCTTCCGCACCCCGGACAGGAGATCGAGGCGGTACTCGAGCGCACCGAAGGCCCGAACGGCTACGTCGTGCTTTCCTGGGAAAAGGCGCGCCGCGGGAAAGCGTGGGACCTCGTCGAGCAGGCGTTCGCGGCGAACGCGCCCATAAGGGGGCGCGTCCTCGAGCGCGTGAAGGGTGGGCTGTCCGTCGACATCGGCGTGCGGGCGTTCCTGCCGGGCTCCATCGCCGACTCGCGCCCCCTCAAGAACCTCGACGTCCTGAAAGGCCGTGAGCTCGATTTCCGCGTCGTCTCCCTCGACAAGAAGCGCGGCAACATCGTGCTGTCGCGCAAGGCCATCCTCGACGAGGCGGCCGAGGTCAAGAAGAAGGAAGCCGCCGCGGCTCTCGCGGACGGCCGCGTCCTCAAGGGCGTCGTAAAGAACCTCACCGACTACGGCGCGTTCGTGGACCTCGGAGGCATCGACGGCCTTCTCCACGTGACCGACATGACGTGGGGCCGCCTCGCGCACCCCTCGGACGCGGTGCACGTGGGGCAGGAAGTCGAGGTCAAGGTCCTTCGATTCGAGGAGGCGACGGGCCGCATCTCGCTCGGCATGAAACAGCTGAAGCCCGACCCCTGGCACGACCTGCCCTCCCATTACCCGGTGGGAGCGCGCGTGCGAGGGAAGGTCGTCTCCCTCACGGATTACGGTGCGTTCGTGGAGCTCGAAGAGGGTGTCGAGGGCCTCATTCACGTGAGCGAGATGTCCTGGACGAAGCGGGTCAAGAATCCGTCGAAGCTTCTGAACGTGGGCGACACGATCGAGGCCGTCATCGCGGACGTGAATCCCGAGACGCGCCGTCTCTCGCTCTCGCTTCGCGCCACCGAGCCGAACCCGTGGGAGCAGCTCGCCGAGAAGTACCACATCGGAGACCGCATCCACGGCACGGTTCGCAACCTGACCGACTTCGGCGCGTTCGTGGAGATCGAGGAGGGCATCGACGGCCTCATCCACGTCTCGGACATGTCTTGGGGCCGCCGCGTGAAGCACCCGTCCGAGGTCCTCAAGAAGGGCGACGAGGTGCAGGCCGTGCTCACGGCCATCGACGTCGAGAATCGGAGGATCAGTCTGTCGATCAAGGAATTCCGGCCCAACGAATGGGAGGAGTTCTCGACGAAGCACCAGCCCGGCGACGTCGTGGACGGCACGGTCGCGAAGGTGGCCGAGTTCGGCGTGTTCGTGCGCCTGCCCGAAGGGCTCGAGGGCCTCATGCACGTTTCCGAAACCCCGCTCGGACGCGGAGAGAAGCCGGCCTCGCACTACGGCGAAGGCGACCCGGTGCGCGTGCGCATCCTCCGGATCGAGCCGCATGAACAGCGCATAGGGCTTTCGTCCCGCGACGTGGAACAGCCCGCTCGCGAGACGGCGGCAGGAGCGGACGTTTCTGTGGGGCACTTCCAGGCGCCGGCGAAAGAGCCGGTGGAAGAGATGGCGAAAGACACGACTCGGGACGAACCCAAGGACTCGCTGAAGGGTTCGGTCGAGACGGACGAGAAAGCCGTTCCCGCCGGAACGGACCCGCACGAGTAGCTGGAGTACGGCGGTGAAGAGCGTCCGGGAGGAGAACGCGTGAAACGTTCGACCGTCGCATGGATCGTCGCGGCCGTCGCGTTCGCGTTTCTCGTGCTGATCGTTTGCGCCGCGGCCCTCGTGTTCGCGCCGCGCGGCGGCGCGCCCTCCCTCGCTCTCGGCGGCCGCGTGGGCGTCGTCGACCTCGAGGGAATCATCCTTTCGGCGGATCGCTTCCGCGACATGCTGAAGAGATTCCACGATGCCTCGAACATCAAGGCCGTCGTCGTGCGCATCAACTCGCCGGGCGGAGGCGTGGCCGCGTCGCAGGAACTCTTCAGCGAGCTTCGCCGCTTCCGGCGGGAGACGGGCAAACCCGTCGTCGTCTCCATGGAGTCCGTCGCCGCCTCGGGCGGCTACTACGCGGCCGTGGCCGCGGACCACATCGTGGCGAATCCCGGCACGATCACGGGATCGATCGGCGTCATCATTCAGTGGATGAACTACGGCGACCTCCTCGAGTGGGCGAAGGTCCGAACGGTCACCCTGACGAGCGGTGCGCTCAAGGACGCGGGTAACCCGACCCGCCCGCTCACGGACGAGGAACGGAAGTACTTCGAGGACCTCATCCTGAAGCTCCGGGCGCAGTTTCAGGCGGCCGTGGCCGAAGGCCGGAAGGGCCGCCTGAAGCCGGGTGCACTCGAGCGGATGGCGGACGGACGCGTCGTCACGGGCGAGGAGGCGCTCGCCCTCGGGCTCGTGGACGAGATCGGCGACTTCCGCGACGCCGTCGACCGGGCCGCGCGGCTCGCGCATCTGTCGGTGCCCGCCGAAATCTGGCACCCGCGGCCCACGCGGCCGGGACTCATCGACTTGTTGACGGGACCTTCGGAATCGACGTGGACGGGGCGCCTTCTCTCTGGCGCACCGGTGGGGGGCGGATGGAACGTCTTCTTTCTGTGGTAGGCCGCGCGGAAGGTACGACGACGAAGGCGGACCTGGTCGAGCAGGTCGCTCACGCCACGGACGTGACCAAGAAACAGGCCGAGGTCATCGTGGACTCGGTCTTCGACGGCATCATCGCCTCGCTCAGGTCGGGCGAGAAGATCGAACTGAGGGGCTTCGGCAGCTTCCGGTTGCGACAGAGGGGCGCGCGGATCGCTCGAAATCCGAAGCGCAGCGGCGTGAAGGTGATGGTGCCACCGAAACGCGTGCCTTACTTCAAGCCGGGCAAGAAGCTGAAGGAGCTCATCAACCAGGCGACTCCCGCCCCGCCCGCCGTCGCGGGCGACCGGGTTCCGGGAGCCGGCCCGGGCTGATGGAGAGCCTGTACACGCCGTGGCGCGCGGCGTATCTCGCCGGCGAGGGCGAGATCGTAACGGGGTGTCTCTTCTGCGCCCTGGCGGGCCGCCGCGACGAGGACGGGCTCGTCGTCCACCGCGGCGTGTCGGTGTTCGCCGCGCTGAACCGGTATCCCTACACGAACGGGCATCTCATGCTCGCGCCCTTCGCGCACCGGGGCTCCCTGTCCGCGATGTCAGCCGCCGAGCGGCACGAGCTCGTCGACCTCGCCGCGACCTCCGAAGAGGTCCTGACCGAGGCGTACCGGCCCCACGGGTTCAACCACGGCCTCAACATCGGCCGCAGCGCGGGCGCGGGAGTCGCCGATCACGCGCATCTGCACGTCGTGCCTCGCTGGGAGGGCGACACGAACTTCATGACGGTCCTCGGCGCCACGCGGACGATTCCCGAGGAGCTCTCTTTCACGTGGGAGAAGCTCGCCGCCGCGTTCGCCCGCCGCTCGTGAAGCGGCCGGGCGGAGAGATCGCCCTCCTCGTGCTCGCATCCGCCGCCGTTCCCGGTCTCGGGCACTTTCTGCTCGGCCGCCGCGCGCGCGGAGTCGCGTTCCTCGCCCTCGTCCTTGCGACGGCGCTCGTCGGATTTTCGCTCGAACCGTGGAACCTGTCTTCGGCCACGTGCGAATACGGGCGCACGTATCTCCTCGTGGCCGCGATCATGCAGATCCTCCTCGTGCTCGACGTCTCCGAGCGGGCGTCCGGATGGCGTGCATGATCCTTTCCGATCACTTCCCGCTTCTCATGCTGCTCGCGGCCTTCCTGGCCGCGTTCTTCGCGTTTCTCTGGAAAGACGACGCCGCCGAAGGGCGCCGCTTCTTCCTGAAGGCCCTCCTCGGCCTCGTGGGTAGCGCCGTCGCCTTGGGATTCCTGTTCGAGGCGGTGCTGCGTTGAGGCTCCTCGTCGTGGCGGGAGAGGTCTCCGGCGACCAGCATGCGAGTGCGCTCCTCGCGGCCCTCGGGGCCCGTGTTCCCGCGCTCGAGGCCTTCGGCGTCGGGGGCGACGGCTGCCGGCGGGAAGGGATGCGCCTCCTCGCGCATCAGAAGGACCTCGCGGTCGTGGGCCTCGTCGAGGCGCTGTCGAAGCTGCGCTTCGCGCGGCGTCTCATCGGCTCGCTCACCGCCGAGGCCGTGAGGCAGAAGGCCGACGGCGCCGTCCTCATCGACTCGCCGGACTTCAACCTCCGCCTCGCGAAGCGGCTCTTTCGCGCCGGGATTCCCGTCGTGTTCTACGTCTCGCCCCAGGTATGGGCGTGGCGCAGCTCTCGCGCGGAGACGATCGCGGCCCTCGGGCGCGCTACTCTCGTCCTCTTCCGCTTCGAGAAACGGTGGTGGGACGCCCGCGGCCTCGGCGCCAAAGTGACCTGGGTGGGCCATCCGCTCGTGGACCGCGCAGCCGAAGAGCTCGCGACTCCTGCGCCGCCGCCGCCCGGGGGCGCCCGCCGCGTCGTTCTGATGCCGGGCTCGCGCGCTGGCGAGATCCGCCGCAACCTGCCCGTCCTGCGCGACGCCGTGCGCTTGCTTCAAAAACGCCGTTCCGATCTCGAGATCGTTCTCGTCAGGGCCGACTCGATCCCGGCCGATCTCCTGCGCGGCGTGGCCGGGCCGGACATCGATTCGTGGCGCGTGGTCACGGGCCCGCACCTCGCGCTCCTCGCGGCGTCGGACGTCGTCCTCGTCGCGTCCGGAACCGCGACCGTGGAAGGGCTTCTCGCGAACGTCCCGATGGTCGTCGTCTATCGCGTCCATCCGCTGACGTTCTGGCTCGCGCGCCGCCTCGTGAAAGTGCCTTTCGTCGCGATGGCGAATCTCCTGAGCGACGACGGCTCCGGAAAAGGGACTGTGCCGGAGCTGGTGCAGGGCGATGCCACGCCGGAGCGCGTCGCGGCCGAAGCGGCCGCCTACCTTGATGAACCGGCTCGCTCCGCCGACACGCGCGCGCGCCTCGCGCGCGGCCTCGAGGAGCTGGGGCCGCCCGGTGCACCGGGCCGCACGGCGGACGCTCTCGTTGCCGCGCTCGCCGCGGCCGCTCCGGAGAGCGCCGCGTGAGCGACTTCCGGCGGCTCCTCCGCCTGTTCCGGCCGCACCGGTCCGCGGCTCTCACCGCCGTCCTCGCCATGCTGGGCGTCGCCTTGTTCACGGGCCTCGTGACGTATCTTTTCGGCCCGCTCTTCGATCAGGTCCTCACGCCCGAAGCGCGGACCGCCGTGATGGCCCATGCCGGCGCCGCGCCCGGCCTCGGGTCCGTGGTCGGCGAGAAGTCCGTCGTGAGGCGGACGGCGGTCGCGAAGGCGCTCGACGGGGGGCTCGCATCGCTCGAGGCGGCGCTCGGCGTCACGCCGCAGACTCGCGCCTTCGTCCTGCCCCTTCTCCTCTTCGCCGCGTTCGTCCTCAAGAACGTCTGCGCCTTCGTCGCCGAGTATCGGTTCAACGCCGTCGGGCTCGCGTTCGTGAGAGACCTGAGGAAGACGCTCTACGAGAGAATCCTCGGCCAATCCGGAGCATTCTTCGCGCGGCACCCTTCAGGCGACCTCATCGCGCGGGTGACGGGCGACGTCGACCGCATTCAGAGCCTGTTCGGGACCGATCTCGCCGATCTCGTCCAGTCCCTCGCGACGCTCGCCGTCCTCCTCGTCGTCGTGGTCTCGCTCTCGCCTCAGCTCACGCTCGTCGCGCTCCTCATCACGCCCGCGATCGTCGTGCCGGTCGTCCTCATCGCGAAGCGCCTCCGCGCCCTCTCGCGGTCGGCGCGCGAGCGGATGGGGGAACTTACGGGCGTCCTGTCCGAGACGATCCGGGGCGCCCGCGTCGTCCAGGCATACGGCGCCGAGGCGTGGGAGAGCGGGCGCTTCTCGGAGGTGAACGAGCGCACGTTCCGCCTCGCGAAGAAGGGGGCGCGTGTCATGGCGTTTTCGTCGCCCCTCGTCGAGACGGCCTCCGTCCTCGCGTTCCTCCTCCTCCTCGGCTATGCGACGACGCGGATTGCCGCGGGCAGGATGACGCTCGGTACGTTCATCTCGTACGGTGTGGGGCTCGCGATGATGTACCAGCCGTTCAAGCGCGCGACGCGCACGAATCTCGCGCTCCAGCAGGCGCTGGCTTCCGCACGCCGGCTCTTCGAGGTGCTCGACGCTCCGAACGACGTCGTCGATCGGCCCGATGCCAGGCCGATCGCGGGCTTCACCCGCGAAATTCTCTTCGAGGGTGTCTCTTTCGCGTACGGGGACGGCGAGATGGTCCTCGAGGGCGTGGACCTCGCCCTTCGCCGCGGCTCCGTCACCGCGCTCGTGGGCCCTTCCGGCGCCGGCAAATCCACGCTCGCGGCGCTTCTCCCGCGCTTCATGGATCCGACGGCCGGCCGCGTCACTCTCGATGGAATGGACCTCGGCGACGTGACGCTCGCTTCGCTCCGTGCGCACATCGGCCTCGTCACCCAGGACGTCGTCCTCTTCGACGACACGGTGCGGCGTAACGTCGCCTACGGCCGTCCCGAGGTTTCCGAGACGGACGTCCGCGACGCCCTCGCCGCCGCGAACGCCATCGCTTTCGTCGACGCCCTTCCCGACGGTCTCGACACGCGGGTGGGGGAAGGAGGCGCACGCCTTTCGGGCGGACAGCGCCAGCGGCTCGCGATCGCGCGCGCGCTTCTCAAGGACCCGCCGATCCTCGTCCTCGACGAGGCCACGTCGGCGCTCGACGCCGAGAGCGAGCGGGCCGTGCAGGAGGCCCTCGAGCGCCTCATGGCCGGGCGCACGGTCCTCGTCATCGCGCACCGGCTCTCCACCGTGCGCCGCGCCGACCAGCTCGTCGTGCTCGACGCGGGCCGAATCGTGGAGCGCGGCCGGCACGCGGACCTCCTCGCGGCCGGAGGGTTGTATCGTCGGCTCCACGACTTGCAGGTTTTCGAGCCGGCGCGCGAGGTCGCGGTGGCGGGGAGCAACGGATGAAGTCCATGACCGGATTCGGCCGCGCGGCTTCGGCGCTGCCGGACGGCACCGAGGTGAACGTCGTCGTGCGCGGCGTGAACCATCGATTCCTGGACGTCGCGCTCAAGCTGCGCGACGAATACGCGGCGCTCGAGCCGGCCATCCGCAAGGCCGTGGCGGCGGTCACCTCACGCGGGCATGTGGACGTCCTCGTCCGTACGACACGGCCAGCGGGGGCTGGCGTCAAGATCGACATGGACGCGGCAGAAAGATACGCGAAGGACTGGAGAGAAGATTCTTCGAAAAGGGGATTGCCGGGGGAGCTCACGGCGCGCGACCTCCTGAGTCTGCCGGGCGTCCTGCGCGCCGAGGAGAGCGCGGACGGGGACTCTTCCACCGAAGCGTCTCTCCTCGATCTCGTCGAAAAGGCGCTGCTCGAGTTCGACCAGACGCGCGCTCGCGAAGGCGCGGCTCTCTCTCTCACCTTCGAAGAAATCCTGAAGAGGATCGAAACAGGAGTGGCCCGACTCGACGCGGAACGAGTCGGCGTCTCGGAACGCGTTCAGAGCAGTCTTCGCGAGCGCATCGCGAAGCTGGCCGCGGGCGTGGCGGTCGACGAAGCCCGGCTCGCGCAGGAGGTCGCTCTCCTCGCCGACCGTGCCGACATCACGGAGGAGATCGACCGGCTGAAGACGCATCTCGCCGAGCTGCGTCGCCTTCTCGCGGCGGCGGGGCCGATCGGCCGCCGTCTCGACCATCTGGCCCAGGAGATTCACCGGGAGGTCAACACCTCCGGCTCGAAGGTCCGTGAGACGGGCGCCACGCGCGTCGTCCTCGACCTGAAAGCCGACCTCGAGACCTTCAAGGAACAGGTTCAGAACGTCGAATGAGAGGCGCGCGATGACCCGGGGCGATCTGTTCATCGTCTCCTCGCCTTCGGGAGCGGGCAAGACGACGCTCATCCGGCGGGTGCTCGAAGATCCGCGCATCGGCGGCACGCTGCACTTCTCGGTATCGCATACGACACGCACGCCGCGGACGGGCGAGCGCGACGGGGTCGAGTATCACTTCGTGGCCGAGGCCGGCTTCCGTGCGATCGAGGAAAGCGGCGGGTTTCTCGAGTGGGCCGTCGTGCACGGGAACCTCTACGGCACGTCGCGGGCCGAAGTCGAGCCGCGCCTCGAAAAAGGCCTCGACGTTCTCCTCGACATCGACGTCCAGGGGGCGCGCCAGGTGCGCTCCCACGTGCCTGAGGCCGTGAAGGTGATCGTCTTCCCGCCGTCGCGCGAGGTCCTGGAGGCGCGCCTCAGGGCCCGGGCCTCCGACGCCCCGGAGGTCGTCCGGCGGCGCCTCGCAGCGGCCCGCAAGGAGATGGAAGAGTGGGGCGAGTTCGACTATGCGATAATCAACGAGGATCTGGAGGCCGCGGTGGACGAGCTTCGCTCGATCCTCGTGGCGCGGCGGGCGGGGAAAAGCCGCCGGCGCGAGCGCCTCGAATCGATCCTCAGGAGCTTCGCGCCCTGAATCTCACGGAGGACACTCTCTTCATGTCGCAGCTTCCGCCGAACGTCGAGTCGAAGTTCCGCCTCGTCCACATCGCCGCCCGGCGCGCCGAGCAGCTCGTCCAGGGCGCGCGCCCGAAGATCGAGAGCAAGCATGCGAAGGTCACGCGTATCGCGCTCGAGGAAGTGAACCTCGACCTCGTACGCTGGCAGCTCGCCTCGCCCGAGCCGGCCGTGGAAGAGATTCCGGCCGTCGATCTGCTTCCCACCGAGTGATCTCCGGGTGACCCCCGCGCGGCCCGGCCCCGGCTCCGACGCGCTGAGGGAAACCCTCGCCTACTACCGCGACCTCGGTGTGGCGGAGCTGTACCTGTCGTCGTCATTCACCTTCGAAGAAAATGCGCCGTATCCCGCCGCTTCGCCAACCGCTCGTCTTGCTTCGGCCTCGGACCTGCAGTCTTTAGCGAAGGAAGTCTCTGACTGCGTCACGTGCCGCCTATGCAAAACCCGGAAACAGACGGTCTTTGCGGACGGCTCGCCGGACGCCCGGATCATGTTCATCGGGGAGGCGCCCGGCGCCGACGAGGATGCCCAAGGACTGCCGTTCGTCGGCCGCGCGGGGCAGCTCCTCACGAGGATGATCGAGGACGGCATGGGCTTGCCGCGCTCGTCCGTCTACATCGCGAACGTGCTGAAGTGCCGGCCCCCCGACAATCGGAACCCGGAGCCGGACGAGATCGCCTCGTGCCGCGGCTATCTCGAGAGGCAGATCGACCTCGTGAAGCCCGAGGTGCTCGTCGCGCTCGGCAAGTTCGCCGCGCAGTTTCTCCTCGAAACCGAGGAAGGCATCATGCGTTTGCGCGGAAAGTGGGGAAGCTACCGCGGAATTCCGGTGATGCCCACGTTTCACCCCTCGTTTCTCCTCAGGCAGCCGGCCCAGAAGAAAGAGGCGTGGGAGGATCTTCTCGCCGTGCTCGCGAGACTTGGAATCGAACCTCCGGCTCGAAGGGGGAAAGCGACGTGAGCGTTCGCCTTCGCCATGTCCTCTTCGTCCTCGCCGGTGCCGCCGCGATCGCGGCCACGGCTCTGCTCCTGACGAAGCGCGCCGTCAGGCCCGCCAGGGCGGCGCCGCCGGTCGCCGACGCTCGCGGCCTCGACGCGTCGGGCCGGACGAAGGCCGAGAGGCTCGCGATCGAGGAGGCCCTCGCCGCATTCCGGAAGGAAGGGCTCCTCCTCCGGGCCGCCGAGGACGGCGACGCGATGGAGTCCGACGAGCACCGGGACCTCGAGGACGTGTATGCGAGCTACCACCCCTTCTTCGTTCGCGGGGACCTCGACGGCGACGGACGGCTGGACTTCGCGCAGGCGTTCGTGGAGAAGGGGGCGAGCGGCCTCTGGTTCCACGTGGCGGTTTTCTTCGGCACGGGGGACGGCACTTTCCAGAAGCCGCTCTGGGTCGAGCGCGCGATCTCTCTGTCCGCCGGCGACCTCACGATCGAGCGCTCGCTCCTCATCGTGACGCCCGATCTCGCGCTCGATCCGACGCGCCGCTGGCGCTGGGAGGCCGGCGAAAAGCGCTTCGTCGACGCCGACGAGGTTTCCCGACGCGACCCGGCGGACGAGAACGCGCCCGACGAGACGCCGGACCAGAAGCCGAGGGCGCGCGTCTGACGCGCGTCGGGCTTCTCCTTCCCAATCGTTTCCCCGGGCTGCCGAGCTACCGGGTGCCGGAGGACGTCGGGCCCCTGGTGCCGGGCGCGCGCGTCGCGGTGCCGTTCGGAACCGCGCTCGCGACCGGCCTCGTCGCCTCGCTGGACCCCCCGCCCGCACCCGAAGGCGCGGTGGAGCGCGACGTCGTGGCGGCGCTCGACGACACACCCTTTCTTTCGGAGCGCCTCGTGAACGTTCTCGTGCGCGCCGCCGCGTATTACCTCGTGCCGCCGGGCGAAATCCTCCGGTCCGCGGTTCCGGCGCGCCTCCTCGCGGCGTCCGAAGCGGTCTATGTGCCCACGTCCAGGGCCGTCGGCGCGCCGGCGGAAGGTGTGGCGGGGAAGATCCTGGGCACGCTTCTCGAAGCGGGCGAGGGCCGCCTTCCCGAGCTCGCGGAGCGCGCGGGACGGAAGGGTCTCGCTTCGGCGCTCAAACAGCTCCTCGCCGATGGCTTCGTGCGGATCCGTTCCGAGAATCTGCGCGCCGCCGCGGCCCCGTCGGATCGAGCCTGGGTCGCGCGGGCCGCGCCGAAAGACCATCCCGCGCTCGCACGCTCGGCGAAGCGGCGCACCCTCCATGGGCACCTCCTCGCGCTCGGCCGACCCGCCTCGGCCGAAGAACTGCGCGCCGCGGGGGGCTCGTCCGGCGTGCTGGCCGCTCTCGTGAAGGCGGGGCTCGTCTCCCGCATCGAAATCGAGCGCCGCGCGGATATCGCGCGGCACGTCGGTGGCTCCTCCGCCGACTTCAGGCTCGTCCCGACGTCTGCACAGCGCGCGGCGATCGACGCGATCTCCGGGAGCGTCCGTGCGAGAGGCTCGAAGGAGTTCCTCCTCGACGGCGTCACCGGAAGCGGCAAGACCGAGGTGTACCTCGCCGCGCTGGAGGCCGCCCGGGAGGCGGGCCGGCGCGGGATCCTCCTCGTGCCCGAGATCGCGCTCGCGCCGGCGCTCGTGCGGCGACTCGTGGCGCGCTTCGGCGATCGGATCTCGCTCCTCCACAGCGGCCTGTCCGACGGCGAGCGGGCCGCCGAATGGGAGCGCGCCCGCCGCGGAGACGTGGACGCGGTGGTGGGCCCGCGCTCGGCGGTTTTCGCGCCGCTCCCGGAGCTCGGCCTCATCGTCGTCGACGAAGCGCACGATGCCGCCTACAAGCAGGGCGAGTCGCCTCGCTACGACGCGCGCGCCATGGCACGTGTGCGCGCGCACGAGGAGGGCGCCACGCTCGTCCTCGGCTCGGCGACGCCGTCGATGGAGCTGGAGCGTGCCGCCCGCGAAGGCCGCCTGCCGCGCCTCGTCCTACCGGAAAGGCCCGGTGAGAGGGCGCGCGCGACGGTCGAAATCGTCGATCTGCGAAAGGAAAGCCCGCGCGAGGGAGATCACGGGCGGATCCTCTTCGCCTCTCGCACCGCGGAAATCCTTTCGGAATGCTTCGAAAGGGGAGAGCAGGCGATCCTCCTCCTCAACCGGCGGGGGTTCTCGCCGAGCCTGCTCTGCCGTGCCTGCGGCGAGGACTTCCGGTGCGCGAACTGCTCGGTGGCGCGCACGTACCACCGGCGTCACGAGAGGCTTCTCTGCCACTACTGCGGTAACGAAATCCGCCGGCCCTCGGCGTGTCCGTCATGCGGGTCCGGGGTGCTCATGCCGATCGGTTTCGGGACCGAGCGCCTGGCCGAACGCTTCGAGGAGCGCTTCCCAGGGGTTTCGTACGCCGTTCTCGACCGCGACGCGGCCGCCCGGCGCGGAGGCGCCGCGGGCGTCCTGCTGGACTTCGAGGCCGGGCGCGCCCAGGCGCTCCTCGGCACGCAGATGGTCGCCAAGGGCCACGACTTCCCGAACGCGACGGCGCTGGCCGTGCTGGACGCGGACGCGCTCCTCTCGTTTCCCGACTTCCGCGCGGCGGAGAAGACGTTTCAGCTCGTGACACAGGCCGCCGGGCGCGTGGGACGAGGCGAGCGGCCGGGCATCGTCGCCGTGCAGACGGCCCGGCCCGACCACGAGGCGATCCGCGCCGCGGTGAGTCAGGACCATCCGGCCTTTGCGGACGCCGAGCTGCGCTTTCGCAGGGCGTTCCGCTACCCGCCCTACACGCACCTCCTCCTCGCGCTCTTCGCCCACCTCGAGCTACCGAAAGCGCACGCCGCCGCGGGCGCGGCGTTCGCGGCGCTCGCGTCGGCCGAAGTCGCGCGGGAGATCCGCATCCTCGGCCCCGCCCCGGCCCCGCTCGAAAGGCTGAAGGGCCTCTGGCGCTACCACCTTCTCGTCAAGGCCGAGCGCCGCGAGGCCATTGCGGAGGCCGGGCACCTCCTCGCGGCGCTGCCGGATCCTCCGCGCCTCGACGTCGACCCGCAGAACCTGCT
>CALAQS010000295.1 GCA_937888435.1 uncultured Acidobacteriota bacterium
GCGACGAGCGCGGGGTACCGGGAGCCCCGCGTGACCGCGCCGGTGGCGGCACTCATGGCAGCCCGAGGCGCGCCCGGAAGGGCCTCTCGCGCACCGGGTCTGCCACGTGCTGGAAGTAGAAATGGCGAAACCGTTCGTAGTCGCTCTTCACGGTTTCGTCGGACGCGGAAGGCATGCGCTGCACGTAGCCATCCAGCCAGGAGGGAAAGTCCTGGAACACCGCGCCCCTCCGCTTCCAGGCGTCGAGCATGACCGGATCCCAGTGGAGAACAAAGCCGACGACCGGTCCGAATCGAATCGGCACGACGGGAATGAACGCCGGGAACCGGGCCCGCTCGTAGGAAGAGGGGTTGAAGACGACGTGGATCTTCCTCTCGAGGACAGCATAGGCAGGATCGGGGAGCCGCTCGTGGCCGGGACGTCCGCGTCTCTTCAGCGGCTGGCGCGCGATGTGACGGTCCGTCAGGCCGTTCCCCTCCACCACGACGGCCACTTCGGCGCGATATGCCACGCGGACCTCCGCTCCGAAGATCAGGGCGCGCACCGGCAGGCCGTCGAAGAATCGCTTCAGCACGAATCCCCGGAAGTCGGTCTCGCTCGTCTTCTTGAGGCTGTAGAACTCGAATTCGTTCGCGACGCCCCAGACGAAATAGCCCCCCGTCACCGGCCGCGGCGTCCACGCCGGAAGCGCGGCCGGGGCCGCGGCGACCGCTAGAACCGCCACGAGCGGGATCCGGATCGGGAGCGCGCTGAAGCCCAGCTCGAAGAGAATCAGAAGGAACGGGGTCGCGGGAATCAACATCCGCGCGTACATGAAGTCACCGCCAACGCGGGCGACGTACAGCATGTAGGTCGCCGCGAGCGCCCCGGCCAACGACACGCGCGGCAGCCAGGCAGCCTTCAGGGCCTCGCGGCGCGCCGCGTCCTCGCGCCGCCAGCGCAATGCCACCAGAAGGAGTAGCGCAGGCCCGAGCGCGAGAACGCCGTATTTCTCGAAGTAGAGGCCCAGGTACCGGAAACCCTGTTTCCACCAGGCCAGGTTCGCGGACTTCGCCCAGTAGGTATTCGGGACCAGTGAGCCGTAGTACGAAAGGCGAAACGCGGCGGCCGGAAGCCACAGCGTCGTGAAGCCCGCCGCGAATGCGGCGGCCGGCTTGACGGCGCGCGTCATCGCAACGACGAACACGCCCCCGACGAGCGCCGGCAGGACGCCATCAGGCCGCAGCAGAGTCGCGAGGCCGAACACGAGTCCCGCCGCGAGCGCGCGCCCGGGCTTGAGGGTGCCCACGAGAAGGACGTATCCCGCAACGAGAAGAAACGTGAACGCGGAAGTCTCGAGCCCGGACGTCGCCCACGCGTTCCAGTCGCCATGGGCAGCGGCGGCGAGAGCCGCGACGGGGAGGACAGCCCATGCTGGTGACGGAACACGCCGGACGAGGCGGAGGTGGTCGAAACCGAGCAGCGCGATCGCACCGCCGTAGCAGGCGATCCCCCATGCATTCGTCCACGTTTCGGGCGCGATCCCGAGCATGAAGGCCGGAGTCGTCCAGAGGACCCAGAGGAGATCCGTGAACCCCTCCACGCGCTCGCCAGCGTTGAAGACGAGGCCGAAACCGTCAACGAGGTTCTTCGCGTAGCGAAAGACGATGTATGCGTCATCGCAGGTCCACGCATCGCGGCAGGCAGCGCTCACGCCCCAGACGACGGCTGTCGCGACGAGGCCGATCTCGAAGAACCGTCGCGGAGAGCGCAGCGTAGGTTCGGCGAGGAGCACGAAAGGAGTCTACCCGCCGCTATACTCGTTTAGTGACGGCAGACGTCCTCTTGAGCATGCGAGGGGTCCTCTGTCCGCTCGCGCTGCTGACGGGCCTGTTCGTCGCCGCCGCAACTCTCGCGAGCCGGCTCCGTGCCGGCGCAAATCTCTCTGTCCGATTCTGCGGGTTTCTGCTTTGTGCGACCTGGCTCTCGATGGCGGGGTTCCACCTGCTCGCCGCGACGGGAGGGTTCCGGCTCGGATACGGGCTCCTCCTCGTGGGAAGCGAGGCCGCCGCGGCCGTTCTCTGGATTCGGGCCGACCCCGCGCGCACCGCGCGTCCGAAAACACCTGACGAGGTACCGCTGGTCCGCCTGTGGCACGTGCAACCCGGGCGCCTGGGGCTCTGCTATCCTCGTCAGACGCGTCCATCGCTCGAAAAATGCATCACCTTCGGGACAAGCGTTTCCTTCGGTTTATCGTCGTCGGAGCCGTGAACACCGCCTTCGGCTATTCCGTCTTCGCTCTGCTCATTCTCGCCGGCGCCCACTATGCGGTCGCCGCCCTGCTTTCGACGATCTGCGGGGTCCTCTTCAACTTCCGAACGACCGGGCGCTTCGTCTTCAAGAACCGCGACTCCTCGCTCCTGCTGCGATTCGCGGGCGTTTACGCAATCTGTTACGTCGCGGGGGTCCTGCTGCTTCGTTTCTCGCGGGCGCTCGGCGTCGACATCCTGCTTGCGGCTGCCGTCCTCGCGTTCCCGATGGCCGTTTTCTCCTACACGCTCAACCGGCTCCTCGTCTTTCGCGTAGCCGTATGAAGGTCATCAGCGTCCTGACGCCCTGCTACAACGAAGAGGAGAATGTTCGCGAGATCTACGAGCGTGTCCGCGGGGTGTTCGCCGGGCTCGGAGGCTACCGGTACGAGCACCTCTTCATCGACAACGCGTCAACGGACGGAACCCTCACCATCCTGAGGGAGCTCGCCGGCGCCGACAAGAACGTGAAGATCATCGTAAACCGCCGCAACTTCGGCCACATCCGGTCGCCTCACCACGGGATGCTCCAGGCGCACGGCGATGCCGTGGTCGCTCTCGCGGCGGATCTGCAGGACCCGCCCGACCTGATAGCGGTCTTCCTCGAGCGATGGGAGCAGGGATTCAAGGTCGTCATGGGCGTCAAGCGCACCAGTCAAGAGAGCTGGACGATGTTCGCCCTCCGGCGTCTGTACTACGGCCTGATCCAGCGCCTGGCGGACGTGGAGCTGATTCCGAACGCGACTGGCTTCGGGCTCTACGACCGGGAGTTCGTCGAGATGGTTCGCCAGCTGGACGACCCATATCCCTATGTCCGGGGTCTCATTGCCGAGTTCGGTTTCGACTGCGCCACGATCCCATACGACCAGCCGGTTCGCGAGCGTGGTCTTACCAAGAATAACTTCTTCACGCTGTACGACCTCGCGATGGTCGGCATCACGAGCCACTCGAAGCTGCCGCTTCGCCTGGCCACCCTGATCGGCTTCGGCCTCTCGGCCCTCAGCCTTCTGGTAGCCGCCAGCTATACTTTCTACAAGCTTGTTTTCTGGTATCAATTCCCGGTGGGCGTGGCCCCGCTCGTCATTGGCCTTTTCCTTTCCTTTTCGGTCCAGCTCTTCTTCCTGGGTCTCCTCGGTGAGTACATTGCGGTGATCCACACTCGGATCATGCACAGGCCACTCGTCGTCGAAAAAGAGCGCATCAACTTCGAGACCGACTCTCCGACCCCTCACGGAAGCGTAACAACGCGCCCTTCGTAACGATAGTCGTCGACCAGCGTCCGACGGATCTCGTCTCCCCAAACGTAGCTCGCCACGACGACGGTCGTTCGCCGTCCCTTCAGCATGGCCGGCGGCTCGATGGCCCGGCCCAAGAGGGTCTTGCCCTGGAGGCCAGAGTTATTGTCAACGACGCCCGCGACGTTGATCCGGGCCAGAGACGTCGTGGCGAGGAGACGTGAGGCGAGGGACCCGGCACCCCAGAGAACAACCTCCTCGCCACTCGCGACGAGCGGCGCCAGCGCCTCCTCGAGCGCTGCGAGCCGTTCCCGCGACATTTCGATGTAACGGCGGATCGGCCCAACGTCGCTCCGTCGCGAAGGTAGCTTTCCGTGCACGCCCTCCCGGATCCAGAGAGAGGCCAGGACCGGGAATGACGTTTGATTCACCCGCGCCACTTCGCTTCGGACCAATACGGGAGTAAACCCAGGAGGAGAAAGAAGTCCCTCGAGACTCGGTCGGCTGAAGTAGTTGATGTGCTCGATGGAGAATTCCAGGAAGGGTTCGCGAAGTTCAAAGCCAAAACGGTCCGCGTCCGGAACGAGTACGAAGAGAAGGCCGCCCTCGCGCAGGAAGCTCGCGATGCTCCGGACGACGCGCGGCAGGTCGACCAGGTGTTCGAGGACCGAGGAGAGAAGGACAGCGTCAAAGGAAACATCGGCCCGGAACGTGGACAGGGAGGCGGTTTTCACTTCGATACCGTGGCGGCGCCTCGCCACTTCGCGACATTCGGGCGCGGGATCAAGACCCAGAAGGTGCTCGTAACCCGCCTGCCGGAATAGAGAAAGAAGAACGCCCGTCGAGCAGCCGATATCGAGCACGCGGGTCGACGTGCCTGCGAAAGGGGGCGAGTGTTCCCGGAGGAAGCTGTCGACCAGAGTGAAGGAATCGCGGTGAACCGCCTCGAGGCTTGGCGGCACGAACGCCGACCCTTCGTATAGGTATTTCAGATTCTCGCGGTAGTAGGCTTCGAGCGCTTCGGGCGGCGGCAGGTTCTTCGCGAAGGTGAAGCCACAGTTGGCGCACGACACGACGTCGTAAGCGACGAGCCGTCCGCCCGGAAGCACGAACGGCTGCCGATGAAGCAGATCGGACGACAGGCTGCCGCAGACCTCGCACGACCTCTGTCCGTCCCGATCCACGGCCCCTCCCGACGCGTGCCGATCGCCCGGTATCATACCTCCGCGCAAAGAGGACACCGGCCCGGGCGGTCCCGAAGGAGGCCCTGTTGAGCAACGACATTTTCAACGAGCTCTTCGTTCTCGAGATGGCCAACAATCACCTCGGGAAACTCGAACGCGGTCTCAAGATCATCCAGGACTTCTCGAAGGTCGCGCGATACAACGGCGTGAAGGCCGCCATCAAGCTCCAGTTCCGGGACGTCACCAACTTCGTTCACAAGGATTTCCAGGATCGTACGGATATCCGGTACGTCAAGAAGACGATGGACACGCGCCTGACGACGGAAGGGTACGCGGTCCTCGTCGAGGCGATCCGGCAGAACAATTGCCTGCGCATGGCGACGCCCTTCGACGAGGCCTCGGTCGACCTCTGCCAGGCCCTGAACATCGACATCATCAAGCTGGCCAGCTCGGATCTGAACGACTGGATGCTCATCGAGAGGATCGCGAAGACACGGAAGCCCGTCATCGCTTCGACGGGCGGCTCCACGCAAAAGGACGTCGACGATCTCGTCCGCTTCTTCGAGAACCGTTCCATCCCGCTGGCCCTCAATCACTGCGTCTCACTCTACCCGACCGAGGACCGGGACCTCCAGATGAACCAAATCGACTACATGGCTCGGAGGTATCCAGGACACGTCATCGGCTTTTCCACGCACGAGTACCGGGACTGGACCTATTCGGTCGTTATCGCCTACGCCAAAGGCGCGCGGACTTTCGAGCGACATATCGACGTCGACATGGACGGAGTGACGGTTTCTCCCTACTGCTCGCGACCAGAAGACATCGACCGCTGCTTCAAGGCGCTCCTGAAGGCAAAGGAGATGTGCGGGGCGCCCGGTACCGAGAAGCGGATGTGTCCCGAACAGGAGATCCGGTACCTGGACGGCCTCATCCGCGGCGTGTATGCCCGCGACGACCTCCCGCCGGGCCATGCCATCGCGGACGATGACGTCTATCTCGCGATCCCGCTGCAGAAGGGGCAGATCTCCTGCCGGGAGCTGACGCGGGGCGAGATCCTCACGCGGCAATGCCCCAAGGATGCCCCGGTCACCATCGACATGTTCGACAACCCCTACTCCCGGAACGAGTCACTGCGCGCGATCATCGAGAAAAGGGGCCTCTGACGCGATGAGGATTCTCCTGACGGGAGGCTCCGGCTTCATCGGCCGGAACCTCCGGGAGCACCTTGCGCGCCGCCACAACGTCCTCGCGCCATCGCACGCCGAGATCGAGCTGCTCGACGAAGAAAGCGTCCGCACGTGGCTCGCCACACATCCCGTGGACGCCATCGTTCACTCGGCCACGATCCCGGGGCACCGGAACGCGCCCTTCGCTTCGGATCTGGCGCTGAAGAATCTGAAGATGTTCCTGCACCTGGCCCTGCACGCTCCGCCGGCCATCCGCGCCGTCATCCTCGGATCCGGCGCCGAGTACGACGTATCGCGCATGGGGCCGCGTGTGCGCGAGGAGGAGGCGGGAAGCCGCGTGCCCGAGGACGAGACGGGGTTCTCCAAGCTGGTTTGTTCCCTCTTCGCGGCGGGCGATTCCCGCTTCGTTCACTTGCGTCCTTTCGGAGTATTCGGGCCTCACGAGGACTGGGAGATCCGTTTCATCTCCAACGCCATCTGCAAGACGCTCTTCGACCGCCCCATCACGCTTCGTCAGAACCGGCGACTCGACTACGTCTGGGTAGGGGACCTGGCCATGATCGTGGAGCATTTCCTCGTGCACGGAGGCCGCCACCGCGCCTACAACGTGACGCCCGACGAGACGCCCGACCTCCTGGGCCTCGCTCGCCTCATCCGTGACGTGTCGGGAAAGGACGTCCCGATCCGGATCGCGTGCGACGGAATGGGCCCGGAATACACGGGTGACAATTCCCGGCTGAAGGCGGAAGTCCCGGGTCTGCGTTTCACGCCGATCCGTGAAGCGATCTCCCGCCTTCACGCCTGGTATGTGGAGCGCCGAAGCCTCATCCACGAAGAGGCGCTCCTCACGGATAAGTGATGCGCGTCGCGGACTACATAGCCCACTTCCTCGCCGACCATGGGATTCAGCACGTGTTCCTCGTGACGGGCGGAGGCGCGATGCACCTGAACGATGCGATCGGGCGATGCCGACGTCTCTCGTGGATCGCGTGCCACCACGAGCAAGCGTGCGCGATGGCCGCCGAGAGCCACTTCCGCCTCACGGGACGTCTCGCGGCCGTGAACGTGACTACGGGACCCGGCGGACTGAACGCGCTCAACGGGGTTTTCGGAGCCTTTGCCGACTCTCTCGGGATGATCGTGCTGTCCGGCCAGGTCAAGCGCGAGACTACTGTCGGGAGCTCGGGCCTCCCCCTCCGCCAGCTCGGCGACCAGGAGGTCGACATCGTGCGCGTTGTCTCGCCGATCACGAAGTACGCCGCGGTGGTGATGGAGCCAACATCCGTCCGCTACCACCTCGAGAAGGCGCTTTTTCTGGCACTCGACGGGCGTCCCGGACCCGTCTGGCTCGATGTCCCGATCGACGTACAGGCCGCGCAGGTCGACGCGGCCTCCCTCGACGGTTTCGATCCCGGGCGCGAGGGGCTGCTGCGGCGGCAACCCGATCTTCGGAGAGCGGCCCGCGCCGTTCTCGACCGACTCTCGGGTGCCCGGCGACCGGTCATCCTGCCGGGGTCCGGGGTCCGGATCGCTCGAGCCTACGACGAGTTTCTCGCCGTCGCGGATCGGTTAGGCATCGCGGTCGCGACGGCTTTCAACGCCCACGACCTGCTCCCGGACGATCATCCGCTCTACGTGGGCCGACCGGGTACCGTCGGAGATCGGGCAGGCAACTTCGCCGTCCAGAGCGCCGACTTCCTGCTCGTCCTGGGCTGTCGCCTCAATATCCGCCAGATCGGCTACAACTGGGAGACCTTCGCGCGCGCGGCATGGAAGGCCATGGTCGATGTCGATCCGGCCGAACTCGCCAAGCCGACTCTGAGAATCGACCTTCCAATACAAGGAGATCTCGGTGATTTCCTGCGCGCGCTGCTCGAACTCGACCCGTCGGGCCCGACGCCGGCTCACCGCGAGTACCTTTCCTGGTGTCGGGAACGCCGTGCCCGGTACCCGGTCGTGCTGCCCGAGTATTTCCGAACGCCCTTCCCCGTCAACCCTTACATCTTCGTCGACGCGCTGACGGCGCGGCTCGACGAGAGCGATATCGTGATCACCGGAGACGGTACGGCCTGTATCTGCACCTTCCAGGCCGCTCGGCTGAAGAAGGGGCAACGGCTCTACTCGAACTCGGGTTGTGCCTCCATGGGCTACGACCTGCCCGCCGCGATCGGCGCCTGTGTCGGCTCCGGGCGCCGGAGGGTGATCTGCCTCGCCGGTGACGGCAGCCTCCAGATGAACGTCCAGGAGTTACAGACGGTCTCGACGCACCGGCTTCCGGTCAAGCTCTTCGTCCTCAACAACCAGGGCTATCACTCGATTCGGCAGACGCAGCAGAGCTATTTCCCCGACAACATCGTCGGCTGCGGGCCGGGAAGCGGCCTCGGTTTCCCCGGCCTGGAAAAGCTCGCTGCAGCCTACGACCTCGCCTTCTTCCGGATCGGGAGCCACCGAGACCTCGACACTGTCATCGACGAGGTTCTCCGTCTCGAGGGCCCTGCGCTCTGTGAGGTGGTCCTCGACACGAAACAGCCCTTCGCGCCAAAGGTCGTTTCCCGGAAGCTGCCGGAAGGGCGGATGGTCTCTTCTCCCTTGGAGGACCTCGCTCCGTTCCTGGACCGGGACGAGTTCCGGCGCAACCTTCTCATCCCGCCGCTCGAGTCCTGAGGCGGTTTACTTACTCGGGCACGGCGTAGAGCACGAGGTCGAAGCCGTCAAATCCGTGGAGGCGGAGGTAGAAGCGATAGCCCAGCTCCCGGCCGCGCAGGAGGAGCGGAACCTCCCAGAGATGCTCGGGACGGTGGTAGACGCAGACTGCGAGGCCGGGCCGATGCCGCTCAATCAGCCTGGTCGCTCCGTGTAGAGCCTCGGGCTCGCTCCCCTCGACATCCAGCTTGATGAGGTTTGGGCGGAAACCGGCGAGGACGTCGTCGAGCGCCACAAAGAGAGTCAGGTCATCGCCCGCCGCTCCCGCGCGACTCGATTCTCCGAGCCCAGAGCAAAATGGGATGAGCCCGGTTCGCGCACCCACTCCGCACGGCCAGAGCGTCAGCTCGAGCGAGGGGGTCGAAGGGCGGGATCTCGCCCAGGTGGCCAGCTTTCGGAAATTCTCGAGGTCGGGTTCGAAAGCTGCGACCGCCTCGAGCGGCGGCCCGGCTCGCTCGAACGACGTGAGGGTGTCCCCGTCGTAAGCACCGCAGTCCACGAGTCGCAACGGCTGTTCGGCAGGCCATCCCGGAATGTCTGACGGAAGGTATTGAATCTCTTGAAGAACGGGCTTCGGCAATCGCTGGTAGTCACCGCTCTTGCGGAAGGCGATGAGCTCCTCGAAGAGGAATCGGCTCGCTTCGTCCGCCCAGACTCCGGAAGCCGCCGCGATCGACGCCTCGTTCCGGCGGTAGATCTCCCGTTGGGTCAGCCAGAAGCGGTCCCCGAACTCCTCGGGATACATCGCGTGCAGATCGACGAAGGAGATGATCGGACCGTAGCCGAGCGCGCGGAGGAGGCCCGAGACCTCCGAAACGTCCACGTCCCTGTTGAAGATCGAGATCACGACCGGGAGACCCGAGCCGCGTGGGCCCTCATCGGGCGTGTGCACGGGCACGCCGCACCACCGCGATTCCGGACGGGCGCTCCGGTCGAGGAAGCACTCCACCGAGACGCCGTGCCGCGACAGAATGGCGAGCACGTCGCGCCCAACGTTTCCGGCGCCGTAGAGGATCACCTCTTTCCGGCCCCTCAGAAGGTCATTCGAATGCATCACTCTCCGGAAGTCTAGGCGACAGACCGTAGAATGACAGAGTGATCGCCGCCAACTCAACGAAGGTCAGGTGAGCAGAGTTCTCCGCTCGCGGTTCCCGACCCAAAGGAACTCGTGATTCACCCCTCGATTCGTCTCCGAGGGCTCTGGCTCCGAGGCAGCTCCGCGCTGCTCACCCGGCTGCCCAGCCGCGCTTTCCTGCGCCAGCCGAGCGAGTCGGACCCTGTCTTCCGGCAGCTCATGAAGGAGGCCCGGGGCCGGACGCTCGTGGACGAGGAGCGCTGCTTCATGCTCTTCCAGTTCGCGCTGTCCGCTGCCCGGCTCCAGGGCGACGTGGCCGAAGTTGGCGTCTACCGCGGTGGCACGGCCCGCCTTCTCTCCCGCGCCGTCGCGCCGGCCCGCAAGACCGTGCGGCTCTTCGACACGTTCGAAGGGATGCCATCGACTGATCCGCAGCGTGACCGCCGCCGGACGGGTCCCGAACGGCCCTGGTGGCTTCCCACCGGGCAGGCCGTTGTCGTCCTGGAGTCCGAGGCGAAGTAGAATGGGTTTACGACGATCCAGAGCGCTTGGATGAAGACCATTCTTCTCGCCGGCGGCCTCGGAACCCGGCTCGCCGAAGAGACAGCGATCGTTCCGAAGCCGATGGTGGAGATCGGCGGGCGGCCGATCTTGTGGCACATCATGAACATCTACGCAGCCCAGGGCTTCTCTGAGTTCATCGTGGCCCTGGGTTACAAGGGCGAAGTGGTCAAAGACTATTTCCTGAACTTCCACACTCGCAGCGCGGACCTGACCGTCCACCTCGGCCGGGACGAGAAGAAGGTCCATGCAAGCGCTCAGCCCGACTGGGTCGTCCACCTGGTCGACACGGGCAACGACACCCAGACAGGAGGCCGGCTGCGAAGGCTCGCCTCCTGGCTCGGCGACGACGGGACGTTCATGATGACCTACGGGGACGGCGTGGCCGACGTGGACCTGAAAAGGCTTCTCGCCTTTCATCGGTCCCACGGGCGGCTGGCCACTGTAACCGCTGTTCGGCCTCCGGCTCGATTCGGCGGTTTGAGTCTCGAGGGAGATCGCGTCGCCTCCTTCGACGAAAAGCCCCAAACTGGCGAAGGCTGGATCAACGGAGGGTTCTTCGTCCTGGAGCGCACCGTTCTCGATCTGATCCCAACCGACCAGACGTTCTGGGAGCTCGAACCCTTGGAAACGCTCGCATCGAGAGGCGAGCTGATGGCCTTCCGGCACGAGGGCTTCTGGCAGCCAATGGACACCCTTCGCGAGAAGCGGTACCTCGAGGAGCTCTGGTCGTCGGGGCGTGCCCCATGGAAGATCTGGCCGTGACTGACTGGTCGGGGCGCCGCGTTCTCATCACCGGGGCCACCGGACTGGTTGGATCCTGGCTCGTGCCGCGCCTTCTTCGCGCCGGAGCTTCGGTCGTGGCCCTGATCCGCGACGCCGACCCGCAGTCGGAGCTCGTTCGGAGCGGGGCGATCGCGCGATGCACCGTGGTCTCCGGCAGGCTCGAGGCCACCGAAGACCTGGAGAGGGCGGTCGTCGACCATGAGACGGACACCGTCTTCCACCTCGGCGCTCAGACTCTGGTGGGTGCAGCGTTCCGAAGCCCCCTCGCGACATTCGAATCCAACATTCGGGGCACCTATCAGCTCCTGGAGGTCTGCCGTCGGCACGCGGACCTCGTCCGCCGGATCGTCGTGGCATCGAGCGACAAGGCGTACGGCGAGGCCCGCGTCCTCCCCTACACGGAAGAGATGCCGGCCAACGGCCGCCACCCCTACGACGTGTCGAAGAGCTGCGCCGACCTTCTGGCACAGACTTACGCCAAAACGTACGGGCTCCGGGTGGGGATCGCTCGCTGCGGAAACATCTTCGGCGGCGGCGACCTCAACTGGAGCCGGATCGTTCCGGGCACGATCCGGTCTGCACTCGAGGGACGGGCTCCCGTCATCCGGTCCGACGGGCTCTATACCCGCGACTATCTCTATGTGGCCGATGTCGTCCATGCCTACATCGCGCTGGCGCAAAAGCTGGACGGCGAGGGGCTGAGCGGCGGCGTCTTCAACTTCGGTCCGGGCACACCTCTCAGCGTTCTTCAGATCGCCAGCCAGATCCTCAAGATCGTGGGCCGCGAGGACCTCACGCCGGTCATCCTCGACCAGGCCCGTGCCGAGATCCGGAACCAGTATCTCGACAGCAGCAAGGCGGCGAGGGTCCTCGGATGGGCTCCGGCGCACACCCTGGCGGACGGCCTCGCCTCGACGGTGGCCTGGTATCGCACGTTCCTCGGAGCCGCCGGGTGACAGCGGATGAGCTCCGACAGCGGATTCT
>CALAQS010000296.1 GCA_937888435.1 uncultured Acidobacteriota bacterium
CATCGCGCGCATCGCGTGGTCCACGCCCGTGAGGACGGTCGGAGGGAACCACCATCCCTTCGCGCGCGGGCGCTCGCCACCCACGAGGACCTTCGCGCCCCGCTGAACGGCATCCTGAAGATGCTCCTCGACGAGGTCCCGCTGACTGGAGGTCGTTAGGGGACCCATGTCCGTCGTTCTCGAGAGCGGATTGCCGAGGCGAAGCGCCTTCGTTCGCGCGACGATCTTCGAAATGAGCTCCGCGGCCACGTCCTTGACGACGTACACGCGCTCGACGGAGCCGCAGGTCTGACCGGCGTTCACGAACGCGCCCCAGACGAGACCCGCGGCCGTCCGGTCGAGATCCGCGTCGGCCGCGACGACGGCCGCGTCCTTGCCGCCGAGCTCGAGGACGACGCCCGTGAGGTTCTTCGCCGCGCGCCGCATCACCTCGACGCCAGTCTGGACCGAGCCCGTGAAAAGCACCTTCGCGATGCCGGTGTGCTCGATGAGGACGTTCGTGTCCGCGCCGCCGGCCGTCACGACGTTCACGACGCCGGGCGGCAGGCCCGCGCGGCGGCAGAGGTCGCCGACCGCGAGGCCCGTGAGCGCCGTGACCGACGCGGGCTTCAGCACGACCGTGTTGCCAGCCGCCAGGCAGGCTGCGATCTCGACGAACGGAATGCCGAACGGAAAGTTCCAGGGCGTCACGACCGCGATGACGCCGAGAGGCTCGAAGCGGAAACGGCCCTTCTTGTGCGCGAAAAGGATCTGCGCGTAGTCGATGGGCTGCTCGGCGAGAAGCTCGCCCGCGTGGCGCGAAAGATAACGGAGCGTGTCGGCGGCGGGCACGATGTCCACGGCCCGCGCCTCGCCCACGGGTTTGCCCTGCTCGGTCGCGATGAGGCGGGCCACGTCGTCGTGCGCGCGGCGCACTTCCTCGAGCAGGCGCGCCAGGTGCCGCTGCCGGTCGGCTACGGGCGTCTTCGACCAGGAGAGGAATGCCTTCCGCGCCGAAGCGACGGCCATGTCGATCTCGCGCGGGCCGGCGCGGACCACCTCCGCGAACGGCTCGGCCGTGGCGGGGTTCACGGCCGCGAAAGCCACCCCCGTTTTCACGTCCTGACCGTCGATGATTGGCGCGTTCGTGAAGGGAAACGGTGGTCTCAAATCATCGCTCCGCGCTTGATCGTGTCCTTCTTCGTGCGCCAGAAGGCGACGAGCTTCTGGACGTAGTCCGTGAACGGCGGGCACGCGACGCCGAAGCGTGCGAGGTCCGCCGTGGCCTGCGCCGAGTCGTAGCTCACGGGATGGTCGAAGTAGTCGAGCGACTGGACGGGCATCCCGAACGACTTCTGGATCAGCGACGGCATGAAGAGCAGCTTCGCGACGAGGTGCGGCACCGGCACGTAGACGAACGACTTCCCGAGCGCCTTCGCGAACATCTCCTCGATTTCGAACGCGGTCGACGGGTGCGGGTCCGTGAGGTGGTACGTTTTCCCGATTGCGCCCTCCCAGGTCGAAAGGCGGGCGATCGCCTCGAGGACGAAGTCCACGGGCACGAGGTTCACCTGCGCCTCGCCCGTACCCACCTTGATGAAGGCGCCGGGCGACGGAAGGACGCCCATGGCGTTCAGCGAGTAGTAGGGGCCGTCGAACTTCGCCGTCTCCCCCGTCTTCGAGCTGCCGACGACGATGCCCGGCCGGTAGATCGCCGCGGGAAGGCCGCTCTCCTTCACGGCCACCTCGGCGAGGAACTTCGTCTCTTCGTAGAAGTTCTTGAACTTCTGCCCCACGTCGAGGTCCGTCTCGCGGTACGTGCCGACGGCAGTGCCCGAAACGTACGCCGTCGAGACGTAGTCGAGGCGCTGACAGGAAGGTGCATCGCCGAGGAATTCGAGGACGTTCTTCGTGCCTTCCACGTTGATGCGCATGCCCACGTCGCGGGCGACCGCGAGGTCGTACACGGCCGCGAGATGGAAGCACCCCCCGAGGCTCCTCTGGAGCTCCTTCGCCTTGGACGCCGCGAGGCCGAGGCCGGGCGACGTGATGTCGCCGACGACGAGGCGGATTCGCCCTTTCGTGCCGGGATGCTCCTCGGCGAGGGCGGCCACGGACGCGTCGGCCGCCGAGAGAAACTTCTCCTGGACGAGTGCGTGAAAAGTGGTATCTGGTGCGAGCTCGAGGAGGCGCGGGATGAGCCGCGCCCCGATGAACCCGGGAAAGCCCGTGAAAAGGACATGGCGGGACCGGGAGGTGGGACGGGATCTGACCATAAGAGTGAAAGTGTAGACCCTGCTAAAGCTCCGTGCCAAAGGCCGGATCTTCCAGCAGACGGCGGTTGAATTCCGCGATGCGCGCGAGCATCTCGGGAGGACGCGCGCACGGCGCCCCATCGAGCGTGAGGATCGGCGTCGCCATCGTCAGCGAGCCGAGGAGGATCGACCCCTCACGGAGGTTCTCCGCCTTCAGGGGCGCCGACGCGGAGCGGCCGCCGAAAAAGGCGGCGGCCGTCACGCTCGGGAGGACTCCTTTCGGCGCGAGCAGGGGCGTGCCGCCGTTCCACGCGGCAAGGCCCGTCGTCGTGCCCTCGAGGTAGTTCCCGTCCGGAGAGCGGAACAGCCCTTCGTCGCCCCCGGCCTTCACGGCGAGACGTCCACCCTGGATCGCGGCGAAATAGCTCGTGGACTTCACGCCCGGTGTGTCGCGCTGGAGGTCGAGCGGCAGCGAGACGGAATGCGAGCCGCTCCGGCGCGCGAGGCGGCTCTCGGGAATCGGCATGAGGTGCGCTTCGAGGCGGTACGAGGCCGGGTCGTCCAGGTCCTCGCCCACGGCGAACCACGTGAGGCGCAGCGCGCGCTGCTCCGCTAGTTTTGCCGGCGACGCGTCAAGGGCGTTCTTCGCGGCGGCGTCGAGGCGTCCGCGCGAGGGTTTCGGGAGGTCGAGCCCCGAGAGGATGCGGTGCATCCGGTCGAGGTGTGGCTCCCACAGGACGGCGCGCCGACCCGCGAGAAGCGCCGTCTCAAAGAAGCCGAAGCCGCGCTGGACGGCCGGCGAGAGGAACGGGACAGGCGCGTACTCGAGGCTCACGGGGCCACCTCGCCCGCGCCAAGCGCCCCCATCGCAGCCCCGAATTCTCGCGACTTCGCCTCCGTCTCGCGCCATTCGGCCTCCGCGCTCGAGTCCCACACGATTCCGCCTCCCGCGTGATAGTCCACTGTATCCCGGCCGAGGATTCGGGTTGCCGGAGGATGCAATGTCGTCAAGGCGTCGAGGACCTCGGGGAGTTGCTCCGGCCGGCCGGCGCGCCGGAGCGTTTCTTCACCTTCTAAGAAACTCCCCGGTCCCCCTCTCTTCTTTCAGTCCCCAACTCTCTCCCCTGAAGAGCGCTCTCATCGGCATCGTCTAGTCTATGGGGACCGTGAGCGCCCCCCCTCCCGCAGTCGAGACCTCCATCCAGGTTCGCTATGCCGAGACCGACGCCCAGCGCGTCGTCTATCACGGCAACTACATCATCTGGTTCGAGGTCGCGCGCACGACGTATTGCGAGCGCGCCGGCTATCCCTATCCGCGCATGGAGGCCGAGGGCTCGTTCATAACGGTCACCGAGGCGCGCGTGCGTTATCGCCGCGCCGTGCGCTACGGCGACACCGTGAGAGTCCGCGCCCGGATGACCGCTCTGAAGAGCCGGGGTTGCACGTTCCAGTACGAGGTCGTCCTTGCGGACGGCGCGCTCGCCGCCGAAGGAGAGACGCAGCACCTGTTTCTCGACGCGTCGGGCCGGCCGCGCACCGTGCCCGACCCGATCGCAAGGGCATTCCGGGAGTTCGCGCCGATCTGAGCGCGTTAGTCGCCGGTCGGAATCTTCCTGGCGAGCGCGCGGTGGACGAGGGCCGGAACCAGACCCGAGACGTCGCCGCCGAGCTGGTGGACCTGCTTCACGAGGCGGCTCGACGTATACGACAGCTCCTCCTTCGGCGTGAGAAAGAGCGTCTCGACCTCCGGACCGAGGCGGCGGTTCATGAGGGCCATCTGGAACTCGTGCTCGAAGTCCGAGACGACGCGCAGGCCACGCACGACGATGCGCGCCTTTTCCTTGCGCATGAATTCCACGAGGAGGCCGCTGAATGACTTGACGACGACCTTCGGCTCGCGCCGGAAGATCGCGCGGATCATCTGAAGGCGCTCTTCCACGGTGAAAAGTGGCGCTTTCTCGGTGTCGATGAGGACCGCGACGAGCACCCGGTCGAAGATGTGGCAGCCCCGCCGGATGAGATCGACGTGGCCGTTCGTCATGGGATCGAACGTGCCCGGGTAGACGGCGGTGCGCTTCACGCGAGACGGGATTGTACGTCCCCTCGCCGGCCGAGGAACGCGTCGCCGAGCCGGCGCGCCGTCCATACGAGGAAGAAGAGCGCGAGGGCGGGCGGCAGGATGCACCACCAGGCGCCCGGAAGGAGATTGCGCGCCTCGGCAAGCGCGCGCCCCCAGGACGCGGTCGGCGGCGGAGCGCCGAGTCCGAGGAACGACAGTCCCGCCTCTGTGAGAACGGCCGAACCGAGCACGTACGGCAGCGTCGCGAGCGCGGGCGGGAGCGCATGCGGCAGGACGTGGACGAAGAGTAGGCGCGCGTTCGAGGCGCCCGTCGCCCGCGCTGCGTCCACGAACGCCTCGTTCTTCAGGCGCTGCGTGCCCGCGCGCACGAGGCGGGCGGCATCCGTCCAGCCCGTCAGGGCGATGAGGAGCGCCGCGACGAGAAACGACGGCTTCAGGAACGCCGCGCCGGCGATCACGAGGACGAGCGCCGGGAGCGCCTGAACGATCTGGAGGAAAAGCAGCACGGTGCGATCGGTGCGTCCCCCGGCCCAGCCGGCGAGCGTTCCGAGAGCCGCTCCGAGCCCGAGAGCGAGCGCGGAGGCGAGGAGGCCTGCCGCGACGGAGAGCCGCGTGCCGTGGAGGGCGCGAGAGAGAACGTCGCGGCCGAGCTCGTCCGTGCCGAGGAGGTGCCGCCGGCCGGGCGACGCGAGCCGCCGGTCGAGATCCACCGCATCGGGATCGAAGGGAACGGGGGCGCTCACGATCGTCTCGCCGCCGCGGCCGGAGATCCACGGCTTCTCGCGGGCGACGAGCGGGGCCAGAAGCGCGATCAGGGGAAAGAGCGCAAAGGCGATCGCCGCGCGGCGGAGCGCCGCCCGTGCGGGCGTCACGCCGCGACTCCCGGCACCGTGACCTCGTCCTCTCGGGCAGTCCGCGGGTCGAGCGCCGCCGCGACGAGGTCGGCCACGAGGGACGCGGCCACGACCACCACGGCCGAGCACCACGTGAGAGCGAGAACCGTCGGGAGGTCGCGCGCGAAGACGGCTTCCGCCAGAAGGCTGCCGGCTCCGGGCAGCGAGAAGACCCGCTCCACGAGTATCGAGCCGGACACGACGGAGGGCACGAGCACGGCTCCCATGGCGGCGAACGCCGACGACGAGCGCCTGAGGGCGCGCCGGATCTCTTCGGAAGGTCGTTCGCCACGCGCGCGCCCCGCGAGAGCAGCCGGATCCGCGAGCGCCGCCGCGACGCAGACCCTGACGAAGCGCGCGATGAGCGCGAGCGACGCGAGCGCCAGGGTCGCGACCGGCAGGAGAAAGCCGCGCAGCCCGGTCTCCGTGTCGGCAAAAAGGGGCGTGACGCGCAGCCAGCCGGAGAAGACCAGGAGGAAGACGAGTCCGAGGACGAACGTGGGCGTCGAGAAGAGCGCGTCGCAAACGAAACCGGAGATTCTGTCGAGACGTCCGCCCGGGCGTCGCGCCGCCATGACACCCAGGGGCACGCCGATCAGGGTCGCGAGGAGAAGGGCGGCGGTATTCAGCGCGAGGGTCGCGGGGAGCGCGCGGGCGACCCGCAGCGCCACGGGCTGGCCGTCCAGGAGCGAACGCCCGAAGTCGAGGCGCGCGGCGCGCCAGACCCACGTCAGGAAGCGCTCGGTCAAAGGCCGGTCGAGGCCATAGAGATGCCGGAAGGCCGCCAGCGCCTCGGGCGAGATCGCCACGGCGCGGTTTCCGCCGGCGCGGGCCGCGAGCGCCGCCGCGTCACCGGGCGCGGCCGTGACGAGCCCGAAGACGAGAGCGAGAACTCCCAGCAACGTCAGAAGGGCCGAAGCCGCCCTCCGCAGCGCGAAACGGAGCATGGCGAGATGTTACTTGCCTGCGGACCTACGAGATCGGGCCCGTGGTCGCGCTCGTCCGCCAGCCGGCCGCCCCCGGCCAGAAGAGGAAGAGGCCGTAGGGCGACGTCTTCACGTTCGTGAGGCGCGAGGAGATGCCCCATTTCATCAGCGGAACGTTCAAGAACGTGACCGGCTCGTCCTCGTGGATCAGGGCCTGCACGCGCGCGAGAAGCGTGCGCGTCTGCTCCCTGTCGAACGTCGTCTTGAGGCGGTCGAGGAGCGCGTCGACCTCCGGGTTACTGTAGAAGGCCGGGTTGAAGCCGACCGGAGGAGCCTGCCCGGAGTGCCAGCTCACGGCGAGGTCCGGGTTCGGCTCGAGGTTCAGCGCGGCCGCCCAGGCCTCGCACTCCCCCGCGTCCATCTTCGCCCCGAAAGCCGCCCACTCCAGCGGCTGGATCGCCATCTCGACGCCCGCCTTTCGGAAAGATTGCTGTGCCAGCTCCACGATCTGGCGCTGGATGTCGCTGCCCATGCCGAGCGACAGCGTGAACGCGAGCCGCAGGCTTCCCTTGCGCCGCATTCCGTCCGGGCCCTTTCGGAATCCGGCCTCGTCGAGGAGCGCCTCGGCGGCCACCGGGTCGTACGGCCACGGTGCGAGGGAGGCATCCCATGCCCAGTGCGCGGGCGGGAGGGGTCCGTTCGCGAGCTTCGCCAGGCCCCCGTAGAGGTTGCGATTGATGCTCTCGCGGTCCACGAGCATCGTGAGGGCGCGCCTCACGCGGCGGTCGGCGAAGACCGGCAGGCGGTTGTTCCAGCCGAGATACGAATACGCGAGCTCGTCGAACGTGACGACGCGCGGCGCGCCGGCCGTGCCGGCCTTCGCGTCCAGCTCCTTCTTTTGCGCGTAGAGGAGCTTCATCTCGTCGAGATCGCCGGTCTGGAGCGCTGCAAACGCCGGCGCCGTCTCGGGCACGACGCGGAAGATCACCTGCTCGGGGGCGGGCTTCTCGTCGAAATACTGCGTGTTCCGCACGAGCGTCAGCGTCCGGCCCGCCTCCCATGATCCGAGGCGGTACGGCCCGTTCGCGAGCGGTTTCCGGTTGCGTGGATGTGTGGCCACGTCGCCTCCCGCCCAGGCGGCCGCCGAGAGGAGCGGCAGGTTGAAGGCGTCCAGACGCCCGGCCGCGGCCGACTTGAAGACGACGCGCGCCGTGCGGGCGTCCACGGCCTCGGCCTTCACGAACCCGTCGAAGAGCGCCCGGCGCGTGAGCGCGGGCGCCTTCGGGTCGAGGAGCGTCGTCAAGGTGAAGACGACGTCCGCGGAGGTGACCGGCGAGCCGTCCTCCCAGCGGGCGTCCTTTCGCAGGCGGATCGTGTAGACGAGATGGTCGGGAGAGTCGGAGACCTCCTCCGCGAGGCCCGGCACGAGGTTCAGCTTTTCGTCGTAATCCAGCAGGTTCCGCTCGATTAGCGCGAGGACGATTTGCTCTTGATCCGTCGTGGCCAGGATCGGGTTGAGAGTCTTCGGTTCGCCGTCGAGGCGGCGCCGAACGACGCTCTCCTGGCTCTTTCCGCGCACGCCGCAGGCGGCAAGAAGAACGACGACCGCGAGGAGCGCGAACTTCTTCAGAACGGCCACTCCACGGAGATCGCCGCGACGTTGCCGGCCGCGTCGAGCACACGGATCGACACCACCACCGGCCCGGGCGGCTTCGGGACTCGGAAAACGAAACGCTCCACCGGCGAGTCGGCCGCACCGTCTTCCGCGGCCAGGAGGCGCCAGCGATCCGCGTTCACGGCTCCTTCGGCCTTCGTGACGGGCGAGAGCGCGTCCGTGGCGAGCACCGTGACGACGAGTACGTCGCCTTCGAGCTTGCGGGATTCCACTTCCAGGACGGGAGGGGTGTTGTCGACGATGACGACGCCGCTTTCCTCACGCGCCGTCAGCGCCTCGCTCTCGGGCTGCGACAGGCGATCCGAGGCCGTCACGCGGAAGCGGTAACGGCCGTCCGGAAGCGCCGTCGTGTCGAACGAGAGAAACGAGTCTTCGAGATCCTTGCGCACGGGGAACCAGGCCGACCCGCCCTCGCGGCGCGCCTCCACCTCGTAGCGCAGCGTGTCGCCATTCTGGTCCGTGCCTTTCCATGTGAGTGTCCGGTAACCCTTCCGGAAGAGCCGTTTTCCCAGGCCCTCGGCCGGTCCCTCGTGCGGCGCCTCGAGGCCCGCATAGATGCCGGACTCGTCGGGATTCGTCACGGAGAGGACGCCGGAGCCCCCGGCGCCGCGCGAAAAGACGGCGCCCGGCTCGAGGACAGCAAGGTTCTCGAGCACCGGCCGGGCGTTCCGCTCTTCGTACGAAAGCTCCACGCGCTCGACGACCGGCGACTCGCCTTTCGGGGACGCGGTCAGCTCGGCCTTCCACTGGAAGAAGCGCGCGACGGGAGGCTTCGCGCCGCCGCCCGGGGCGACCGGCATCCAGGCCGACCAGGTTCCATCGGGCTTGTCCGAGTTTCCCGTCCGCACCCAGAGGGCGAGGGCCGCTCCCGTGGGCAGGTTCCCCTCGAACCGGAGACGTCCGAACGTGGACAGGCGCAAACCATCCTTGACGGCCGAGGTGAACGTGCCGGCGGGCGGACTGCCCGCGGGAGAGGGTCGCAGGATTCCCGGCGATCCCATCGTCACCACCGCGAAACCGGGCCCGGCCGCGGGGCTCGCGAGCGCCAGCTTCTCACCGGTCGAGGCCACGAGGCGCACGTGGCGGTCCTTCCACTCGTATACGCGCCCGCGCGGGCCCGTCGCGACGAGGAGCGCTCCCCCCGCGTCGAGACGCAGACCGAGAATCGACTCCTCGGGAAAGAGCCAACCGGGCTCGACGAAGCCGTCGGGCTGAATGACGACGATCTCCGAGCTGCTCGTGGAACGGGGCTCGACGGGAGGCCGCGCCGGAGACGTCGAAACGGACACCGACACGGAGCCCCGCGGAGCCTCCTCCGCGCGCCCCGAGGGCACCGGCGTCGGCGTGGGTGTGGGCCGAAGGCCCGGCTCGACCGGCGCCGGCCGGCCCGTCGAGGCATCGAGCTGCGATGCCGCCGCGTAGACGACACCGCGGGCGTCCACGGCGAGACCCGAAACCTCCGGGCGCGAGAAATCGTACAGCGTGCGCGGGCTGCCCTGAACGGGCAGCGCGACCACGAGGCCTCGGTCCGACGTGCCCGCGTACACGGTGCCATCGGGACCCACGGCGAGCGTTCTCACGTGTACGTCCTCGATTTCGTGGAAGAGCTCGAGGACGCCCAAGGGCGTCTTGCGATAGACGCGGCCCTTGTTCCCCGTGCCGACGTAGAGCGTTCCGTCCCTCGCGAACGCGAGCGCCCAAATCGCGGCCTCTTTCGGCTCGGCGAGGACCGCGCCGGCTTTCGCGGGATCCGTGGCCTTCGGGTCGACCCGGTAGATCTTTCCGTTCGGAGACGAGGCGCAGACGACGAGGCCGTCCGGCGCGACCGCGACCGCCGTGATGTTCGGCTCGGGCGCGGTAAAAAGCAACGTCACCTTCGCGTCGGTCGAGACGAAAAGCCGGCCGAGGCCCCCGCCCGTCGCCACGAACACGCGGCCGGAGGAGTCGGCGGCCGCGCCGAAGACGGCCGCGTCGTTCGCGTCGTCGGGCCATGCGCGGCCCGCGAGCGCCGCGCCGAGCATGAGCCTGCCGTCGGCGGAGACTGCGACGCCCTTCGTGTCGCCCGCGAGAAAGTCGCGCGCGCCGGCCGTGACGGCGATGCGGGGCGTCCCGGCCCCGAGCGGGGGCGCGACGAGAAATGCGGCGGCAAGGGCGGTGGCGGGAGCCAGCGGGGGGAGTCGCATTTACGAGCGGGGCCTTTCTACCTCGAGCTCGAGGCGCACCGAGCCGGACGCGGGCCGGTCGAGGGTGACGAACTCTTCGGCGAGGATGCGGATCGGGACCGAAGCGTGCGCGTTCGCGTCTCCCCCCTCGGACAGCACCATCGCGAACGAAGGAGGCAGCGCGCTCAGCGTGTCGTCTCCCGTCGTCGTGCCCCGCGTGGGAACGACGAGGAGCGCCGCCAGCCGGTCCGCGGGCACGAGCCGTCCGAGTGCGGCGCGCAGGCCACCGAGCGTGCGTGGCTCGGCGGGCTGCGCGGCCAGGCGCGCGGCTGAGGCGGCGTTGCCGTCGCCCACGATGACGAGCGCGCGACCCTCGGGCGTCTCCCGCGGAACGGTGAGGGACAGGACGCGCGTCTCCTCCCTTCCGCGGCGGTCCGCGAGACGCACGGTGGCGCGCAGCGTCTGCCCCGGAGCCACCTTGCGGGCCGAGAGGGCCGCCTCCACGACGCGCAGCCGCTTCTCGCCGGGCGCACTCAGGACCGAGATGTCCACCTCGGAGATTCCGGGGTCTTCGAATTCATTCTGGGCGACGAGGCCCGTGAGGACGTTGGCGGTCAGGAGCGCGAGCTCCTTCGCGCGCGGGCCCGTCATCTGGTCCGCGTAGACGAACGGCCCGACCGCTGTGCCGACGGAGACCTCCAGACGAAGGGTGCGGTCGACCGGGGTCGGGTCGAGCGTCGTGAGAGCGGCGTCCATCGAGATCGCGACGAGGACCGGGAGGAGAGCCGCGTCCTTCGCCACGCCCCACGACAAGGTGCGCACGGGCCCGCCCTCCGACTCGAGCCGGAAATGCACCGGCACGAGGGCCGCCGCCCGGTCCGTCCGCCCCGCCACGCCGCTGTCGCGGTCGTGAGTGAGGCGGTAAGCCGGCGCCAGGGCATAGGCCATTTTGAACGAGAGCATCGCGCTCGGAAACACGGCCACGACCTCGGCGGGAGCGACCGGTAGCTCGAGCATTCCCGCACCGAGGAAGGGATGGCCGAAAGCCAGAAAGCGGCCCTTGCCATCCACCCGCGTCACGGTGCCGGTGGCGCCGAGCTGCAGGTCGCCGTCGATGAGAAGCGCCGTCACCGCGGAGCCCGGTGCGATCGGCGCCGCGGGGCGCGCCCGCTCGGCCGCCTGAAGAGCCGTTCCGGGAAGCGCCGGAAGCTCGCCCGAGACGAGTGAAACAGGAATGCCGAGGCGCGCGAGGTCCCTGCCCCATCGCCCGAGCGTGTCGGCCGGAAATCCGGCGGCCACGGGCGCGAGCAGTGAGGCTTGCGCGTGCGCCGGCAGGCTCGGACGCGCGTCCACGATTTTCTGAAGAGCCGCGAGACGTTCTTCCTCGGGAAGCGCGAGCGTCCCGGCGAACGCGGGAAAACCGCCGCCGCCGGAGGTCGGCCG
Organism: uncultured Acidobacteriota bacterium; assembly: GCA_937888435.1. Classification (GTDB taxonomy): domain Bacteria; phylum Acidobacteriota; class Thermoanaerobaculia; order UBA5066; family UBA5066; genus Fen-183. The sequence goes on from CALAQS010000296.1 coordinate 11,414, forward strand.
CGCGCCGCCTTCCGTTCCGGCCGCCGCATCGCCGGTGTCGATCGCCAGCATCGATTCGATCGGCGTGACCGCCCCGATGGGCTCCTTCGAGAATCCCCACGTGGCCGCAACGGCTCCCGCGAGGCGGCCCTCGAAGTAGACGGGGCTGCCGCTCATCCCCGCGAGGATGCCCGTCTTGTCGAGGCCGAGCCCGGAAACGCGCACGAGAATCTGCGAGCGTCCGAGAGAGTTCGGAACGACGCCGAGGACCTCCACGTCGAAGCGCTCCACGGCCGTGCCGTGGAGGACGGTCAGGCCGTAGCCTTTCATCCCCGCCTTGACGGCGGCGAGCGGCAGGACGTCGTCCGGGAGAGGGGCCGTCCGCGCGGGCCCCGCGAAACCCAGCGCCAGAGCCGCGACGAGCGCCGCAAGAACCTTCCAACGCTTTGACCCGCTTGAAGATTCCGTGCTACCTTGACGGGACGGCCCGAGACGGGTCCGTCGCGGAACACATCCCGAGAGGGAGTCACCTGAAACCATGACGGAAGCCGGCGGCTCGAACATCGCCCAGCTCTTCATTTCAGCGGGAATGACGGCGAAGGCCGTCCTGATCGTCCTCGCTTTTTTCTCCCTGGTGTCGTGGGCAATCATCATCGGCCGGCTGTGGAGTTTCTCACGCGCCGCGTCCGACTCGCGCGCGTTCCTGAATCACTTCCGCAAGAGCCGCAAATTCGCCGACGTTCTCGGAATCTGCGACAAATGCGAGTCGAGCCCGCTCGTCGGCATCTTCCGCGCGGGTTACGCCGAGCTGGACCAGCAGGTGAAGGACGGCCGCGAAGTGGCGCCGGCCGACACCGGACGCCTCTTCGTGAAGAGCCTCGCCTCCATCGAGCGCGCGCTCGAGCGCGCGGCAGGGGTCGAGACGACGCGTCTCGGGCGCGGGATGTCGTTCCTCGCCACCACCGCCTCGGCCACGCCTTTCATCGGCCTCTTCGGAACCGTCATGGGCATCATGATCGCGTTCCAGCAGATCGCCCAGAAGGGCTCGACGTCGATCGTCGTCGTGGCGCCGGGCATCGCGGAAGCCCTCATCAACACCGCCGCCGGCCTCGTCGCCGCGGTGCCCGCGCTCATCGCGTACAACAACTTCGGCGGGAAGATGCGCGCGGCGCGCGCCGAGATGCGCGACTTCGAGCTCGAGTTCATGAACCTGGCCGAGCGCCACTTCACCTAGGGCAGGACGTCACGTGGCTTTCAAGCTCGACGACGACGCAAACGCCTTCTCGGACATCAACGTCACGCCTCTCGTGGACGTCATGCTCGTGCTTCTGGTCATCTTCATGGTCACGGCGCCGCTCCTTCATCAGGGCGTCGAGGTCCAGCTTCCGAAGTCCGTCGCGCAGAACCTTCCGAAGACGCCCGAGGACCCGCTCATCCTCTCCATCACGAAGAACGGGAACTACTACCTGAACGAGACGCCCATTCCGAAGTCGCAGCTCAAGGAGCGCCTCCATCTCATCCTCTCGCGCCGCCACGACAAGGCCGTCTACCTGAAGGCCGACCGCAACCTCGCGTACGGCGTCGTCGTCGAGACCATGGACACGCTCAACCGGCTTGGTGTCGAGAGCCTCGGAATGGTGACCGAGCTCCGGGGCGAGGGCGCTCCATGACGACGCGCGCGGCGGCGCTTCCCGGACCGCTCACCGTTTCGGACATCCTCGCGCAGCGCGCGCGCACCGGCCTCGCCCCGCGCTCCCTCACGGTTGCCGTCTCGATTCTCGCGCACGCTGGGTTCCTCGCGCTCCTTCTCTTCATTGGCAAGCCGCGCAAGGCGCCGGTCTTCATCCCGATGTCCCTGCCCGTTCGCGTCGTGAGCCCCGCCTCCCTCGGCCGGCCCCAGGCCGCGCCCGCTCCCGCCCCCGTGGCCGCGCCGGCCGAGCCGGCGCCGGCGCCGAAGGCGAAGCCCGTGATCGAGAAACCCTTCGAAAAGACCCTCCCTTCCGCGAAAGCGATGCCCGAGCCGAAGAAGCCCGCGAAGCCCGAGAAACCGAAGGCCGCTCCGGGCGCCGTGAAGTCCGCCGTACCCGCGCTCGAGCTCCCGAGCGCCGCGGGGACCGCGAACGGCAGCACCTCGGGTGCGGGTGTCTCTTTCGGGGCATCGGTCACCTCGTTCGACGCCGACTTCCCTTTCGCGTATTACGTGGAGCAGCTCCTCTCGCTCATCGGCGCGAACTGGTTCAAGCCGGAGTCGGTCGACGGCACGAGCTGCGTCGTCTCGTTCCGCGTCATGCGTTCCGGACAGGTGACGGACGTCAAGGTCGATTCATCGTCGGGTGTGAGCTACTACGACCGGGCCGCGGAGCGTGCCGTGTTCGCCGCGAACCCGCTTCCACCGCTCCCGCCGGATTACCGGAACGAGTCGCTCGGCGTGCACCTGAAATTCCAGTGAAGGGGAAGTCGTTGAAAGAAGAAAGAGAAAACGGAGAAGAGAAGGTTTCTTTGAAAGGGGTCAGGGGCGCCGGCGCTCTCCTGGCTGCAGCGGCCCTGTTCTCGGGCGCTCCCCTTTTCGGCCAGGCGCCGAAGAGTGCGCCGACTCCTTCCGGTGTCGCGCAGCCCTCGAACATCGATCTCACGCTCACCGGCGCCACCGGAGCGCGGCGGCCGCTGGCGATTCCGATGACGATCGCGCCGATCTCGCCCGACCTCCAGTCGCGGGGCGTGGATCCCTTCTACACGACGCTCTCCGACGACCTCGCGGGCTCCGGCGTCTTCGTCGTGGCCGATCCGGCTCTCTACCCGAAGGCGATGCGCCCGCCGCGGAACCGCGAAGAGGGCGACGCGTGGAAGGCCACGTCGGCCCAGTTCCTTCTCGACACGCACCTCGCGCCCGATGGGGGGAACGTGGTCGTCGAGGCGATGCTCTGGGACCTCGGGATGCTCAAGCCCATCCTGAGCAAGAAGTACTCCGGCGAGCTGCGCGCGGTGCGCCGCATCGCGCACACGCTCGCGAGCGACCTCGTGCGCCAGTTCACGGGCAGGCCCGGGCCGTTCCTCACGAAGATCGCCTTCTCGTCCGACCGCGAACGGGTCGCGGGGAAGCACGTCGTGAAGGAAATCTTCACGATGGACTTCGACGGCGACAACCAGCGCCGCATCACGTATTCGAACACGCTGTCGCTCGCGCCAGACTGGTCGCCGGATGGCACGAAGCTCGTGTACCAGTCGTATGAGAAAGACACGCCTGGCCTGTGGCTCATCGGAAAGGACGGAACCGACAAGCGCCAGATTCCGGTCCCGACGCAGCTCAACGCGTCGCCGTCCTTCTCCCCCGACGGCAAGACGGTCGCGTTCTGCGGAAGCGTGAAGGGGAACACCGAGATCTTCACGGTCCAGACGGACGGGTCGAACCTGAAAAGGCTCACCGAGAACGCGGCGATCGACTCGACGCCCCGGTGGTCCCCGAACGGCCGCGAGCTGGCGTTCACGTCGAACCGTCAGGGCACGCCCCAGATCTTCATGATGGACCTCGAAGGCGCGAACGTGCGGCGCGTATCGCTCGCGGGGAACTGGAACGACGAGGCGGCGTTCTCACCGGATGGCGGGCGGCTGGCGTTCGCCTGCCGGAACGAAGGCGATTTTCAGATCTGCGTCATGGACCTCGCGACCGGGCGGACCGTTCAGATTTCGAGCGGAACTGGCGCAAATGAAGGGCCCACGTGGTCACCCGACGGCTCGAAGATCGCCTGGGAGGTGCAGCGCGGCGACTCCACGCAGATCGTGGTCGGAAACGCCGATGGCGGCGGCACGGCGCGCATCGTGACGTCGTCCGGGAACAATTTTTCCCCCTCGTGGATCAAAACGCTAGAATGACGGCGCCGACGGGGCGGTCGCCGCCCGGCGCCCTCATTCCCCCGTCAACGGAGGCTAGATTCCATGAAGCAGTCCCTCAAGGTCGTTTCGCTCACGGTCGTCGCTCTTGCGTTCGTCGCCGCTTGCTCGAGCAAGCCGAAGGCCACCCCACCGCCTGCGCCCACGCCCGCGCCTGTCTCGACGCCCACCGTCGTGACGGTGGAGCCTCCCGCGCCGACGCCACAGCCGACGCCGAGAGTGGACGCAGATGACATCACGCGGAAGTCGCTCAGCGAGATCTCGAGCTACCTGAAGCCCGCCTTCTTCGACTACGACAAGGCCGATATTCGCACCGATGCCCGCGACGTCCTCGCCGCGAACGCGGCGTGGCTGAAAAAGTACGCGGGCGTCCAGTTCACGATCGAGGGCCATACCGACGAGCGTGGCACCGCGCAGTACAACCTCGCGCTCGGCGACCGCCGCGCGAACGCCGCGAAGGACTACCTCACTTCGCTCGGCGTGGACGCGAGCCGCATCAAGACCGTGTCGTACGGCAAAGAACGCCCCTTCGCCACGGGACATGACGAAGACTCGTGGCAGAAGAACCGCCGCGCCCACTTCGTCGTCACCGCGAAGTGACCCGCCAGCGCGCTACGCGAGCCGGCCGTCTCGTCCTGGCCGCGGGATTTCTCGCGGCGGTGACCGGTTGTGTCAGCGGAAGCGACATCGACGGCCTTCACAAGCACCTCTCGACGGTCGAGAAGGAAGTCGACGTCGTCTCGAAGCAGTCGTCCTCCAAGGAGGAGATCGCGAAGCTGAGCGAGACCCTCGCCAAACAGGCACAGACACTCCTGCGCTCGAACGCCGATCTGGGCACGAAGTTCGACGACCTGACGCGCGAGATGCAGGCCCTCGCCGGGAAGCTCGAGGACGCGAATCGGCGCCTCACGCAGCTCTCCCAGCAGATCGCCGAGACTCAGGGGCACGCGCCTGCTGGGACGGTGGTCGTCCCGCCGGCACCCTCTCCGGCCCCGCAGGCGCCCCCGACGTCCGGCGCCGCGCCGGGCGCTGGCGGCGCCGGTCTCGCGCCGGTTCCCGCGGCGCCGCGTGGCGGAAGCATCACGCCGGCGGACCTCTTCGCGCAGGCCACGGCCGACTACCAGCGCGGCCGATACGATCTCGCGCGGCAGGGTTTCGAGGACTACGCCGAGAAGTTCCCGCGCACCGATCTCTCCGACGACGCCCTCTACTGGGCCGGCGAATGCTGGTCTGCGCAGAAGAAGCCGCGCGAGGCGATCACCTCGTTCGACAAGCTGTTTCGCACGTATCCGCAGAGCGACAAGGCCCCGGCAGCGCACCTCAAGAAGGGCATCGCCCATCTCGAGCTCGGCGAGAAGGCGCAAGCCATGGTCGAGCTGAACTTCGTCGTCAACCAGTTCCCCGGCTCCGACGAGGCCAAGAGCGCACGCCAGCGCCTCAAGTCCCTCGGCGGCGACTCCCGCTGAACTACATCCAGAGAAAGGCGTCACCGAACCCACATGGCGAACACCAAGCAAGCCAGGAAGCGCGCCGCGCAGAGCGACCGCCGCCGGGCCCGCAACCGCTCCGTCGTCACCCAGGTCCGCAACGTCGTGAAGAATCTCCGCAGGACGGCGGAGACCGAGGCCGAAAAGGTCGGCGGCTTCCTTTCGAACGCCGTCTCCGAGCTCGACGTCGCCGTCCGCAAGGGCGTCCTCCACAGGAAGACCGCCTCCCGCCTCAAGTCGCGGATCTCGAAGACCGTGAACAAGGCGAAAAAGGCCGTCGCGAAGTAGCGGCTCGCACCTCGGGGGCAACCCCATCCAGAGGTGAGCGGCTGAGAAGCGCTCTTCCTAGAACCCCTCTAGGATGGTCGTGACGAGGTTCTGCGCGAATGGGCGGGCCATCGCCTCGATGGCCTCGCGCTCGCGGTCGTAATACGAGCTGGCGCTCGAGGGCACGGTGTAGGGCTGGCGGAAGAGGTACGCGGGCTCGGAGAAGATGGGCTTGTCGGTGGCTTTCTCGGTGAGAACGAGCTTTCCCGACACGGTCACCTGGTATTCGACGGCGATTCCGTTCGCGTCGAAGCGCACGGGCGCGACGCTGCACGCGGTCAGGCGTCCGGACAGCTCGGCGTCGGCCGCCGAGCGGTCGGCCACGGGCTTCAGCCGCCCGCGGGCGGACAGCTCGCGAATGACGGCGTCCGTGAGGCGCTGCTCGAGGCCCACCACCGTCGTGTCGTTGATGAACGTCGGCACGTAGACCGTCTTGACGCCAAGGGGCAGCGCGCTCGACCCGGTACCCACGAGGGAGTAGCCACAGCCGAGAAGACCGAGGAGAAGGGCGACGAGGAAGATCTCTTTCCTCATCGCACAACGATATTCAGCAGGCGGTCCTGCACCCAGATGGTCTTCACGCGCTGCTTGCCTTCCAGCCAGCGCGCCACGGCCGGATTCGCTTCCGCGGCCGCAACGACCTCCTTCTCGGAGGCTCCCCTTTGGACGCTGAGCTCCGCCCGGACCTTTCCGGAGACTTGCACGGCGATGGAAGCGGATTCCATCTCGGCGAGCGCCGGATCGAAGCTCGGCCAACCCGACGCGAGCAGGCTCTTCTTTCCCCCCATCTTTTCGTTCAATTCCTCGGAGAGGTGCGGCGCGATGGGATGGAGCAGCGTCACGAGCGTTCGCAGCGTCGCCGCGGTCTCTCCCGCGTCCGCGCCCGCGTCGTTCACGAGGACGGTGGCGCCGTTGAGGAACTCCATGAGGTGCGCGACGGCCGTATGGAACGAGAACGCCCGGAAGTCCTCCGTGACTTTCTTGATCGCCATGTGGCGCGCGCGCGCCATGGGCGTGTCGGCCTTTGCCGGCTGTGCCTGCGGGTCGGCGCCCGTCGCGAGAAACCGGTCCACGGCGCCGCGGACCCGCCAGAGGAAACGCTCCGGCCCGCTGATGCCCTCGTCGCTCCACTCGGTGTCTTTCTCCGGGGGCCCAAGGAAGAGGACGAACGCGCGCACGGCGTCGGCGCCTTTCTCGGCGATGAGCGCGTCGAGCGACACCGAGTTGCCGCGCGACTTCGACATCTTCTCCACGCGGCCCGTCGGGGACAGGCGCGTGATCATCCCCTGGTTGAAGAGCGCCGAAAACGGCTCCTCGAACGTCACGAGGCCGAGGTCCTTGAGGATGCGCGCGAAGAACCGCGCGTAAAGGAGGTGCAGGATCGCGTGCTCGATGCCTCCGATGTACTGGTCGACGGGCGCCCACTCCTTCACGATGGCGGGGTCGAAGGGCGCCCCGGCGTTTTTCGGGTCGATGTACCGGAGGTAATACCAGGACGAGTCCACGAACGTGTCCATCGTGTCCGTCTCGCGGCGGGCCGGGCCGCCGCACGAAGGGCACGTCGTCTGGACGAACGAAGCGACCTTCTCGAGCGGATTTCCGCCCTTGCCCGTGAACGGCGCGTCCTTAGGCAGGACGACGGGCAGGTCCCTCTCCGGTACCGGCACCCAGCCGTCCTTCTCGCAATGGACCATGGGAATCGGCGTGCCCCAGTAGCGCTGGCGCGAGATGAGCCAATCGCGCAGCCTATACCGCACGCGCGGGCCGCCAATCCCTCTCTTCGCGGCTTCGGCCGAAATTAGTTCGCGAGCTGTGGAAGAAGATTCTTCTGTGAATGGACCAGAGGCAATGAGGCGGCCCTCGCCCGTATAACAGTCGCCCTCTCCCTCTTCCCTTCTAAGAAAATCTTCTTTCTTCTCTTCTCTTCCCGGCTCAATAACCTTGACGATCGGAATGCCGTACTTTTTCGCGAACTCGAAGTCGCGCGTGTCGTGCGCGGGCACCGCCATGAGCGCGCCCGTGCCGTAGTCCGCGATGACGAAGTTCGCGAGCCACACGGGCACTTCCTGCCGGGTGAAGGGGTTGATCGCCGTGCGACCGGTGTCGCGGCCGTCCTTCTCGGCTCCGTCGGCCTCGCGCACGATGCGCTCCTGACTGCGCACGGACGTGACCCACGTCTCCAGCTCGGCCCGCTTCGGGTTGCCTTCGAGAAGGCGCGGGACGAGCGCGTGCTCGGGCGCGAGGATGAGCGCCGTGGCGCCGAAGACGGTGTCCGGGCGCGTCGTGAAGACGCGGACGGTCTCGTTCAGCGACGGGATCGCGAAATCCAGGTCGGCGCCCGTGGACCTGCCGATCCAGTTGCGCTGCATCGTGACGACCTTCTCGGGCCACTTGCCGAGCGTGTCGAGGCCGTCCAGGAGGCGATCGGCGTAGTCGGTGATCTTCAGGAACCACTGTTCGAGCTCGCGCGGGACGACCGCAGTGCCGCACCGCTCGCAGACGCCGCCCTCGGCCTGTTCGTTCGCGAGGACGGTGAGGCACGACGGGCACCAGTTCACGGCGGACTTCCTGCGGACCGCGAGACCCTTCTCGAGGAGCTTCAGGAAGAACCATTGGTTCCAGCGGTAGTACTCCGGCTCGCAGGTCGTGACTTCCTTCGTCCAGTCGTAGAGAACGCCCCACGACCGAAACTGCTCCTTCATCGCCGCGATGTTCGCGAGCGTGGACGTGCGCGGGTGGACACCCTTCTGGATCGCGTAGTTCTCCGCGGGCAAGCCGAACGCGTCCCAGCCCATCGGGCAGAACACCGTCACGCCCGTCTGGCGCAGGAAGCGGTGGAGCGCGTCCGTGAGAAAATACGTGCGCGCGTGCCCGACGTGGAGGCGGTCGCCCGAGGGATAGGGAAGCATGACGAGGAGATACGTCCCGTCGCCCCCCGCCTTCGCCGTGTCGACGAACGCCGCGTGGTCCGCCTCCCAGCGGTCGCGCCACTTCGCCTCGATCCTGAGGATTTCGTCGCCCTTCGTACTCGCCGTCGCCGTGCGTTGCATCGAGTCGGCGAGTGTAAACGACAGAGAGGCCGGGCGTCAGCGGCGCGGGAGCGCGGGGGCCGCGAGCGCCCGCGGGTCGAGGGGCGCCCCTTCGACGGCTTCCACGATGCTCGCTCCGCGGGGCCGGTAAAGCGTCAGGCCGCCCCCGGCGGTCTCGAGAACGGGCCGCTTCAGCTCGGCGGAGCGGGCGGCGACGTCCACGTGAAAACCGGCGGGCGGCTGCCTCTCGAGCGCGAGATGCTTCGCCGTCACGGTATTCGCGAGGCCGCTCGGATCCGAAGGCACCCAGCCGAGACCGGGCACGAAGACTTCAATCCAGCGGTGCCGCACGCCGCCGAGGTCCGCGTTGAACACGGCGCGCGACTCCGGCGTGAGCTCCCGGGCGCGCTGCGCAGCCAGAACACCCGTCACCTGCCGGGCCGCAACGCCCGCCCGGAGCAACAGCTCGGCCGCGAGAAGCGATCGCCCCACGCACGAGCCGCGGCGCGTGCGGAGCGTGAGGGAAGCCGTCTCCTGCGAGCCGTCCGGCAGCGCATAGCGAACCCGGTGGGCCGTGAAGGCGACGACGCGCTCCACGGCCTCGAGCGTCGTCTTCGCGCCTGCGAGAAGCCTCTCGGACAGCAAGTCGAGGTCGGGATCGTCCGCGAGCGGAACGGCGAGCGCCGCGCGCGCTTCCGCGGAGAGGGCCGCAGGTGCGGGCGGGAACGGAGCGTCCGCCGTGAGCGGCGCGGCGGACACCTCGACGCGCGCTTCCAGCGCCACCCCGTCCGGCGACGAAAGCACGACGCGATAGCCCGCTCCCTCCACGGCGCGCGCATACCGCCACGGCGCGGGCCCGTCCAGCCGGTAACGCGCCCACTCCCCGGCGGCCGGCGCATCCTGCCCCGCGGCCGGGACGGCGCACGCAGAGACAAGTGCGAGAAGCAGCGCGCGAGCCTTCATCCGCTTCGTCCTCCGGTCTGGGCGCGCGGGCCGAAAGTGGCGCGGCGGATGCCGTCGAGAACCCCGTTCACGAACGGCCCTGAGGACGGCGTCGAGAACTTTTTCGCGATCTCGACGGCCTCGTCGATCACGACAGGGTCCGGCGTGTCCTCTTCGTAAAGAAGCTCGTAAAGCGCGAGGCGCAGGAGATTGCGGTCCACGGCCGCCATGCGCCCGAGACGCCAGTGCTCGGAGCGCTCAGAGAGCTTCGCATCGAGCTCGTCGCGCCGCGAGAGCGTGCCCGTGACGAGGCGCTGGGCGTACTCCTGGACCTCGGGCTTCGCGAGGACGTACTCCTCGGTGTGTTGGAACATCTCCTCGGGCGGCGTCCCCGCGAGGTCGTTCTGGTAGAGGAGCTGGAGCGCCAGCTCTCGGGACTTCCGCCGGCGGCCGCTCACGCGCGTCCTCCGCCCGGCTCTCAGCGCGCTGGGCGCGCGGAGCGGGCCGGGGCTTTCTTCAGGCGGGCGCGGAGGTCGGCGGCCTCGACCGCGGCCATCGCCGCCTCGAATCCCTTGTTCCCGCCCTTGGCGCCCGACCGTTCGAGAGCTTGCTCGAGCGTGTCGCACGTCAGGACGCCGAACGCGACGGGAAGGTCGAGCTCGAGAGAGACCTGGAAAACGCCCTTCGCCGTCTCCCCCGCCACGTACTCGAAGTGCGGCGTGCCGCCGCGCAGTATGGCGCCGAGGGCCACGAGCGCGTCGAACCTGCCGGACCGCGCGAGATCGCGGAGGGCGAGCGGGAGCTCCCACGCCCCGGGAGCGCGGACGAGAACGACGTCCTCGTCGGCGGCACCCGTCCTTCGGAACGCGTCGAGAGCTCCTTCGACGAGGCGCGACACGACGAGGTCGTTCGCGCGTGCCGCGACGACGCCGAAGCGCCGGCCCGCGGAGGAAAGATGCCCTTCGATGGCGTTCATGGGACCCGAGAGTGTATCAGCCTCAGCGCGGCGCGAGGTCGCGGACGCGCGCGTGAGGTCCTTCGAAGCCGAAGTTCTCGCCGTAACGGGCGATGAAGTCGGCGACCGCATACCGGGGCGGCTGCGGTCCGAGGGCTTCGAGCGAGTAGACGGCTGCCACGCTTCCCACGCGGCCCGCGACCTCCCACGGCAGCCCGTGGTGACGTGCGGCGAGGAGCCCGCCGCGGAACGCGTCTCCCACGCCCGTCGGGTCAACCGCCGGCCCGCGGAGGCGGGCGGGCGGAATGCGGAACGTCGTCGCGCCGGCGGGAGCTTCCGGCTGGCCGCCCCGGAGCTCGATCGTGGAGCCTTCGGCGCCGCGCGTCACGATGAGGACGGGCACGTGCGAGAGCACCTCTGCTTCCGAGAGGCCGGTCTTCTTCTCGATGACGCCGAACTCGTACTCGTTCGCGATGAGCATCGCGGCGCCCCGGAGCCCGTCGAGGATTTCCTCCCCCGAGAGCCGCGCGACCTGCTGACTCGGGTCGTAGACGTAGGCGATGTGGAGCTCGCGGCACTCCGTCGCGTACTTCGCCATCGCCTCTGGAGCGTTCGGCGAGATGATCGCGAGGCTCACGCTGCTCGGCGAGAGCTCCCGGAAGGACAGGGTCGCCGCGCGCGCCATGGCCCCGGCGTAGAACGTGGCGATCTGGTTCTGCGCTTGGTCGGTGGAGACGAAGAACGAGGCCGTGAACAGGTCGTCGCAAATGTGCAGGGACGAGGTGTCGATGCCCTGCTCGGCGAGCCAGCGGCTGTAGTCGAGCGCGTCGACGCCTGCCGTCGCCATGACGAGGGGCCTGAGACCGAGGAGCGCGAGCGTGTAGGCGATGTTCGGAGCCACGCCCCCTCGCACCTTCCGCATGGAGTCCACGAGGAACGACACCGAGAGGCGGTCCATGCGGTCGGGAACCACGACGTCGAGGAACTTCCCCGGAAACGTCATGAGGTAGTCGTAGGCAACGGAGCCGGTGACGACGATACGGCGTGCGGTCATCTCTCGTCCTTCTTCAAAAACAGCGCGAGGCGTTTCGAGGTGGCGGGCCCAACCCGGTTCCTCGGCGTGAGAACGGCCCCCGTGATGGCGTCCGCGCAGTCGCTCGGACGGTTTGGGTCGAGGTGTCGGACGGCGTTCGCAAGGACGCGATTCGCCGTGCCTGCGTTTTTCTTCAACACGGCGAGAACGGCCTCCACCGAGACGGCGGCCTGTGCCTCGTTCCAGCAGTCGTAGTCCGTGACGAGCGCCATAGAGGCGTAGCCGATCCCCGCCTCGCGGCCGAGCTTCGCCTCGGTCGCGTTGGTCATGCCGATCACGTCCGCGGCCCAGGAGCGGTAGAGCAGCGACTCGGCCACCGTCGAAAACTGAGGCCCCTCGATGCACACGTACGTCCCGCCCCGGTGGCACGCGGCGCCTTCCGCTTTCGCGGCCGCCTCGAGAGCGTCGAGGAGGACGGCCGAAACCGGATGCGCGAACGACACGTGCCCCACGCAGCCGTCCCCGAAGAACGTCGAGACGCGCCGTTTCGTCAGGTCGAGGAACTGGTCCGGCAGGACGATGTCGGTCGGCTCGTAGGCCTCCTTCATCGAGCCGCAGGCCGAGGCCGAAAGAAGCCACGAGCAGCCCAGCTTCTTGAAGCCCCAGATGTTCGCGCGGTAGTTGATCTCGGAGGGCAGGAGGGAATGGTGACGCCCGTGTCGGGCGAGAAAAGCGACGGGGACCGAGGAAAGATTTCCGAGAAAATAAGAGTCGGAAGGGGCGCCAAAGGGCGTCGAGAGCGCGACTTCGCTGGTGACCTCGAGGCCGGGAAGCGAATACAGACCCGAGCCTCCGATGAGGCCGATGCGTTTTTCTTCCCTCTTACCCTTCAAGAAAATCTTCTTATTCTCTTTCTTGCTTTTCCGAACAGATCTCTCCTTCTTCATCGTCCCCGCCCCATCTCCTCGAGGATGTCGAGCGCCAGCTTCAGCGCCGCGCGGCCGGCTGCGCCCGTCACCTCCGGCTCGCTGCGCTCCGCGCAGGCCTTCAGGAACGCGCCGTCCTCGGCGGTGAGGGGATCTGCCGGCTCGACCGTCACGGGCCACGGCACGATGCGCGGCGGGCCGCTGAGCCGGTCGAGGCGAAAGGCCGTCACGTCCCGGTTCTGGGTGTCGATCGAGAAGTACCAGTCGGGCTGGAAGAAGCGGAATTTCCGCGTCTTGTCCTGCGAGACGCGCGAAGCGGTCAGGTTCGCCACGCATCCGCCCGCGAACGACAGGCGAACCGAGGCGATGTCGATTTTCTCGCTCAGGATCGGAACGCCGACGGCCCGGATCTCCGTGACCGGCCTTCTCACGAGATCGAGCGCGATGTCGAGATCGTGGACGAGGAGGTCGAGGACGACGTCCACGTCGAGCGCGCGCGGCACGAAGACCCCGAGGCGGTGCGCCTCGATGAACTTCACGTCCGTGACGAGCGGGCGCACGGCGGCCACCGCCGGGTTGAAGCGCTCGATGTGGCCGACCTGCAGGACGCGGCCGTTCTCCTCCGCGAGAGCGACGAGACGGTCCGCCTCGGCCAGGCTCACCGTGATGGGCTTCTCGACCATGACGTCGGCGCCGCCAGCGAGAAGCTCTTCCGCAACCTCGGCGTGCGTGGAGGTCGGCGACGCCACGACGACCGCCGTCGCGCCCGCGCCCAGGAGCTCCTTCACGGAGCGCCTCCTGACCAGTCCCTTCGACCCGTGCGCTGCCTCGATCGCGTTCGCAGTGGCGTCGTCCGGCTCGACGAAGCCGACCGGCTCGGAGCCGGCGAGCTCCGTCAGGATCCGAGCGTGGTGTCGGCCGAGATAGCCGCATCCCACGACTCCTGTCCGGATTCTCGCCATGCGCGGCGCAGTCTAAGGGATGGCTCGCGCCCGCAACATGATCAGTTGGAATCAATTGAAGGCCGGCTCCTTGCCCGGCACGGGCCGACCGCGTAACCTCCGCGGCTTCACCATGAGCCCTCGCGACTGGAAGTCCACGCTCCTCCTGCCAAAGACGGAGTTCCCGATGAAGGCGGACCTGCCGAGGCGAGAGCCCGTCCGCCTCGCACGGTGGCACGCGGAGAATCTCTACGGGCGGATCCGGGAGGCGCGCGCGGGAGCCCCGCGCTTCCTCCTGCACGACGGTCCGCCGTACGCGAACGGCAAGATCCACATCGGCACGGCGATGAACAAGATCCTGAAGGACCTCGTCGTGCGCAGCAAGACGCTCGCGGGCTTCGATTCGCCTTACGTGCCCGGCTGGGACTGCCACGGCCTGCCCATCGAGCTGAGCGTGGACAAGGAGCTCGGAGCAAAAAAGCGAGAGATGTCCGACGTCGCGATCCGCCAGGCCTGCCGGAAGTTCGCGGAGAAGTGGATCGACGACCAGCGCGCCGACTTCAAGCGCCTCGGAATCCTCGGCAGGTGGGAGGCTCCCTATCGGACCATGGACTTCTCCTATCAGGCCGAGATCGCGAAGGCCTTCGGCGGATTCGTCGACCGGGGCCTCGTCACGTTTGGATTCAAGAGCGTGCTCTGGTGCGTGCGCGACCGCACCGCGCTCGCCGAGGCGGAGATCGAGTACGAGGACAAGGTCGACCCTTCGATCTACGTCGCGATGCCGATGCCAGTCGACGATTTCTCCAGCAGCGTCTGGGAGCTCGCCGCGCTTGGCGTGCGGCGTCTCTATGCGGTGATCTGGACGACGACGCCGTGGACGTTGCCCGCCAACCGAGCGATCACGCTGGGTCCGAAGATCGAATACGTTCTTCTGAAAAAGGAATCGGAACCCGGCGCCGCCTATCTCGTAGCCGACGCGCTGGTTTCGCAGGTGACGGCCGCGCTCGGCTGGCACGACGCCTCCCCTCTTCCCCACTCGAAGAAAAGCGGTGAGACGATCGCCCGGGCGGGACTCGCGCCGCGATACGCCCGCCCGTTCGCGTCCGACTCATTCGACAATTTCGGTTTCCTTCTGGGCGAGCATGTCTCGACGAGCGACGGCACGGGCCTCGTTCACACGGCGCCCGGGCACGGGCGCGACGACTATGAGGTCGTGAGGCGGCACGGTATCGCGGTCGACGACGCCGCGCTTTGCCCCGTGGACGAAGGCGGCTTCTACGACGCGAACGCGCCGGAGTTTCTACGCGGGAAGAGAGTGGTCATCCCGAAAACGCCCGACCAGAGTGCGAACGACGCCGTTCTCTCTGCGCTCGCAAGGAACGCGGCGGAAGCATCTTCCTTCCGTGACCATCCCGAAAAGGATCAGTCCGGCGCTCTCCTTCTTTCGAAGACATCCCTCTCTCATTCGTATCCCCACTGCTGGCGGTGCAAGCAACCGGTCATCTTCCGCGCGACGCATCAGTGGTTCATCGACCTGCACGCGATCCGCGACGAGGCGCTCGCCGAGATTCACGACCGCGTCAAGTGGATTCCTCCTTTCGGCGAGAACCGCATCGGCGCGATGGTCGAGAACCGCCTCGAGTGGACGATTTCGCGCCAGCGCCGCTGGGGCTCGCCCATCACGTTCCTGCGGTGCACCGAGTGCAAAGAGAAGGGCGTCGTGTCGCACTATCCCGCGGTCGAAGGAAACGTCGGAGAGAAGCAAAAGAGAGAAAGAGAAGATTTCTTCGAAAGGGTCAGGGAGACGTTCCGCCAGCATGGGGCCGATGCGTGGTATGACGACGAGCGCTTCCCCCCCTCCTACTTTCTAAGAGAATCTTCTTCTTCCTCCTCTTCCTCTTCATCCTCCTCTTTGTCTCCCGCTTGTTCTCGATGCGGCGGGAGGTCGTTCGAGAAGGTCAAGGACATTCTCGACGTCTGGTTCGACTCGGGGGTGTCGCACGCGGCAGTGCTCCGGTCGGGCGACTACGGGCTGCCGGATCCGTACACGGCAAAACCCCCGACGCCGGTCGTCTATCTCGAAGGCCATGACCAGCATCGCGGCTGGTTCCAGTCGTCGCTTCTCACGTCCGTCGCACTCACGGGCCGCGCCCCGTACGACGCCGTGATCACACATGGCTTCGTCGTGGCCGGCGACGGCCGGAAGATGTCGAAGTCGCTCGGAAACACGGTGGACCCGCAGGACGTCATCAAAAAAGACGGCGCCGACGTGCTGCGGCTCTGGGTCGCCTCGGTCGACTACACGACCGACGACCCCGTCTCCGAGGAAATCCTCAAGCGAACGGCCGAGGCGTATCGCAAGATCCGCAACACGGCGCGCTTTCTGCTGTCGAATCTGTTCGACTTCGATCCGGCGAAGGACAGCGTGCCCGCCAGCCGCCTCGAGCCCCTCGATCGGTGGGTGCTCGACGTCGCGGCGCAGTTTGCCGACGAAGCGAGAGACGCCTATGGCGCCTATGCGTTTCACGTCGTGTCGCGGCGCCTCCTCGAGCTCGTGACGACGGACCTGTCTGCCTTTTGGTGCGACGTGCGCAAGGACGTCCTTTACGTTCTCGCCGCGAACGATCCGGTGCGGCGCTCGGCGCAGACTGCCGCCTACCGCCTCGCCGAGACGATCGCGGTTGCGCTCTGTGCGATCTGCCCGTTCACGGCGGAAGAGATCTGGGAAGCCATCCCCGGGAATGCAGCGAATCCCTCAGCGCTCTTCCTGAAAAGCTGGAGCAACCTCCAGCTCCCAGAGATTCCTTCGAGTGAAAGAGAGGCCTGGGGCCGCGTCCTCGCGCTTCGAGCGGAATTCCTCGCGCGGCTCGAGCCCTTGCGACGGGACGGGAAGGTCGGATCCGCCGCCCAGGCCGCCGTCGAAATCGGTCCAGGCCCTGCTCTCGACGCCGACCTCGCTCTCTCATCCCTTTCAGAAGAAAAACTCGCCGAGGTGCTCGGAGTGCCGCTCGTCGTGCGCTCGACGGCGACGCGAGCGTCCGAACAGAGCGACCTCTACGGCGGTCTCACTCTGCTGGTCCGCCCCGCCGAGGGCGTCAAGTGCCCACGCTGCTGGCAGATGCGGAAGAACGTCGAGCCCGGACCCGACGGGATCTGCGCGCGCTGCCGCCGCGTCGTCGGCGAGTAGAATCCTGCCGTGCCGCGCCGGCTCGTCTATTTCGGAGTCTCGCTTGCGGTCGTGGTGCTGGACCAGGTCACGAAGGCGATCGTGGCCGCGCGGATTCCCCTTCACGACACGATACCGGTCATCCGGGGCTTCTTCGACCTGACGCACGTCAAGAACAGGGGCACCGCGTTCGGCCTCTTCGCGCTCACCGACTCACCCGCGCGGACGACGATTCTTACGCTCGTGGCGTTCGGGGTCTTCCTCGGCATCCTCGGGTGGTCCCTCACCTCGCCCGCGACGCTCACGCGCCTGCAGACCGCGCTCGCCCTCGTCCTCGGCGGGGCGGTCGGGAACCTCATCGATCGCATTCGCTTTCAGTCGGTGACGGACTTCCTGCGTTTCTACGTCAACCGCTGGGAGTGGCCGTCCTTCAACGTGGCCGATAGCGCGATCAGCGTGGGCGTCGTCCTTCTCGCGTGGGACATCTGGAGACATCCGCAGAAAGAGCCCGAGACATGCACCCAGAGCTGATCCACATCGGGGACTTCGCGCTCCCGAGTTACGGGCTGATGATGGCGCTCGGCTTTCTCGCGGGCCTGTGGCTCGTGAGGAGGCGCGCGCCCTCTTTCGGCGTCGCGCCGGATGCCGCGTCGGACATCGGCATCTGGCTTCTCCTGTCGGGCCTCGTGGGCGCAAAGCTCCTGCTCGTCATCGTGGAGTGGCCGCAATACGTCTCGTCCTGGAGCGGCCTGAAGGACCTCGCGCGGGCCGGCGGCGTGTTCTACGGCGGCCTGATCGGCGCGCTCGTGGCCACGGTCGTGCTCCTTCGCAAGCGCGAGATCCCCTTCTTCACCTTCGCCGACATCGCGGCGCCGTCTGTCGCGCTCGGACAGTCCCTGGGCCGCGTCGGCTGCCTCCTCGCGGGCTGTTGCTGGGGTCGCGAATGCGCGCTCCCCTGGGCGATCACGTTCACCGACCCGAAGGCGCACGAGAACGTGGGCGTGCCGCTCGACGTCCCCCTTCACCCCACCCAGATCTACGAAGCCGTGGGCACGCTCGTCCTGTGCATTCTTCTCCTCGTTCTCGAGCGCCGCCGGTACTCCGGCGAGACGTTCGTGCGCTACCTCTTCGGCTACGCGCTCCTGCGCTTCACGATCGAGCTCTTCCGGGGCGACCCGCGAGGGTCGGTGTTCGGCGTGATGTCGACGTCGCAGTTCATCGCTCTCTGCGGCGTCGCCGTGGCGGCGGTGCTCTGGGCCCTGCGCCGCAAGACGGCGCCAGCGCCCGCCGCCGCGTGACCGGGGCGCCCCGGCCGCGGCGCATGATCCGCGCCGACCGGGGCGACGCCGGCGAGCGCCTCGACCTCGTGCTGCTCCGACACCTGAACGATCTTCCCGAGGCCTCGCGCACGAAGATCCAGGAGTGGATTCGCAGCGGGCTCGTGAGGGTGAACGGAAGAGAACCGGGAAAATCTTCTGAGAAGGTGAAAGCGGGAGAAGACATCACGATCGAGCTTCCGGCGCCTTCCCCCGCGAGGCCCGAGCTCGTCGCGCAGGACATTCCTCTCTCCATCCTTTTCGAAGATTCCGAGATCCTCGTTCTGAACAAGCCGCCCGGCCTCGTCGTCCATCCCGCCGTCGGACACCGCGACGGCACGCTCGTGAACGCGCTTCTCCACCGCTCGAAGGAGTGGGCCGGTCCCGCCGACAGGCCCGGGCTCGTCCACCGGCTCGACAAGGACACCTCCGGCGTTCTCGTTGTTGCGAAGACGGAGCGGGCGATGGCGGTTCTTGGTCGAGCGATGAAAGAGAGATTCTTAGAAAAGGAATATCTGGCGGCCGTTTACGGCAAGGCGCCGCTGAGAAAGGGGCGCATCGACCTGAAGATCCGCCGAGACCCGGCCGACCGCAAGCGCATGGCGGTTTCGAAGAGCGAGGGCCGCGACTCTTCCACTCTCTATGAGATTCTCTCCGAATCTTCGGGCCCTCTCTCCGGCCTCACGCTCCTGAAGTGCCGCCTCGTCACGGGCCGGACGCACCAGATCCGCGTCCACCTCAAGGCGCTCCACCTTCCCATCGTCGGCGATCCCACGTACGGCGCGCCGCGGTGGAAGGGGATTGTGGACGAGACGTTGCGCGAGCTCTGCCGGACCTTTCCACGTCAGGCGCTCCACGCCTGGCGCCTCACGTTGAAGCATCCGACCACAGGCGAAAAAATGACCTTCACCGCGCCGGTGCCGGGCGACGTGAAGGCGCTGCTCGAGGCCGCGGGGCTGGCGCCCCCGGGCGCGGGAGCCTGAGCACACTTCGCATGTGGACGAGCGACCCCGGGTGCTAGTCTGGCTCGGCCATGAGTACCACCGCCAGGATTGCCGCCCGCGTCTCCAGCCGCGGAATCGCCATGCCCGCCTCGCCCATCCGCAAGCTCATGCCTCTCGCGGACGAGGCGAAGAGGCGCGGCGTGAAGGTCTATCACCTGAACATCGGCCAGCCCGACCTCGAGACGCCGGAGCCGATGCGCCGGCGACTGACGACGCTGAAAGACAAGACCTACGCCTACTCGCCCTCGAACGGGACCCCGGAGTATCTCGACTTTCTCCACGCGTACTACGAAAAGCTCGGCATCGCCCTGAAGCCCAACGAAGTTCTCGCGACGACCGGCGGCAGCGAGGCGCTGCTCTTCGCCTTCATGGCCTGCGCCGATCCGGGCGGCGAGATCCTGACGGTGGAGCCCCTCTACACGAACTACCGCTCGTTCGCGGCGATGGCTGGCCTCAGCCTGCGCCCGATCGTCACGCATGGCGAGGATGGCTTCCACCTTCCGGTGCGCGCCGAGTGGGAGAAGGCGCTGACGCCGAAAACCCGTCTCGTGCTCCTCTGCAATCCGAACAACCCGACCGGGACCGTCTACTCGAAGGAGGAGATCGTCCGCGCGGCGGAGTTCTGCCGGGACCACGGCCTCTTCTTCGTGTCCGACGAGGTCTACCGGGAGTTTCTCTACGACGGCCGGGAGTCCGTGAGCAGCCTCTCGCTGGCGGGGTTCGAGGACGAGGTCGTAGTCGTGGACTCGCTCTCGAAGCGTTTCTCCGCCTGCGGCATCCGGCTCGGCGCCCTCGTCACGCGCAACACCGACGTGGCGGGGGCCTGCAACCGCATGGCCCAAGGCCGCCTCTCGCCGCCGGGGCTGGCCCAGTACATCGCACCCGGAGCGCTGGAGCTGGGACCGGAGTACTACCAGGGCCTCATCAACGAGTACCAGAAGAGGCGCGACACGCTGTACGAGGGGCTCTCGAAGATTCCCGGCGTTTTCCTCCGAAAGCCCGAGGGGGCCTTCTACTTCGTCGCGCGCCTGCCCGTTCAGGACAGCGACGACTTCGCCGCCTGGCTCCTCTCGGACTTCGCGCTCGAGGGGAAGACCGTCATGGTCGCACCCGCCAGCGGCTTCTACGTCACCCCGGGCCTCGGGCTCGACGAGATCCGCATCGCCTACGTCCTGAAGGAAGACGACCTCCGGGATGCCGTGCGGATTCTCGCGGCGGCGCTCCCCGCCTATCGGAAGGCGAAGGGCATCACCTCGTAGGATCCCGGGACGCCGCCCGGCCCCTCAGCCGCGGAAGAAAATCAGCGTGAGAAGCAGGAACAGCGGCAGAAGGACGGCCGCTGCACGCGCCGCATAACCGAAGAACGACGGCATCGCCACGCCGCGGGACACCGCGATGGACCGCACGAGAAAGTTGGGCGCGTTTCCTATGTATGTCAGGCCGCCGAAGAAGACGGCCCCCACCGAAATCGCCTCCAGGATGTTCGCCGGAACGCCCGCCACTTCCGGCCGGCCCAGGCCGCGCGCGACCGCGAAGAACGCGGCGTACGTGGGCGCGTTGTCGAGCAACGCGGAGAGCGATCCCGCTGCCCAGAAGAAATGCCACGGACGCGTGAGACCGAGCGTCGGCGCCCTCTCGCGCAGCACGACGAGCGCCGGTTCCATTGCGACGAAGATGCCCGCGAAGAGAATCGCCACTTCGAGGATCGGGTGCCACGAAAAGCCGACCTTCTCCCGCTGCCCCCGGGGCGTCAGAGGGAAGCTCGCGGCCGCGCACGCGAGATAGGCGGCCTCGCGGAACGGCGAGTCGAGAAGTGCCGTGGCGCCGACGACGCCGGCGAGCAGCAGAAAGTTCCATCGCCCCGTCACGCGGATCGGCCGTCTCGTCGTCTCGTCGGCGCGAAGAGCCTTGGGCGACTCCCGCGCGTGCTCCCGCCGCTCGACCAGGTAGTACACACCGAGGAGGAGGCCGATCGCCAAAGCCCACTCCTCGACGAGCCGCAGCGTCCAGAAGAGGGGCACGCCGGCGAGATATCCGAGGAAGAGCGGCGGATTGCCCAGCGGCGTGAGGCAGCCGCCCACGTTGGAGACCACGAGAATGAAAAAGAGCACCGTGTGTGACACGTTTTTCCGCTCGGAATTGACCTCGAGGACGATCTGGATGAGGAGCACCGACGCCCCGATCGTCCCGATGATCGACGCCAGAAGCCCGCCCAGAAGGAGGAGCCCGGTGTTCGTCGCGGGGTGCGCGGGGACGTCGCCCGTGACGCGGATGCCCGAGGCGACGACGTACAGCGAGCCGAGGAGCAGGACGAACGCGACGTAATCGTGCGCGACCTGGCCGAGGGCTTGCGGCCGGCCCACGACGATCGGCAATGCCGCGAGAGAGGCCACGATCGCCTGAAAGCCGGGCCGGCTCCAACGGCCGGGGATGACGAGGGGCAGGATCGCGATCGAGAGGACGAGAGCGACAAAGGGCAGAAGCCAGAGGACAGGAGTGCCCATCCGCTCCGGCCCTTTCAGGTCCTCTTCTTCGGTGGTCGGGCGGCTCCGGCCGGGACGTCGATCTGGGCCTTCTGGATCGTGCCCGAGTAGTCGACGTAGATCGACTTCCACTCGCTGAAAACGTCCAGGGCGGCGAGACCCGCCTCACGGTGCCCGTTCCCCGTCTTTTTCACGCCGCCGAACGGCAGGTGCGTCTCTGCGCCGATCGTCGGAAGATTCACGTAGAAAATTCCGGCTTCGAGGTCGCGCATCGCGACGAAGGCTTTGTTCACGTCCTGCGTGAAGATGGCCGACGAGAGGCCGTAGTCGCTGTCGTTCGCGATGTCGATCCCCTCCTCGAGCGACGTGATCGGCACGATGGACGTCACGGGCCCGAAGATCTCCTCGCGCGCGACGCGCATCCTGCGATTGCAGTCGGTGAATACGGTGGGCGCCACGAACCAGCCCTTCGTGTGCGCCTTGCCCGCGAGACGGCGGCCGCCGGCGACGCACTTGGCGCCCTCGTCCTTTCCGATGGAGATGTAATCGAGGACCGTGTCGAGCTGGCTCTCGTTGATGGACGGCCCCATCTCGATCTTTTCGTCGAGGCCGCTGCCGACCTTCAACGCGTTCGCGCGCTCGGCGAGCATCGCCGTGAACCTCCGCACGACTTTCTTGTGGACGAGGAGGCGCGAGGACGCCGTGCAGCGCTGGCCGCTGGTGCCGAACGCGCCCCATATCGCACCGTCGACGGCGAGCTCGAGGTTCGCGTCGTCCATGACGAGAATCGGGTTCTTGCCGCCCATCTCGAGATGGACGTGCTTGAACGTGGGCGCGCACGCCTCGTTGATCGTCTGCCCCACTGCCGTCGAGCCCGTGAAGGAAACGACCTTCACGCGCGGGTCCTTGAGGAGCGGCATGCCCACCTTCGAACCGCTGCCCGTGACCACGTTGAAGACGCCGGGCGGGAGGCCCGCGTCCTCGAGAGCGCGCGCGAAGTTCACGACCGAGAGCGGCGTGTCCGTGGCAGGTTTGATGACCACCGTATTGCCGCACACGAGGGCGGCCGTCGTCTTCCAGGCCGGGATCGCCATCGGGAAGTTCCACGGCGTGATGAAGGCGCAGACGCCGATCGGCGACCGCACCGACATCGCGAACTTGTTCGGCAGCTCGGAAGGTGTCGTCTGCCCGTGCAGGCGCCGGCCCTCGCCGCCCATGAGGAAGGCCATGTCGATGGCCTCCTGGACGTCCCCGCGGGCTTCCTTGAGGACCTTTCCCATTTCGCGCGTCATGTCGCGCGCGTAGTCCTCCTTGCGGTCGCGAAGGATCTCGCCGAGGCGGTACAGAATCTCTCCCCGCTGCGGGCCCGGCACGAGGCGCCAGGATTTGTAGGCCTCGGCGGCGACGTCGACTGCGTCTTTCGCATCGCGCGCGTCGGAGTCGGCGAAGCGGCCGACGAGGTTGGTGACGTCGGCGGGGTTGCGGTTCTCGAACGTTCGGGCGGAACGGGCGGGAACCCATTTTCCTGCGATCCAGTTTCCATGGATGGGTGCGGACGAGGCCATGTCGATGCGTTCCTTTCGCGTGCGGGTCAGCTCGACGGCGACGGGGGTCCGGCCCCGCCGCTCATGTCGATGCGCCCCGTGAATCGGGCCCCCTCGCCGATGACGATGCGGGGAGCCTTGATGTTGCCTTCGAGAATGCCGGTCGGGAGAAGCTCCACACGCTCGTCGGCGCTCACGTTGCCGACGACGCGCCCCGCGATGGCCACCGTGCCGGCCGCGACCTCGGCCAGAACGACGCCGTGAGGGCCGACCCGAAACGCCTTCGAGATTTTCACGCGGCCTTCCAGGCGACCCTCCACGAGGACGTCTTCGTCCCCGAGGAGCTCTCCCTGGAACCGGATCTCCGGGCCGATGAAAGAAGAGCGGGACTCCGGGTCTTCACGGCCCGGGGGCGCCGGACCGCCGCTCTTTCCGAAGATCGCCATCGCGCGGCGGCGAGTCTAACCGGGGGGAGGCGCCGCCGCCACCGGGAAGGTCCGGCTTCACGTCGCCAAATGGATCCGCTTGATGTAGGCCATCTCTTCGAGCTTGTCGGTCGAACCGTTCAGCCCGCTGTCGCGGATCCCGCCGATCGGCAGCGAGATGTCGCTGTAGAGCGGCCCTTCGTTGATCATGACCCTCCCGGCCGCGAGATCCCGGCCGATGGCCGACGCCGCCGCAGGCTCTCCGAAGACGCTCGCGCCGAGCCCGTACCGGCCGTCGTTGGCCAGAGCGACTACCTCCTCGAGGGTGTCGAAGACCACGAAGGAACGAACGGGAGCAAAAGCCTCCTCGGTCCAGAGGAAGGGCTTCTCCTCCTCGCTCCGCCCCAGGATCTGCGCCTTCTCGAACTCGATCAGCGTCGGGGTGAAGAACGGGGCGTCGGCCTTGCCGCCGATGAGAAGACGGCCGCCGCGCTCCAGGGCCTCCCGGACCTGATACGTCGCGATGTCCAGGCTCTCGTGCTTTCCGATGGGGCCGATGTCCGTCTCCTCGTCGCGCGGATCGCCCACCTTCAGCCCGCGGATACCCTCGACGAGGCGCTCCCGAAAGTCCATGGCGATCGAGCGCTGCACGAGGAACCGCTTTGCGGCGATGCAGAGCTGCCCGCTGTGCGCGAAACCTCCGAGGAGGCCGGCGGCGGCAGCCTGCGCAAGGTCCGCGCTCTCGAGGACGATGAACGGGTCGTTCCCCGCGAGCTCGGGGACGTACTTCTTCATCCGGCCGCCAACATGGAGCATGCACTCGCCGAGCGTCTTTTTCGTTCTCTCGAGGTAAGAGCCCATCTTGATCAGGTTGTCCTTGCCGACGGGGCTGGATGCATAGTGGACGAGGACGTCGACCTCGGGGTTCTCGATGAACTCCCACGCGGCGTCTTCCCCGGGGCAGGTCGAGATCTGGACACTGTCGGCCGGACAGCCAGCCTCGACGGCGATCTGGACGAGCCGCTGGCAGATGAGAGGAACCAGGCTCGAGGGCTTCTCCACCACGGAGTTCCCGGCCCCGAGGGCGCAGAGCATCGTGTAAAGCGGCACGACGAGAGGCGTGTTGCGCGGCGGGAGGACTCCGACCACTCCGTACGGCTCGCGGGTGAGGAAGTTCCTTCCCGAAGCGGCGGGGAGCTCCCGAGGTTTGAGGAGCTCCAGCCTGCGTTCGAGACTCGCCGCGCTCGCGATGGCCCGGTCCATCTCCCACCGCGCGAACTTGCGGGGCTGGCCGCCCTCCCGGACCATCAGCTCCTCGAGCTCGGCACGGCGCTCTCCGAGGCGCAGCGCGATGCGGCGCCCGAGCTCGGCGCGCTGCTCGAAGCTCGTCCCCCTGACGGCCCCCTTGACCTGGAATGCCCGGTGGATCTTCGCGCGGAGGTCCCGGCGCGTGTCCTCCTGCACCTCGCCGATCACCTCGCCCGAGTACTTGTCGCGGATCTCGGACGTTCTGAGCGCCAGCATTTTCTTCGCAGGATGCTAGCACCGCGCGCGCTGTCACCCCGAGGCGAAGAGCGCGGCGGCGTTGTCGAAAAGGATCTTCCGCCGCACCGCGTCCGAAAGAGGAAGCGCGAGGAAATCATCGACGTTCCGGCGCATCGAGCGGACTCCCTTCGAGGGCCAGTCCGTTCCCCACA
>CALAQS010000297.1 GCA_937888435.1 uncultured Acidobacteriota bacterium
GTGCTGCGGGACCTCCGCAAGCTCGGTGCGAAGGAGACCCGGGCATGAAGGCGACGTCCAGGAGCTGGAAAGCGGAGCCGCTGCCGGCCAACCGCGCACGGCTGAAGCTGGAGCATGCCTTCAGCGCACCCGAGTGGGATGCCCTTCAGCAGGGGGTAATTCCGGAGGAGATGGAGGATAAGTGGTTCATCTATGAAGAACGCGGCTGGCTCTACTTCCACCGTAGCTGGACCGGGTTCTGCGTCTTCCAAGTGCAGTTGAAGAAGACGCCGACGGGCGGCGAGATCGCCGAGGCGTGGGTCAATCGGAACAGGGAGCAGTACACCTGCGTAGATGACGCCTACGACGCGCGGCTCCTGTCGTGGCTAATCGACGTCCTCCTGCTGAAGAGGCCTGCACTATTCCCCGACTCCGGCCAACTGGACGGCATGGAACCGTTGCGACAGTGGAGTTCAGTTGGGAGAGCGATGCTGGCACACGACAACGATGGAAGAGCGGCGGCCGGTCTCGACGAAGCAATGCGGAAACCTACGGAGGACTCTGAGGAAAACTAACTGAAGGGAGAAGTACCCGCCCCCCGCTTCGCTCGACAAGGGTCCGGCTGAGTTGTTTCGACGGGCACCACTGCGCTCTATTCGAAACCGGGATCGCTGTCCTCCTCTGACCGGTCCGAGAAAGAGGCGGAGACAATCAACGACGATCTTCGGTGAGGTCGGGTGAACGCCAGCCGGCAGTGACGCAGCAGGTTCGCTGTCGCAAGGGCCCAGAGGCGATCAAAGCTCCTGCTGTCGACCGATACAACGGCCACGGCCTCCGGTTTGAGCTGAACGAACGCGCCGGTCGCCGGAGGAACACTCGGGCCGGGCTCCTTCATATCTTCCACGTTCACCTGAACTGAGAACCGTCGTACGTCTCCGAGCGGTTCGTCGGCGTCGCCGATCAGTTCGAGGTAGGACGCGTTGTCGAATCTGGAAGGCTCGCCCCTGCGCTTCAGGGCGCGCCGATAAATACCGAATCGGACCGACTCGACCCGGATCCAGCGGCTCAAGAGTTCTTCTCCGGTAGCCCGCGCTCGTCGCTTCGGCACGTTGACCTCCTCAGAAGTGACCCCACATCCTTCGATGGGGCCAAGGACGGTGCGGTCGGCTTGTGCCGGAAAGGATCATTCAGGCCAGGGTCTCCCTTTCGGGGCTCAATCCTCGGGCGTCTAGGACCCCGGCCACGGCCCGGAAGAGGGGGGCGTTCGACAAGGGGCCAGGGGACGCAGCTCTGAATGGCACCGCTAACCGGCAGCGAAAGTGTGATCTCATTCTTACATGTCTATACCTGATTTCCAGACTCTTATGGCGCCGCTTCTCCGCCACTTCAGCGATGGTAAGGAACACGCGACTCAAGACACCGTCGGTGCGCTGGCCGCCGAGATGGGTCTTTCGGAAGAAGAGCGCTCGCAGGTGCTCCCCAGCGGAAAACAGTCGGTGTTCACGAATCGGATTGCCTGGGCCAAGTCTCACTTCAAGAGCGCTGGCCTGCTCGAATCAACCCGCGCGGGGGTCTATCGCATCACGGATCGTGGTCGCGAGGCTCTCGCTCAGAACCCGCAACACATTGATCTCAAGTTCCTCGATCAATTCCCCGGCCACCGTGAGTTTCGCACCGGCAAGAAAAAGGCGGCGCCCACGCAGCTACCTCCTGGCGGCGCGATGACGCCGCAGGAGCACATCGACTTCGGCTATCAACAGATTCGCGATGAACTCGCAACGGCGCTGCTTCAAAGGATCAAGGAGTGCCCCCCAGAGTTCTTTGAGCAGCTTGTCATCGACCTTCTTGTGGCTATGGGCTACGGCGGCTCTCGGCAAGATGCTGGGGAGGCCGTCGGAAGGTCCGGTGATGGTGGCATTGACGGGATCATCAAGGAGGATCGTCTCGGCCTGGACGTCATCTATATTCAAGCGAAGCGGTGGGAATCGGGCGTCTCTAGGCCCGAAATCCAGAAGTTCGCGGGAGCCCTTCAAGGCCGACGTGCGAAAAAGGGCATCTTCATCACGACTTCCTCGTTCAGCAAGGAAGCCTGGGACTTCGCATTATCGATTGACAGCAAGTTAGTGCTCGTTGACGGAGATGAGCTCGCTGACTTCATGATCGATAATGGTATCGGTGTGGCAGAAGTGGGTAAATACGTCGTCAAGCGCATCGACTCCGATTACTTTTCTCAAGAGTAGCGTGCGAAAGCCCATCGTATCGACCTGCGCCTTGTCAGATCGGCGTGGGGGACCGACGTTGGCTAGGACCACCGCGCTCTGAGCCATCCACTCGGGGCCTAGGCCGCCCGAGCGCCGTGTCGGAGCACGTAGACGGTGCGGTTCGAGCGCCGCTTCTCAATGGCCAGCGACGTCTGGTCCCGGAGGCTCGCGCGCTGAGCCATTACTCCGGGGACGCTTCTAGGAAAACGCCGATTACTCGAACCTAAATCATAGTCCGGCCAGCATGCTTGTCTGCGGGCCTGGATTTGAGAAAGTCTCTACGCGCCATAGCCCCGGCAATTCCCATTGCGCCCCTACAGTCAGTGTCTCTTGAAGTACTGAACTTCGCGCTCGTGCTTCTCCGCCGCCTGGCGCGTCTTGAACGTACCCAAGTTGCGCCGTTTGCCGGTCTTCGGGTTCTTCTTTCGCGAGTACAGCCGATACCGGCCGTCCTTGAGCTTTCGGATCATCCGCGTTTCCTCCACGAAGCTCCGGACCGCGACCCCCGCGAGGCGGACGGTCAGGCATCTAGAGCGCCCGCCCGGACAGAATGCCCGTCTACGGGCCGGGAGTGAGAATGACATAGAGGGTGTGACTCTGGTGCTTACGCGCCGCAGCCCCCGGCAATTCCCATTGCACCCCTACAGCCCCCGGCAACTCCGAACGGTAACTGGCCGTCCGCTTCTTCCACAACCACCACGTCGTAGATATTGTCCCGGCACTCTTCGACTTCGGCACACCTGTCTTTCTTCGTGGTCACGCTTCCAGTGAGTGCTGGGCTCCAGTGGTTAAGCATAGACTCCCTTCTCGATGCTCTCTGCGGTCGTCTTCTATTCGGTTCTCTTTTCGGGCCT
>CALAQS010000298.1 GCA_937888435.1 uncultured Acidobacteriota bacterium
CCATCCAATTCCGATTTCTTCGGCCGGCCCGGTTCGTCTTCCACGGGCTGCTCTCCGCGAGGGCGAAGCTCGATGCCGAGGCTCCGGGCGGATTCCTCGAGGGCGTGCGCCGCGGCGTTCGTAGGGTGCGCCGGAAACTTCGCCGTGATGCTCTCGAGCGGTCCGAACGACCCGGCCCACGCGGTCTCCACGGTCCGCGCGCGCCGGGCGGCCCGAATCGAGCCCGCGCCGAACCAGACAAGTGCGGCGCCCGCGAGGGCGAGAACGAGAAAACCGATCGCTCGTGCTGTGCGCATTCAGATCCTCCAGAGCCCGGCTTCGCATGATACGGGGCAGAATGCGGCCATGAAGCGACCCGCGAAACTCTCCGCCGCCGCCGCCGACGCACGTCTTTCCGCCCTTCCCGGCTGGACGCGCCGGGGAAGAAAGCTCCACCGCACGTTCACCTTCCGCGATTTCCCGGAAGCCTTCGGCTTCATGGCGCGCGTCGCGCTCGCCGCCGAGAAGCTGGGCCACCATCCGGACTGGGCGAACGCGTGGAACCGCGTTACGGTGGTTCTGAGCACGCACGACGCCGGAGGCCTCACCGTGCTCGACTTCCGCCTCGCCGCGGAAATGAATCGCCTCGCCGGAGAGTAGGGCGTGCGGCCCCGCGATGGGCGAGCGGCCCTGCTCAAACTGTCGGTTTCTCCGCATCGCACGGCATGAGTCCGGTGTCGTCGTCGGCGACCGCTTCCGCCAGCTAAATCACCTTCTAAGAGCCTCTTGGGTGCTCTTCGAAGGAACCCCGGAGCCGTGGCATGTCGTATGTAAAGCGACAGCATGGGAGACTTGACCGCCATGTCCCTGCGCCCGAGCGCGGGACCACGCCCCGACGACGAAAGGAGACCTTCGTGATCGGCAAGGCTCTCGCCCTCGCTCTGCTTCTCCTCGCATTGCCGCTGCCGGCCGAGGAGCCTCCCGCTCCCGCCGCGCCCGCGGCTCCGGCCGGCGTGCCGCTCTCGCTAGTCGACGCGACGGCGCGCGCGCTCGCTAACAACAACGACATCGCCATCGAGCGCGAATCGTTCCGCATCGTGGACGCGTCTCTCCTGCGAGCGGATGCGCCCTACGACCCCACGTTCCGGCTGGACGCGCGGTACCGCAACAGCACGGACCCCGCGAACTCCCTCCTTTCCGGCGCGCCGCCGGGCGCGCTCGCTCCTTCGAGCGAAGGCTACTCGGGAGCCGCTTCGATCGGCGCCCTTCTGCCGACAGGCGGCACCGTGAGTCTCTCGGCGTCGGCCGCGCGCGACCTCACGAATAACTTCCTCGCCCTGCTTTCGCCAGCGTACAGCTCCTCGCTGGGCATCGACCTGCGCCAGCCGCTCCTTCAGAACCTCTCGGTGGATCCGGCCCGCCGCACGATCCGAATCGCGCGCCTCGACAAGGACCGCGGCGCGGCCTCGCTGAGGCGCACGGTTGCGGACACCGTCGCGAACGTGGAGCGGGCGTACTGGAACCTCGTCGCGGCGCGCCGCGACGTCGTCGTGCGCGAGTCGAACGTCCGCCTCGCCGCCGAACAGCGTGAGGACACGAAGTCGAAGATCGAAGTCGGGACGCTTCCCGAGACCGACATCGCTCAGCCCCTCGCAGAGCTCGAGCGGCGGAGGGGCGACCTGTACGCCTCCGAGGAACAGATGCGCCGCGCCGAGCTCCTCCTCAAGCTCCTGCTTCTGAAGGACAGCAGCGATCCCCTGTGGAACCAGACGCTCGAGCCGGTGGACCCGCCCGAGACGGCGGTCGTCCAGGTGGACCTCGCCGAGGCGATCCGCAGGGCCGAAAGCAACCGGCCCGAGCTCGCCGAGGCGAGGACCGCGCTCGCCGAGCGCGACGTGGACGTGGACTTCGCGAAGGACCGCCTGAAACCGCAGCTCGATCTCGTGGCAGGCTATGCGCGCCGAGGGCTCGCGGGCAGTCTCAATCCGTATGCTCCGGAAGCCGAGGTCCTCCTCGGCGTGCCGATCGTCGTGCCGGACGCAATGGCCGGGGGATTCGGCCGTTCGGTCGGAACGATCAGCGAGGGCCGCTTCCCCGACGCCTCGATCGGGCTTTCCTTCTCCGTACCCGTCTTCAACCGCGGGGCGAAGGGAGATCTCGCCATCGCCAAAGCGCAGAGAAGCCAGGCCGAGATCCTCGTCGCGCAGCAGAAACAGCGCGTCGCGGTCGAGGTGCGCAACGCGGTCCTCACGCTCGACACCGCCGCCCAGCGCATCGACGCGGCGAAGGCCGGACACTCCGCGGCCGAGACGCAGCTCCGCGCCGAGAAGGAGCGCTACAACGTCGGGCTCTCGACGAATTTCTTCGTCCTCACGCGCCAGAACGACCTCGCGCAAGCCGTTCTCACCGAGACCGCCGCGCTCACCGATTACCGCAAAGCACTCACCGACTTCGCGCGCTCCACGGGGATCCTTCTCGACGAGCGCCGCATCGAGATCCGGGACGACGCTCCGGCCTTGAAGGCCGATGGGGAAAAGTGAACATGGCCCGATCGAACATTTCTCCGATTCTCATGGCCTCTCTCGCCGTCGGCGCGTTCGCCGCCGCCGGCTGCTCGCGAAACGCGAACGGGCGCACGACCGCCGCCGTGCCGGCGCCCGCTCCGATCTCGGTCCGGGCCGCCGCCGTGGAGAGCCGTGTTCTCCCGCGCATCCTCGAGGTCACGGGCGCCCTCACCGCGGACGAATCGGCGGACGTGGCCTCCGAGCGCGATGGGAACGTCGCGAGCGTCCGCGTGGAGCGCGGGACGTACGTCGAGAAGGGCACCGTACTCGCGACCCTCGACGACCGCGATGCGAAGGCACAGCTCGACCAGGCGCGCGCGAACCTCGCGTGGGCCGAATCCGAATACGCAAGGTACGCCGAGCTCCGGCAGAAGCAGGTTGTCGCGAAGTCCGAGAATCAGCGGAAGGAAACCGACCGCGACCTCAACCGCTCGGCGCTCGCCCTCGCCGAGAAGGCGTTCGCCGACTGCGTGATTCGCGCGCCGTTCGCGGGCGTCGTCACGGAAAAGAAGGTCTCCGCGGGCGCCTTCGTGAAGCGCGGCCAGGCGATCTGCGGCCTCGTGAAGATCGACCCGCTCCGCGCCGAGCTCGCGATCCCGGAGTCGGCCGTGTCCGCGATCCAGATCGGACAGAAGGGCGAGCTCAGCGTGCAGTCGTTCCCGGATCGGGCGTTCGACGCCACGGTGCGCTACATCGGCCCCTCGCTGCGTTTCGAGTCGCGGACGCTCGTCGTCGAGGCGGTCGTGCCGAATCCGCAGCACCTCCTGAAGCCCGGCCTGTTCGTGACCGCACGTCTCGCGCTTCCGAAGTCCGAGAAAACACTCCTCGTGCCGTCCGCCGCGGTCCTCACGGACTCGGGCGTCTCGCGTGTCTTCGTGCTCTCCTCCCAGAGGGTCGCCGAGCGCATCGTGGCGCTGGGCGATCGCTACGGCGACTCCCTCGAGGTGCGGTCCGGCGTCGCGGCGGGTGAACGCGTCGTCGTCGCCCCCGACCGCCGCCTCACGGACGGCCTCGAAGTCGTCCGCCCCAACTGATCGGCGAAAGGAAACCACACCGTGCAGGCCCTCGCCCGTCTCTGTGTCCGCCGGCCCGTCTTCGCGTCGGTCCTCATCATCGCGCTCGTCGTCGTCGGCGGCGTCGGCTACACCCGCCTCGGCGTCGACCGCTATCCGAAGATCGACTTCCCCACCATCGCGGTCATCACCCGGCTGCCGGGAGCCGCCCCCGAGGAAGTCGAAACCGAGATAACGGACAAGATCGAGGAGTCGATCAACACGATCGCGGGCATCGACGACCTTCAGTCGGTCTCCGCCGAGGGCATCTCGCAGATCTTCGTCACGTTCATCCTCGAGAAAAACGTCGACGTCGCCGCGCAGGAAGTGCGCGACAAGGTCAACCGCGTCCTCGCCGACCTGCCGCGCGACATCGACCAGCCTATCGTGGAAAAGCTCGATCCCGACGCGACGCCCGTCCTCTCCGTTGCCCTTTCGGGAAGCCGCTCGCTTCGCGAGACGACCGAGTTCGCCGACAAGGTCCTGCGCCGGCAGCTCGAGTCCGTCAACGGGGTCGGCCAGGCCACGATTCTCGGCGGGCGCTCGCGCCGCATCAACGTGCGCCTCGACACGGAGCGCCTCAAGGCTTACGGCCTGACGGCGGTGGACGTGCGGTTTGCTCTCCAGACGCAAAACGTGAAGATGCCGGGCGGCACGCTCAAGGCCGGCGCGAACGAGGCGACCGTACGCATCTACGGCCGTGTCGCGAACGCGAAGGAGTTCGAGGCCATCTTCATCACGCAGCGCAACGGCCTGCCCGTTCGCATCGGCGACGTCGCGACCGTGGAAGACAGCGAAGAGGACGCCGAGAGCGCCGCGAGCAAGGACGGAGTCCCCACGGTGATCCTGTCGATCCGGAAGCAGTCGGGCACGAACACGGTCGAGGTCATCGACGCGATCAAGGGCCGCCTCGCTGAAATCGCGCCACAGCTCCCGGCCGGCTACACGACCGAGATCGTCCGCGACCAGGCGCAGTTCATCAAGGCGGCCGTCGACACCGTTCAGGAGCATCTCGTCCTCGGCGGCTTCCTCGCGGCGCTCGTCGTCCTCCTCTTCCTCGGCAACCTCCGCTCGACGCTCATCGCCGCCATCGCGATCCCAACTTCCATCATCTCGACCTTCGCGCTCATGTACGCGATGGGCTTCACGCTGAACGTCCTCACGCTTCTCGCCCTGACGCTCGCGGTCGGCATCGTCATCGACGACGCGATCGTCGTCCTCGAGAACATTTTCCGGTTCATCGAGGAGAAGCATGTCGCGCCGTTCCAGGCGGCGATCGACGCGACGAAGGAGATCGGCCTCGCCGTCCTCGCGACGACCCTGTCCCTCGTGGCCGTGTTCCTCCCCGTCGCGTTCATGGGCGGCATCGTCGGGCGGTTCATGAACTCGTTCGGCCTCACGATGGCGTTCGCGATCCTCGTCTCGCTCCTCGTCTCCTTCTCGCTGACGCCCATGCTTTCGGCGAGGCTGCTGAAGAGGAAGGAAGAGAAGAAGGAAGATTCCAAATCCCGCGGGTTCTATGCCGTCATCGACCGCACGTACATGGCGATGCTGAAGTGGTCGATGGCTCGCCGCTGGGTCATCGTCCTCGTGTGCTTCCTCTCTCTCCTCACGGTTCCGATCCTCTTCAAGGTCGTCCCGAAGAACTTCCTGCCCTACGACGACGAGTCCCAGTTCGAAGTGAACTTCCGCGCGCCGGAGGGAACGTCGCTCGAAGCGACGGCGCTCATCGGGAACCGCATCTCGAACGAGGTCAAGGCGCTCGGCGGCGTCGCCTACACGCTTCTGACGGTCGGCGCCGACGACGCGAAGACCCCGAACCTCGGGAGCGTCTACGTGAAGCTCGTGGACGCCGACAAGCGCGAGGACGCGCAGACGACGGTCATGGACCGCGTCCGCAAGCAGATCCTGCCTCACTTCGCGGACGCGAAGCTGCGCTCGGACGTGTCGTACGTGAACGCGTTCTCGAGCGGACAGAAGAACGCCGAGATCATGTTCGTCGTGAACGGACCGGACTTGACACGGCTCGCCGACATCTCCGACGCGCTCATGAAGAGGCTCTCCCAGGTGCCCGGCATCGTGGACGTGGACTCGTCGCTCATCTTCGGAAAGCCCGAGCTGGGGGTGACGGTCGCCCGCTCGAAGGCGTCGGATCTCGGCGTCTCCGTGGCGGACGTCGCCGAGACGCTCCGCGTCCTCGTCGGCGGCGAAAAGGTCTCGGCCTTCGACGACGGGGGCGAACAGTACGACGTCTATCTCCGCGCGCGGCCGCTCGACAGGGCCGACGAGGTGAGCCTCCGCCGCTTCAACGTACCGTCGAACCGCCTCGGCGCCGTCCCTCTCGAGGACGTGACGTCCTTCCACGCGGGCACCGGCCCGTCGGAGATCAAGCGCCTGAACCGCCGGCGCCAGGTCACCATCCTCGCGAACATGAACCCCGGCTTTTCCTCGCAGGTCGCCATCGACCTCCTCTCGAGGGAGGCGAAGGCGATGAACCTCGACCCGTCCTACACGTACCGCTTCATCGGCCGCTCCAAGGAGCAGGGCCGTGCCGCGCAGAATTTCCTCCTCGCCTTCGCGCTGTCGTTCATCTTCATGTACCTCATCCTCGCAGCCCAGTTCGAGAGCTGGCTCCACCCGATCACGATCCTCCTCGCTCTTCCGCTCACGGTGCCGTTCGCGCTCGTCTCGATCCTCGTGGCCGGACAGTCCGTCAACATCTTCACGTCGCTCGGCATCCTCGTGCTGTTCGGCGTCGTGAAGAAGAACTCGATCCTCCAGGTCGAGTTCGCGAACCAGCTCCGCGAGCGCGGCATGGAGCGTGACGCGGCGGTCATTCTCGCGAGCCGCGAGCGCCTTCGCCCGATCCTCATGACCACTCTCGCATTCGTGGCGGGCATGCTGCCTCTCCTCGTCTCTTCGGGGCCGGGCGCGGGCACGAACCGCGCGATCGGGTCGGTCATCGTGGGAGGCCAGACGCTCGCGCTCCTCCTGACACTTCTCGCGACGCCGGTCGCATACTCGCTCTTCGACGACGCCCAGCAGGTCGCCGGCCGGCTCGTCCGGCGCCTGAGGAAGACGCCCGCCCACGTGGCCACCTCCGCGCCGGAGACCCGGCCGGTCGTGGCCGCGCTGTAGGAGACGCCATGCGACCTGCGACTCGATTTGCCGTCCTCGCCGCCGCGGCCCTCGCGGCCGCCTGCCGCAACGGCGGCGACCCGAATGTCGTCGTCCTGAGCGGGCGCCTCGAGGCGCCCGTCGTCGACCTCGCGCCAAAGGTCGCCGGCCGCGTCGTCGAGGTGAAGGTGAGGGAAGGGGATCGCGTGAAGGCCGGCGACCTCCTCGTGAAGCTCGACCTCGGCGAGACCGCTCTCGCGCCGGAACGGGACGCAAGAGGACTGCAGTCGGCCGAGGCGCGCTTCAACGACCTGAAAGTCGGCAGCAGGAGCGCGGAGATTGCACAGGCCGACGCGGATCTCGCCGACAAGAAGGCCGCCGTCGAACTCGCACGACGCGAACTGGAGCGCCAGGAGACCCTGCTCTCCAAGAAAGTAGGAACGCAGAGCGACACAGACACCGCCCGCACGACACTGGAACGGGCGGTGGCGAACGCAAAAATGGCGAGCGACCGTCTGGAGCTGCTGCGTGAAGGCTTCCGCCGGTACCAGACCGAGCAAGCGCGCGCGGACGTCTCGCGCGCGCAGACGGTGCTCAAGCAGTCCGAGTCCGTCGCGCGCGAAGCCGAGATCCGCGCGCCCGCGGACGGTGTGGTCCTCCACCGCATGGCCGAGCCGGGGCT
This sequence comes from uncultured Acidobacteriota bacterium, assembly GCA_937888435.1. Classification (GTDB taxonomy): domain Bacteria; phylum Acidobacteriota; class Thermoanaerobaculia; order UBA5066; family UBA5066; genus Fen-183. Next base: position 7,395 of record CALAQS010000298.1, read on the forward strand.
CCTCCTCGGCGCGGGACAGCCCGCCGTCACGATGGCCTTCGCGGACCGGCTCTACGTCCGCACGTTCATCCCAGAGACGCAGCTCGGCCGCGTGCGCATGGGGAGCCCGGCGGAGGTCTCCGTCGACGCGTTCAAGGGCCGGACGTTTCCCGCGAAGGTCACGGAGATCTCCCCGGACGCCGAGTTCACGCCGAAGCCCGTCGACACGTCCCGCGAGCGCGTGAACCTCGTCTACGCCGCGAAGGTCGATCTCGACGCCGGTTGGAACGCGCCGCTCGTCCCCGGCCAGCCGGCGGACGTGCGCGTGAAGGCCGCGGAAGGCGCCCCGAAGTGATCCGGGCCGAGAAGCTCGTTCGGAGCTTCGGCAGCCGCCCGGCGCTGCGCGGGATCGACCTGACGATCGAGCGCGGCGAGATGTTCGCGCTTATCGGGCCCGACGGCGCCGGCAAGACGACGTTCTTCCGGCTCGTCGCCGGCCTCCTCGAGCCGACCTCGGGCCGCGTCGTCCGCGAGGACGTGCCGTTCGGGATGGTGCCGCAGCGCTTCTCGCTCTACGAGGACCTCACGGTCGACGAGAACCTCGCGCTGCGCGCCCGCCTGTACTCCGTGCCTCCCGCCGAGGCCGACCGGCGCGCGCGGGACCTCCTCGCCCGCGTCGGCCTCGACCGCTTCGGCACCCGCCTCGCGGGCGCGCTCTCGGGCGGCATGAAGCAGAAGCTCGCCCTCGTCTCCGCGCTCCTGACGCGCCCCGCGCTCCTCCTTCTCGACGAGCCGACGACAGGCGTCGATCCCGTGTCGCGCCGCGAGTTCTGGCAGGTCTTGAACGCTCTCCACCACGAGGGGCTCACGATCGTCGTCTCGACGCCCTACATGGACGAGGCCGAGTACGCCTCCCGCCTCGCCTTCCTCGACGACGGCCGGCTCGTCGCGACCGGCACGCGCGACGAGATCCTCGCGGCCT
>CALAQS010000299.1 GCA_937888435.1 uncultured Acidobacteriota bacterium
GGATGATGCCCGCGCCGAGGTGGCCCACGAGGGCCGCCACGATCTCGGGGCACGTCTCGGCGAACACGGCCACTCGGTCGCCGGGCTGGACGCCGATCGCACGAAGCCTGCCGACATAGAGGCGCGAGTGACGCTCGATTTCTTCGAGGGTGAAAGTCCGGCCGTTCCACATGACGGCCGGACGCGTTGCATTCCTCATACGCCCGAGACTCCGAGGAACTCCTCCCTGACGCGCGGGTCGCCGGCGAGGTCCTGCGCGCGGCCCGCGAGCGTGACGCGGCCCGTCTCGAGGACGCAGGCGTGGTCGGCGAGAGCGAGGGCGTGCGCCACATTCTGCTCGACGAGGAGGACGGTGACGCCGGCCTTGCGAATGGCGGAAAGCGAGGCGAACACTTCGCGGACGAGGCGCGGGGAAAGGCCGAGAGCCGGCTCGTCGAGGAGGAGGAGGCGCGGGCGTGCCATGAGGCCGCGGCCGATCGCGCACATCTGCTGCTCTCCTCCCGAGAGCGTGCCGGCTTTCTGGGCATGGCGCTCCTCGAGCACCGGGAACATGGCGAAGACCTCCGCGAGCGTGCGTGCCGACTCGGCCCGCGCTCTCTTTCCCCATGCCCCCATCTCGAGGTTCTCGAGAACCGTCATCCCCGGCCAGAGCTGACGCGCCTCGGGCACGAGCACGAGGCCGTCGGAAGTTCGCGTGTGTGCCGGCCGGTCTACGAGGTCGCGGCCGTCGAACAGGATGCGTCCGCGCCGGGGCGCGAGGAGGCCCGCGACCGTCTTCAAGAGAGTCGTCTTCCCGGCGCCGTTCGCGCCCACGAGCGTGAGGATCTCGCCGGCTTCGACGCGGAAGGAAACGTCCCAGACGGCCTGCACGTTTCCATAGGAGACGTCGAGGCTCTCGACGGAAAGGAGGCTCAAAGGGCCGCCTCCTCCGGGGCGTCCCCGAAGTACGCGGCCACGACGGCCGGGTCGCGCAGCACCTCCTCGGGGCGCCCCTCGGCGATCCTCTCGCCGAAGTTCAGGACGAGGATCCGGTCCGAAACCCCGACCACCGCGTGGACGTGATGCTCGATGAGGAGGATCGTCAGGCCTTGATCGCGCAGCTCGCGCACGAGAACCATGGCGGCGTTGATCTCGGCCGGGTTCAGGCCTCCCATGATCTCGTCGAGGCACAGCACGTCGGGCTCGGTCGCGAGCGCCCGGGCGATCTCGAGCCTCTTGAGCTCGCCGAGGGTCAGCGTGCCGGCGAGGGAGCCGGCGCGCGCGCCGAGGCCGGTGCGCGCGAGAATGTCGCGGACCCGGCCTTTTTCGTCGGCGCCCCGCCTTCGCCCCCTGCCGAAACGGGCTCCGATGGCCACGTTGTCCGCCACGGTCATTTCGCGGAAGGGCCGCACGATCTGGTGGGTGCGCACGAGCCCGCGATGCGCGACGGCCCAGACCGCCAGTCCGTCGAGGCTCTCTCCCCGAAGGTGAATGGAGCCGGACGTGGGCCGCTGTGCGCCCGCCAGGCACGAAAAGAGAGTCGTCTTGCCGGCCCCGTTCGGTCCGATGACGCCGAAGATCTCGCGTGGCGCGACGTCGAACGAAACGGCCTTGACAGCCACGAGGCCGCCGAAGCGCACCGTGAGCGCGCGGACGGAGACGATGGGCTCAGGCATCGATGTAGAAGCGCCGCAGGCGTCGCGCCCAAAGGCGCCTCACGAGGCCGAGGAGGCCCTTCGGCTCGAAGAGCATGACGGCGATCAGGAGCGCCCCATAGATGAAGAGCGAGGAGCTGAGCAGGGCCGGGATCGACAGGAGCTTGAGCTGGAGCCAGCCGAAGAGGATCGCGCCGAGAACCGGTCCCGCCACGGTCCCGACTCCGCCGACGATCGGCATCAGGACGATCGTGAGGCTCAGGCGGAAGTCGAACACCGAGCCGGGCGACACGTACTGGAAATTGATCGCGAACAGGCCGCCCGCCAAGCCGACGAGCGCGGCCGAGAGGGCGTGTACGGTGACCTTCAGGCGCGTGGAGTTCACGCCGAGCGCCTCGGCGGCATCGATGTCCTGCCGGACGGCGGAGAGGGCCGATCCGAAAGCGCTCCGCGAGATGGCGAGCGCGATCCAGACGAGCGCCACGGCGAGGAGCGTCATCGATCGGAAGTTCGACTCGAAATCGTAAGAGCCCGCGGGCATCCTGAGCCCGCTCGCGCCGCCCGCGAACGAGAGGCTCGACGCCACGACGCGCACGGCCTCTCCGACGCCGATCGTGGCGATGGTGAAGTAAGGGCCCCGCAGCCGGAACGTGGGATAGCCGATGATCACCGAAAATCCTGCGGCGAGGAGCGCGCCGAGCGGCAGCGTGAGAACAGGCGGCGTGCCTTGCAGGGCGAGAAGGACGGTCGTGTAGGCGCCGATCCCGAGAAAAGCGGAGTAACCGATCGAAACCTGGCCGGCGAAGCCGCCGAGGAGGTTCCACGACGAGGCCAGCACGACGGCCAGCGCCACGCTCCACAGGTCGTTCAAGGTGCCCCGCTCGAGAAAGGAAGGAGCGAAATAAAGAGCTCCCGCGACGGCGAGCATGCCGGCCGCCTCGAGCGCTCGCTTCGAGGTCACCCGCGCCGCCTGACGTGCGCGAGGCGAGAGAGTCCCGGCAGCCCCTGGGGCAGGACGACGAGCGTGACCACGAGGAGCGTGAAGCTGAGGGCGTCCTGGAGAGATGTCGGGACCGCCGTGTAGGCGGCCGTTACGTTCTCGAGCAGGGCGAGGACGAAGGCACCTGCGGCCACGCCCGTCACGCTCTCGAGGCCGCCGAGCACGATGATGCAAAAGGCCTTGAGAAGGAAGCTTCGGCCGAAGTCGGGTGTGAAGGCGAAGAGCGTGGACAGAAGCGTCCCCGCCAGCCCGGCGAACGCCGTTCCGACACCGAACGCCACCGCCGAGATCCGGTCCGCGTCCACTCCCGAGAGAAGAGCGGCGTCGCGGTTCTGGGTGACGGCCCGTATCGCCTTGCCGAGGTACGTGCGGTGGAGGACGAACTCGAGGACGAGAAGCGAGAGCGCGGACATCCCGAAGACCCCGAGGGAGGGGACGCCCACGCGCACGCCGAGGAGGGAGACCGACTTGAGAGTGTAGGAGGTCAGGATCGACTGCGTGTCCCCGCTCCAGAGCACGTACGCGAGGTTCTGGAGGACGAGCCAGACGCCGAAGAGAAGGAGGAGGCTCTCCATCGAAGGCGTCGACCCCGATCGAGGGAGGCGGCGGACGACCGTCCGGTAGAGGGCGACGCCGCCCGCGAAGAACAGGGGCACGACGACGACGATCGAGAGAAAGGGGTCGATCGAAAAGTGCGTGAAGAGGGTGAACGTCGTGTACGCCCCGAGCATCATGATCCCCGCGTGCGCGAGGTTGATGATGCGCATGACCCCGTAGATCACCGCGAGGCCGTATGCCATCGTGGCGTACAGACCGGCGGCGAGGAACGAGTTGACGACGACGTCTAGAGCCTGCTGCACGGGCGGTGCGGCAGCTTACCCCTTTGGCATCGGAGCGACGGCTTCGCCCGTGCGCGCCTCCTTCGGCCAGACGATATCGACTTTGCCGTCAGGTTTGTTCTGCGTCACGACGAAGGGGAGCACGGCCTGGCCGGTCTTCGTGAATTTCAGGACGCCGCCGGGCAGGATCGAGTCTTTCAGCTCGATTCCGGCGAGGGCCGCGCGGATAGCCTCGGGATTCAGCGAGCCGGCCTTCTGGATCGCCGCGAAAAGCACGCGCACGGTCTCGTATGCCGTCGCGTGGTACCACTGCGGCGCGGAGCCGGCGGCCGCCTTCCACTTCGCCGTGAACGCCTTCACCTGCGGATACGGCAGGAGGTCCGACCACCAGCCGCTCGCGAAGATGTAATCCGTGGCCGCGCCGAGGGCCTTCCGGCCCGCCTCGTCCGCGCCGCGGGCGCCGTACGTGACCATCTGGTGGTACAGGCCCATCTGCGTGTACGTGCGCTGCATCGAGATGAAGTCCTCGAGATGCGCGTCGCACATGAAGAGGTCGGCCTTCGCGGCAGCGACGCGGCCGAGGAGCGGCTTGAAGTCGGGCGCGTAGAGCTCGAAGCTCTCGTCGAGGACGACCGAGAACTCGGGATGCGCCTTCGCGTAGTCCTTGACGCCTTTCTGGAAGTCCTTCCCGTGCTCGGTGTTCTCGATGAGGAGGGCGATCTTCAGCGGCTTCTTGAGCTTGCCCTGCGCGACGAGATCCGAGAGGAAGTCCATCTGCGTGGAGGCGAGGTTCTCGACGGGCGACAGGACGCCGAAGACCCACTTGCTGCGCCCGTAGATGCTCGTCGCTCCCGCTCCGCCCGAGACGTACGGGATGCCGTAGCGGTCGGGGACGACGCTCTGCGCCTGTACGAGCTGCGAGCCGTAGCCGCCGATCACCGCATGGACCTTCTGCTGCGCCATGAGCTGCTCGACGAGCTGCTCGCTGCGGGACGCGTCCGAGGTGTCGTCGAGGAGGGCGAGGTCGATCTTCATCCTCTTGCCGCCCACGTCGAGACCGCCCGCGTCGTTCACTTCCTTGACGGCGAACTCCGTCGCCTGCTTGTACGCGCTGCCGATCTTGGATTCCTTGCCCGTGACGGGCAGGACGGCGCCGATCCGGATCGCGGCCTCCTGGGCGGCCGCGGGGCCGGAGAAGGCGAGCGCGAGCGAGAGGACAGAGAGAGCGAAGGAACGGTTCGAACGGATGCCCGTCATCGAAGCCTCCAGTGCCGCGCTCGCGGCGATCAGCGTCGTTTGGGTGCGGGTGGGGATTTTAGCGGAACCCGGCGGAAGGGGACGCGCCGCGCGCGTCCCCTTCGCGGTTCGATCAGAAGTAGAAGACCTGCATCTGGACCGTGAACTCGTTCGTCGCGAAGCCGACCTTGGGGGTCACACGAGAGAACCAGACCTTGATGTTGAAGTTGTTCTCGGCCTTCGGGATCGGGTAGA
>CALAQS010000300.1 GCA_937888435.1 uncultured Acidobacteriota bacterium
TAGCTCTTAGCCGCTGAGCCGGGCGCGTCGTCCCCAGCTCCAAGCCGGGCCGACAAAAGCAGCCGCGAGGGCCGTGCCGAAAGGAGACCCAAGAGGGCCAAGGGATCCACACCTGGTCCCTCTTTCGGGATGGCAGCCGGGCCCTTATGCCCGAACGCACACCCCGGCGGAAGCACCCTGGGCCCAAAGGGGCTTGTCGTCCTCGCCGGCCACGTCACGCCCGGCCGGCCGAAGTACCGCGTATTTTGCGGACGCCCATTCCCCCAAGCGATTATCTCCGCACCTCCATCGTTCCAGTTCAGTAGGAGATGGATATCGTCGAAAAACGGCGAATACGCTCCCCCTTTTGCAAAGGGTGCCCATTTGCGGTCAAGGCCCACGAGTTCAGTAGGTACTTCCCAAGCCAAGCGCAGAAATCGGAAATCGTCGCTCGTCTGGAGCCCCACCACGACGTCGACGCCCCGTGCCGCAACCGAATCGTCCTCTCCGATACGGCTCGCGAGCTGGTCGGACATCCAGTATCCGAAGACATTTGAGGGCAGACTGGCGAAACGTGCTTGCGATGACTGGTAAAGGGAGCTGTGCGGCTCGCCTGCGGCATACGCCCGTAGGGCCTCTGCAAGGACGTCTGCCTTTGCTTTTGTCTTGAGAAGGCGTATCCAGGGAGCGTCGTCCGTGGGCTTAGCGTCTCGGCCGGCCACCACCGCGGCCGTCTCCACCTGCGCTTCTAGGACGAAAGAGCCGAGATCGGCGCCGACTTCCACCGTTCCCAGTGAGCCGAAGACCTTCGATCTGAGGCCTTCGTATTGAGGCAGACCGAGCCAGGTCCGATTCGTGATGAAGCCCAGCCGACCACCGGGACCAAGCCAACGCAGCCCTCGCTCGATGAAATTTGGGTAGACGTCCCCCGCAGTATCTGGATAGCTCTTCTCGAGAAGCTCTTTCGATGAAGTAGTCGGGTCCCCAAATGGAGGATTCATGAGGACCACGTCATAGGTCTTTCGAAGGACGTCAAGGAACCGGAGGCCCTCGATACCGTCTCGAGAGAAGAGCTTTCGGTAGGCCCCTTCTGCCCCCTCAGACTCCTTCGCGAATTCTCCAAGGAGAACCTCGACACGGGTCTCCATCTCCTTCCAAGAACCCTCCCCGGTGACGTCCGAGAAGTCGAGTACGGCCTGGTCCGGCGGCAAGACCTCGGGAAAGAGAGCAGGTCGTTTTCGCCACTCGGCCCGTTCCCGTTCCACCAGCTTGTCGATCTCTTCTTCGGCCCTCAGCAGGCTTCCGGCTTCGCCCGCTAGGGCCAGCATTTCCCAGATGCCGTTCAGGACTCTACCGGCGACACCCCAGCTCCCGGTTAGCTTCTTTCTCTTGAATTCCTCTAGAAGCCCCTTGTCGCCCGGCATAGGTTCTGCGCAAACGAGATGACCCTGATGTATCTGGACGTCTTTTCGGCAGGACTTCGCTTTCAGCAGCAATAGAAGTGAGGCGATCTGGATAGCCCGCGGGTCAATGTCGATTCCGTGAAGGTTTTCTTCGACGATGAGCCTCGGGATGACAGCTTCGAACTCTTCGAAGCTCCGATATTCCGACTTGAGAGCTGACCCCAGATCGGGGTCGTCCCAGGCCTCGCGGTAAATCACGAGGAACAGGTCGAAACAGTAGAGCAAGAAATGCCCGGAGCCACAAGCTGGGTCCATCACGTAAATTCTTCGCGGGTCTTTTTTCGGCCGTGGGTTGGCCGGCCCCACTGCTTCCTCAGGTCGAATCACCAGCAGCGAACACCTGGCCTTAAGCGACGTTTCGGGATTCATCTCGAACCAGATCCGTCCCAGCGAGTTGTCGACCAGGAACCGAACGACGTAGTCTGGCGTGTAGAACTGATTTCGAAACGACATCTCGTAGGAGTTCCGGGGAGCTGAACTTTCTCTCCGCGCCTTCTCCCGAAGCTCTTTCGGCGTGTAGTACTGGTAGACCCAGCCGAGCGTCTCTTCATGGTCCCAGCAGGGGGCCAGGTCGGGAGAGTTGATCAAATCCAGGACGGCGGTCAGCGCCGCCGGCCGCGGGAAGATCCTGCTCGCGAGGTCGCCCGGATCGAACAGCACGCCGATCTCCTCGTTCAACCTCGCGGCAAGATCGAGAAGGAAGTGCCGATAGGCCTCGTCCCCTTTGCCACCCCTGGAGAGCTGCTCCTCGTCTGGGTGGTCTGCGAGGTAAAACAGGAATCCAGTGGAATTCTGGCCTCGGCCAACCGCTTCGCGGAAGAGCTTCAAAGTCTGGCCTTCCATCATCTTGAAGGCCACGAGCCGGTTGAGGTGGGTGAAGGCTAACGATCGAAGGACCGAGTCGAGGCTGTCAGCGAAACTCGTCGCCTCCTTCTTGCCGCTTGGGGCGGGCGGGAGTACCCGGAGCAGGAACTCTCGCGTTTCTTTCTCGCGAGAGTCGGATTTGACCTCCGGGAGCCGGGACAGATCCTCGCGCTCCCCACTTCTCCTGACGCCGTACTTGCTCTCGAGGATCTCCTGGAGATCCGTCGTCAGGATCTCTCGGACTTTCTGGACGGTCGCGCGGAGCTGTCCCTTCAGGGTTTCATCTAGGGGATTCACGCGCTAGCTCCTGCGGATTCGTGAAGCTCACGGATCCGCTTGTCGACAAGTTCGTTCAGCGCAGTGCAGACATGGCCTATGGTGTCGACGGCTTGCTGGGTCCATGCTAGCTCGATCGTTTGCTGGCCTCCAGCGTTATCTCCCTGCTTTCGATCGGCCCGATGAACGATATCGTTGCGGCGCTCGACAGCTTCAACTAAGAGGCTCATGAGCTCGTCTCGGTCGCGATGGAGATGCGCGGCGATCGCATCCCACGGTTTCGAAATGCCTAGCAGAGCCGCCACGACATGTATGCCTTTCTTGCTGCTCAGATATCTGAATTCGGTATTTCCCAGAATCTTGATCGCGATGAA
>CALAQS010000301.1 GCA_937888435.1 uncultured Acidobacteriota bacterium
TCGGCAGTCGTACACTGACTCCGTCCGTTGGAGGCGTCCGTTGGCGTGGAACCCCTCGATCAGAACCGCGGTGGCTGACCTCACAGGCCGGCTGTGGACCCGGGTGAAGAGCTTCCATCGGTCCCTCGGGCGGGAGTTGCAGCACGTCCTGGACGAATCGGCGAGCCCCTCGTGCTGCGTGGGGGACACCATCGAGGGCGTCAAGAGCCTCGTCTCAGAACCCCTTCGGCCGCTCCCCCCGCACGCCGAACGCCTTCTCGAGCGCGATCCCCGCGCGTCCGATCATCCCCTCGTCGAAGAGCCGTCCGATCAGCGTCACGCCGTGCGGGACGCGCCGTTTCGGTGAGAACTTCGGGAGCGGGCGGGCCGGGTCCGGCGCCCAGTCGCTGCGGGCCTGGTCGATCTCGACGAAGCCGGCGGGCAGCGTGAGCGAGGGGTGGCCGGTGAAGTTCGTGATCGTGAGGATCTCGTCGCGGAGCGACGGGACGAGGAGGAGGTCGACCGTCGAGAGGATCCGCGCCATCTCCTGCGCCACCTTGCGCCGCAGCCGGTCGGCCTGCACGTAGTCGACCGCCGAGAGAAACCGCGACTGCCGGAACGTGTTCGGCCAGGCGTCCGGCACCTGCATCCTGAGCTGGTCGAGACCGCCGGAAAGCGTCAGCTCCTCGAATGCGGCCGCCGCTTCGGCGAAGAGAATCGTGTTCAGCGAGCCGTAAGGCCAGTCCGGCAGACTCACCTCGACCGGAGCCATCCCGAGGCGGCGAACGGTCTCGAGCGCGGCGCGGTCGACCTCGGTCGCCGGGCTCTCCACCATCCACGGCGGGAAATACCCCACGCGCAAGCCGGCCACGGCGCCGTCCGCCTCGAAATCGAGCCGGCTCGGGACGCTCGAAAGGTCGCCGGCGTCCGGGCCGGTGATGGTGGCAAGGACGAGCAGCGTGTCCTCGACGCCGCGCGCGATGGGGCCCAGCTTGTCCATCGACCAGCAGAGGGTCATCGCGCCCGTGCGCGCGACGCGCCCGAACGTCGGCCTCAGGCCCGTGACGCCGCAGCGCATCGACGGGTCGACGATGCTCCCTTCCGTCTCGCTCCCGATCGCGAACGCCACGCACCCGGCGGCGGTCGCCGAGCCGGGCCCGGCGCTGCTGCCGCCCGAGCCTTCCTCGAGCAGCCACGGGTTCTTCGTCTCACCGCCAAACCAGACGTCGTTCAGCGCGAGCGCGCCGAGGCTCAGCTTGGCGAGAAGGACGGCGCCCGCGCGGTGGAGCCGCTCCACGACGGCGGCGTCCCTGTCCGGCACGCGGTTGCGAAACGGCTCCGCGCCCCAGGTCGTGCGGATGCCTCTCGTGTCGAGGAGGTCCTTGACGCCCCACGGGATGCCGTGCAGCGGGCCGCGATACTTTCCCGCCGCGATCTCCGCGTCGGCCCGGCGGGCCTGCTCGAGCGCGAGGTCGGGCGTCAGCGTGATGACGCACCTGAGCTTCGGGTCGAAGCGCCGGAGGCGCTCGAGGTAAATCCGCGTGAGGCGCTCGGACGAGAGTGCCTTCGACTCGATCCAGCGCGACAGCGCCGCGACGGGAGCGAACGCGATGTCGTCGTCGCGCTTCGGCACGGGCTCGGGATCGGCCTTCCCGCGGAGGAAGCGGTCGCGCGCCGGACCTGCCGTGAGGCCCGGCAGGACGGGATCCCAGCGGGACGCGGGCGCGAGCGACGCCTCCAGGGCCACTTTTTTCGGCCCCGTGCGCCGTTCCATCGTGCCGGCCATGGCCTCCCGCCAGTTGCCCGCGGCTTGCGCGCGGTCCTTCTCCGTCAGCGTCACGCGGACGAGCTTCTCGGCTTCCGCGACCGTTGCGGGCGAGATCTCGGGTCCTACGGCGGGCGCGGTGCCGAAGGCGGGGGGCGTCCCGGCGGCGGGCGTCGGCTGCGGGGGAGGGGCGGAAGGTGTCTGGGCCTCGCCGTGCGATCCCGCGGCGATACCCGCGATGCCGGCGGCAGCGGCGGTCAGGAAGTCTCGGCGAGTTTTCGGCATGGCGCTACTTTACGCAAGAAGCGCCCGGAGCGTCTCCCACACGTCCGATCGGTCTTACCGGGTTAGACTCTGCGTCGCATTCTCAAAAAAAGGGAGGAGAAAACGATGAAGCGAGTCCTGATGGGTGCTCTCGTCGCGGCGTTCGTGTGCCTTGCCGGTTCGGTCGCGGCGGAAGACGCGAAGGCGCCGGCCAAGAAGGCGGCGAAGCCCGCCGCGCGCGCTTTCAAGATCTGGCCCGCCGCCGACATCAAGTTCACGGACGTCGAAGGCATGAAGGGCGCGCAGGTCGCACCCCTGTGGGGGGACATGAAGAAGGGCGCCTACGGCGCGCTCTTCAAGTGGGTGGGCGGCTTTTCCGCCGGCTGGCACACGCACAGCCACCCCGTGCGCGTCGTGACCGTGAGCGGCACGTTCACGCTCGAGACCGAGGCGCAGGGCCTCAAGGAGCTCGCACCCGGCTCGTACACCTTGGACCCGGGCAAGCTCAAGCACCGGAGCGGCTGCAAGGCCGGCGCGGACTGCGTCTTCCTGGTCGCGCAGGATGCCGCATTCGACATCATTCCGTGGGAGGAGAAGAAGAAGGAAGAGAAGAAGTAGCGCTTCGGCCACGCGGTCAGGTCAGGTTCTTCTCGAAGAACATCGTGTCCGTGTGCTCGTTCGGACGGTAGCGCGGGATCTCGACGAAACCGAGATCTCGGTAGAGCGCCTGCGCTGCCGTCATCGTATGAAGCGTTCCGAGCCGAACCCGGCGGTATCCGCGCTCTTTCGCCCGCTCGAGGAGCTTCAGCATGAGCGCCCGCGCGATCCCCCGTTTGCGAAACGCGGGGTCCACGAACATGCGCTTCACCTCGCAGGTTTCGCCGTCGAGCCGCTTGAACGCGACGCAGCCCGCGGGATTCCCCGCGAGCGTCGCGACGAGGAGCACCCCCGCGGGCGGGGCATAGGGACCCGGCAGGGCGGATGCGTCCGCGCGTACCCGCTCGACGCCGGGCACGTCGCCGAGGCCGGCGGCATGCCCGAGGACGAGCGTCCGCGCGAGCTCGAGCGAGGCCGCGTCGGTCGCTTCGCGGATCTCGAGTGACGGCTCGGGGTCCTCGGGGCGCCGGTAGAAAAGCGAGTGCCCGGCGGGAGAGAAGCCCGCGGCCTCGTAGACACGGCCGGCGCGCGCGTCGGCCGCGGAGAGGAACGCGAGTGAGACGCCGCGGTCGAACGCGGTACGAACGGCCGCGAACGAGAGGAAGCCGCCGATGCCGCGCCGCCGAAACGCCTCGAGCGTCGACACGCCCACGAGCTCCGTGAGGCCGTCGTGCGGCGGCTGGATCATCGCCGTGGCGACGGGCTCGCTCGCGATCCGGGCGAGGAACGCGAAGCCGTTGCCGAGCGTTTCGCGCAAAGAGAGCGCCTCCTCGTCCAAGGGCGGCCGCGCGGACGGAAGTCCGAAGGCGCGACGCTGCACGTCGAGAAAGGCCACGAATTCCCGGAGCGCCGTCGCGGCGTCGAGCGTCGCGATGTCGAGCCCGTTCACGGCCGGCGCGGCGCGCTCTTTTCCGCGCGGGCAGACCATGAGCTGCGGCCGGTTCTCGAGCGCGAAGCCGTGCGCCTCGAGAGCTTCGGCGAGGCGAGGCGCGCACGCCTCGACGAACTCGAAGCGCGGCAGGCGGTGGCGGGCGTGAAACTCCGCCTCGAGGCGGTTGAGCGGCGCGGTGAGGCTGCCCGACGCCGGGCCGGGGCCGTCGGGGATCGCGTAGTTGAAGTAGGGCAGCGGGTCCGTGTCGTGAAAGAAGAGTGTGAACGGGGGCACCGCCACCGCCTCGTACTGCCGGCGCGCCACCGCGCGCATCTGCGCCTGGATGCGTTCGAGGAGAGCGAGGCCGGCCGGAAGCGTCATCGCGCCATTCTAGGGGGCGCGCTCTGCTAGCCTTTCGCGCATGAAGCTGAAACCCGTCGTCCTCCTGCTCGGAGCTTTCCTCGTCCCGACTCCGGCGCACCTTCTCGCCGCCGCGGAGAAGGCCGCACCGCCCGCACCGCCCGTGACGGTTCTCGTGAAGGCCGGCTTCCTCGTGGACGTCGTGTCCGGGACCGTGAAAAAAGGGCAGGAGATCCTCGTCGAGAACGGCGTGATCAAGGAGGTCGGGCCGAATCTCGCGGCCCCCGCCGGGACGCGGATCGTCGACCTTTCCACGAAGACCGTCCTCCCGGGCCTGATCGACATGCACACGCACATCACCTCCCAGCCCGAGGACTACTACGGGGACCGCTTCCGTCGGTCGCCGATCGACGTGGCGGTGAGCGCGCACGTCTATGCCAAGCGGACGCTCGACGCGGGATTCACGACGCTCCGCGTCGTTGGGGCCGAGGAGTACATCGATGTGGCCCTCCGCAACGCGATCGACAAAGGCACCATCCCCGGGCCGCGGCTGAAGGTCGCGGGTCTGGCCATCGGATCGACGGGCGGCCACGGCGACCTCACGGGCTTCTCCCCGTACCTTCGGTTCGAGGGATTCACCAACGTCGCCGACGGCGTCGACGCCGTGCGCAAGCTCGTCCGCCAGAACGTGAAGTTCGGCGCAGACGTCATCAAGATGATCGCCTCGGCCGGTGTCCTCTCCGAGGAGGAGTCCGTGGGAGCGCCGCAGTATTCCTTCGAAGAGATGAAGGCGATCTGCGACGAGGCCGCGATGTGGGGCCGCAAAGTCGCGGCGCACGCGCACGGCACGGAGGCGATCAAGCGCGCGGTCGCCGCCGGCGTGGCGTCGATCGAGCACGGGAGCCTGATCGACGAGGAGGGGATCCGCATGATGAAGGAGCGCGGCACGTATCTCGTGGCCGACGTCTACAACGACGACTGGATCCTCGCGGAGTTCGCGAAGATGGGCTACCCGGAGAGGATCCTCGAGAAGGAGCGAAGGATCGGTCGCCTTCAGCGCGAGAATTTCCAGAAGGCCGTGAAGGCCGGCGTGAAGCAGGCATACGGCACAGACGCCGGCGTCTATCCACACGGCATGAACGGCAAGCAGTTCGCCCACATGGTGCGCTGGGGGATGACGCCGATGCAGGCGATCCAGTCGGCGACGGTGAACGCCGCCGACCTCCTCGGCTGGACGATGGTCGGTGCGATAGCGCCGGGAAAGTACGCCGACCTCGTCGCCGTCGACGGCGATCCGCTGAAGGACGTGACGCTGCTCGAGAAGATCCCGTTCGTCATGAAAGGCGGAGAAGTCGTCGTCTCGCGATGAGAGCATTCCTCGCCCTCGCATTCTTCGCCCTGCCTCTCGCCGCTTCGGCCGCCGAGCCGCGTTTCGAGAGGCGCACCGTGACGGTGAACGGCGTCGCGTATCCCTATCAGGTGTTCGTGCCCGAGAGCTTCGGTCCCGCCTCGAAGCCTCCCGTCCTCCTCACCCTCCACGGCGCGGGCGAGCGCGGCTCGGAGGGCGAGCACACGCGCGTCGGTCTCGGGCGCGCGCTCAGGAAGGACCCGTCGCGTTGGCCGTTCCTCGTCGTCTTCCCGCAGTGTCCGAAAGATTCGCAGTGGATCGGAGATCCTCAGACGGCCGCGTTCCTGGCCCTCGAAGAGGCGCTCGTCGAGTTCCACGGCGACCGCGAGCGCGTGTCCCTCCTCGGGATGTCGATGGGGGGCGCGGGAACCTGGTGGGGCGCGTTTCAAAGGCCGGGCGTCTTCGCGGCGGTCGTGCCCATCTGCGGGTACATCGTGTCGTCTCGCGGGTTCCCGATTCAGAGCTTCCGGCCACCCGACATGCGCCGCGTCCTCGAGTCGGGCGATCCCTATCGTGTCATCGCCCGGGAGCTAGGGAAGACGCCGGTGTGGGCGTTCCACGGCGATGCCGACGACACGATCCCCGTTACGGAGTCGCGGCGCATGGCCGAAGCCCTGCGTCTTTCCGGTGGGAATGCCGCGTACACGGAGTTCCCCGGGGTCGGCCACGACGCGTGGGACCCGGCGTTCGCCGAGCCCGATCTCGTGCCCTGGCTGCTCGCGCAGAAGCGCGGCGCGCCCGGGCGGCGCCCGAAGCCGTCCACGGCGTCCGTGCTCTACACCGGAGCGACCGTGTACAGCGCATGGGACGCCAGCCCCGCGGTGGCGGCGATTCTCGTCGAAGGGGGCGGCGTGCGCTTCCTCGGCGGAGAACGCGAAGCGCGGGCGCTCGCGCCCGAGGCACGTGTCGTCGACCTGGCGGGGGCGGTCGTCGTGCCCGGCCTCACCGACGCGCATGGCCACCTGCGCGGGCTCGGAGCGCTCCGGCGGGCGCTCGACCTGCGTGGCCTCTCGAAGGAGGAGATTCTCGCGCGCGTGAAGAGCCGCGCCGCGGCGGCCGCCGAGGGCGAGTGGATTCGCGGGCGCGGCTGGGATCAGAACCGGTGGCCCGAAAAGACGTTTCCCACCGCCGCCGAGCTGTCCGCCGTGTCGCCGGACCGCCCGGTCGTGCTCGGGCGGGTGGACGGGCACGCGATCTGGGTGAACGAGGCCGCGCTCGTCGCCGCGCACGTGATCGCGAAGACGAAAGATCCCGACGGCGGGCGCATCGAGCGCCTGCCCGACGGGCGTCCCGCGGGCGTCCTCGTGGACAACGCGACCGCCCTCGTGTGGAACGCGATTCCCGAGTCGGCGCCCGAGGAGCTCGAGCGTGATTACCGCGCCGCCCTCGAGGCCTGCGCGCGCGTCGGCCTGACGGGCGTCGGCGACGCCTCGGGCTCGAACCCGGAGGAGATCGGCGTCCTGTCGTCCCTCGCGCGTGACAAGAAGATACCGATCCGCGTCTACGCGACCGTGGGGCCGCGGAATCTCGACGAGGCGATCGCGAAGGGCCCTCTTCAATCCGGGCGGCTCACGATTCGTGCCCTCAAGATCTTCGCGGACGGCGCGCTGGGCTCGCGCGGCGCCGCCCTTCTCGCGGACTACAGCGACGCGCCCGGCAACCGCGGCCTCGACGTGACGCTGCCCGAGGAGACGGAGCGTCTCGCCGAAAAGGCGCTTCGCGCGGGCTTTCAGGTGTGGACACACGCGATCGGCGACCGCGCGAACCGGGTGACGCTCGACGCCTACGAGAAGGCGCTGGCCGCGGTGCGTCCAGTCGATCCGCGCCCGCGCATCGAGCACGCCCAGATCCTCGCACCTCTCGACGCGGGGCGCTTCGTGAAGCTCGGCGTGATCGCGTCGGTGCAGCCGACGCACGCGACCTCGGACATGCCGTGGGTCGAAGCACGCGTCGGCCCCGAGCGGCTTGAAGGCGCCTACGCCTGGCGGACGCTCCTGAAATCCGGCGCGCATCTCGCGGGCGGCAGCGACTTCCCCGTGGAGTCCGAGAACCCCCTCCTCGGCATCTACGCCGCCGTGACGCGGCAGGACCTCTCGGGACATCCGCCTGGCGGCTGGCGGAGAGAGGAAGCTCTCACGCGGGCCGAGGCGCTCCGGCTCTTCACGGCCGACAACGCCTATGCCGAGTTCGCCGAGACGCGGCGCGGCCGGATCGCCCCCACCTACGACGCGGACTTCACGGTCCTCGACCGCGACATCGTCTCGGAAAAGACGCCGGCCGCCGAGATTCCGAAGGCGAAGGTGCGCATGACCGTCGTCGGCGGGGAGATCGTCTACCGAGCCTCGCCGCCCTGATACGGCGCCGCGTGGCGCAACGATTTCGCGAGCGCGTTGCTCGCGCTTCTCCTCAGGTCGAAGGTGAAGGAGTTCCTTCGGCGGGCGCAGCCGCGACTGCGGGTTTGGGGGCTGGCGGCGCTGGTGCCGGAGGCGCGGGTGGCTCGCCGCTCGGGAAAGTCTCCGCGCTGCAGAAATAGCACTTCACCTTCGGCTGGGACGTTGCCTCGGGGACCCAGTAGAAGAAGCGCTTCGCGCACGCGGGACACGTGAACAGCTGCCTTCCGCCCTTCATGGTGAGGAAGGATACGCGCCCGGAAGCTTTCGTGCGCTACGGCGGACCAGGAGGATGAGAAGGGCGGCCAGGGCGACCGTGGAAAGGACCGAGCCTTCGGGGCCGAAGGCTCCTCCGCTCAGAGCCGGCACGCCCGCGCCGCGGATGCCGGTTGCGAGGATCGGCCTCCCCATCGTCATCCCGCTCACGGGGAGCGCGAGGGCGGCGAGCATGAAATTCCAGAGCGCGTGGAAGGTCCAGCAGCCGAAGAGGCCCCCCTCGCCCCAGTAGAGCCAGCCCAGAACCGCGCCCGCGAGGCCGATGTTGAGGAGCGCGAGAGGCGTCACGTTCGGGTTGACCGCGTGCATCGAGGCGAACGCCAGGGACTGGCCCGCGTTCGCGAGGAGCCCGCAGACGAGCCAGCGCCGCGCGGCGGCGGGCCCTCGAAGCGACTCGCTCATCTCCGGAAGTTTGCCGAAGAAAAGGCGCGCGAAAAAAAGGAACATGGCAGCGAGGAGCGTGAGGAAGAAGGCGCGAAACAGAAGCTCCTCGGCGAGGCTCTGCAGCGCGAAAAAGCCGAGTGAGGAGGGAGCCGACGCGAGCGAGGCAGGGCCGGGCGCGGGAGCGAACGGCGCGTAGCCGGCGGCCCCGGGCCGGAACGCCCCCGAGAGAGCGGGCGGCAGCAGGGCCGTGGTCAGGAGGGCCAGGACGGCCGCGAGCCCCGCGGCCGCCCCGCGCCCGGCAGGCTCATGCGGCTCGGGAACGGAACCTCCGAACCGCGCGAGGAGGTCGAAACGGAGAAGGGCGAGGCCGGCAAGGCCGAGCGGGAGCGCGAGGACGAGGCCCGACGTGAGGCGCGCGTCGAGCCAGGCCCCCATCACCCCCGGCACCGGTGACGCGAGGGCCAGCAGGGTCACTTCTTGACGGGCGCGTCGGCCGGCTTCTTCTCCATCGACTCCTTGAGCCTCTTCTGCTGCTCGGCCGTCCACGGCGGGACGATGCCGTTCATGCGCGCGTAGGCGATGGACTGGCCGAGGTGCTCAAACTCGTGGCTCACGACGGACAGAAGGACGCCACGAACGGTAGTGTCGTGTCCGAACATCTTGACGGGCTTGTCGAGATCCGCGTCGGATGTCGCCGCGATCCCGGCGCGCACATGCGCGAAAGACTTCTTGAGCTCGTCGATCACCTTCGACTTCTCCGTGACGTTCTTCTCCATCTCCTTGTCCAGGCCCGCGGGAGGCTTGACCCCCGCGAAGCCCAGGAACAGGTAATTCCCGCCCGCAATGTGCATGTAGACCTCGCTGATCGAGCGCACGCCCTCGCCGGGGCGCCAGCCGAACTTGTCGGCGGGCGTTGCCTCGGCCAGGTCGAGGATCTGCTTCTCCCCGTAGGCCTGCTGGCCGAGGAATTCGGCGCGGAAGCCGGAAGCGGGGGCCGCCGGGGCTGCGGCGGGCGCCTGCGCGCGTGCGCCCGGGGCGGCGAGGAAAGCGAGGGCCAGGGAACACGGGACGAGGTGGCGGATTTTCATGGAACGTCCTCCTTTTCGAATTCGGTGGGCGCATCTTATCCGCCCTGCGTAGAATCGAGTCGATTCGGAGGAGAAGAAATGAAAACGATGCGCCGTTCCGCCACTCTCGCCGTCCTCGCCGCTGCCGCCGCCGCTGCGCCCGCGCTCGCGGAGCTCGCGACGCCCCGTCCCAGCCCGAATGCCACGGTCTCGCAGGTCGTGGGCGTGACGAAGATCGAAGTCGTTTACAGCCGCCCGCACGTGAAGGGCCCGACGCGCAAGGAAGAGCGCGTGATCTGGGGCGAGCTCGTGCCCTGGGACAAGGTCTGGCGCACAGGCGCGAACGCGGTCACGAAGATCACGTTCGACGGCGACGTAATGGTCGAGGGCCAGAAGCTCGCGGCGGGCTCTTATGGCCTCTACACGATCCCCGGCAAGACCGAGTGGACGGTCATCTTCAACAAGGTGGCGACCGGCGAGCCGTTCGAGTACGCGGCCGAGAAGGACGCCCTGCGCGTGAAGGTGAAGCCCGAGGCCTCCGCGCCGCACGACCAGTTCACGATCGACTTCCCGTCGGTGACCGGCGACTCGGCCGTCCTCGCCCTCGAATGGGAGAAGCTGATGGTGCCGGTGTCCCTCACGGTCGACACGAAGGCGCAGTTCCTCGCGAACGCGAAGGACGCCGTCGCGAAGGCGAAAGCCGACGACTGGCAGACGCCGCTCACCGCGGCACGCTACCTTTACGACAACAAGTACGCGCTCGACGACGCCGCGAGGTGGCTCGACAAATCCATCGCCACGAAGGCCACGTTCGGCAACCTTTCGACGAAAGCGAACGCCCTCGCCGCCGAGGGGAAGACGAAGGAGGCCATTGCCACGGCCGAGAAGGCCCTGGCGACCGGCGCTGCCGCCGAGCAGAAGCCGTCGTCCGAGGCGGTCGCGGCCCTGGAGAAAAAGATCGCGGAGTGGAAGAAGTAGGGGAGCATCGCTCAACGGACGGGAGGGGAAGGCGCGGTCATCCTGAGCCGCGCGCCCGCGCCCGCAGAGACGAGGTTCACGAAGAAGCGGTAAGCGCCGGGGACGCCGGCCGGAAGCTGCCGGAAGAACGCATATCCGGTATAGACGAACGCGCCCTTTCCAAGCCGTGCGTAGAGGAGGCCGCCGGGCTTGTCGCTCTCGCCTGGATCGTGCGTCTCGATCACCGTCTCGTAGCGGGGGTCCCACGTTCCCGGGAAGTAGAGGCCGCGCTCCTGCACCCACCCGTCGAAGTCGGCCGCCGTCAGCTTGTTCGGAAAGACGAGGAGCGAGCTCGCGGGGTTCAGGAATTTCACGGGTGCTTCCTCGACGGTGACGCGGTCGCGCGAGAGCTTGAAGGGGTACGGCCCGAGTTGCTCCGTGACGAGATCTCCCATGGTGTTGTACTGCGCGACGAGCGTGCCGCCCTTCTCGACGTAGTCGACGAGCCGCGCCTCGGCCACCTTCAGGCGGGGGCGCGTGTTGTAGGCGCGAATCCCCGTCACGATCGCGGCATAACGCGAGAGGTCGCCGTTCTCGAGCTCGTCGTCCGAGAGGAGCGTCACGGTGTAGCCCATCTGGCGGAGCGCTTCGGGGACCTCGTCGCCCGAGCCCATGACATAGCCGAGTGGCGCCTGGGGCGCCTTCACGTCGAACCTCAGGACCTTCGCCTCGGCGGGGGGAAACAGCGTCTGAAGCGGGATGTGCGGGTAGTCGACGCGCACGAGGCCCCGCGAGAAGACCTTCCCGTCCACGACGGCTTCGGCCCCGAGGGTGGCCGCGGACGTGCCGGCCGGCGGCGTCACGGTGAACACGACGGGCTTCTCCTCGCCGCGTGCCGTGAAGGCGAACGGCACCTCGGCGGGCGATGCCGAGAAGCCCGCCTCCGTCTTCAGGCGCAGGACACCCGAGACGGCGGCGCCGCTCGTGAGCGTGACGCGCACCTTCTTCGGTTTCTCGGTCCCGAACGCGTAAACCTTCTCGTCGAACGTGGCCATGACCGGCGGCGTGATGACGAAGGGCTGGTAGATCTCTCCCTTGACGGGATCCGTGCGGCGGAAGACGACGGGCGCCTCGAACGGGATCGCGACTCCGTCCACGCGCACCGTGAAGCGCGCGACGAGCGGCGGTGGATTCTCCGGCAGGCCGATGAGCGCCGGGTCGGTCACCGTGAAGAGGCCCTTTCCGGGCCGCTCCCTGAGCCAGTAGGGCTGCGTCGTGTCGATGTCGTCGGGGAGCGTGAGAGAGACCTCGCGGCGCAACGGCTCGTTCGGCGCGAGGGCGCCGCCCGTTCCCGGCGCCCCGGCGTACGTCACCGAGACCGACTCGAGCGTCACCGGCCGGGACGAGCGGTTCAGGATCATCGTGGCGACTTTGACGCTCGCGCCGGGTGCGGCAGAGGGCTCGGTCGCGACCGCCTCGACCCAGATGCCGAGGCACGCGCGGATCGCGTCGGCGATGTCGCG
>CALAQS010000302.1 GCA_937888435.1 uncultured Acidobacteriota bacterium
AACCCGAGGTCCGGAACGTACGGTGAAAGGGTGACGAGGCTGCTCCTCAGGCCGTGCTTCTCGATCGCCTTCAGGAGCGCGCGGAGCCGCCCGGGGCTCTCGACGTGGCCGGTGCGCGTTCGATGCGAGAGATACGCCCGGGACGTCACGAAGCCCGTTCTCCGCGGAGTGTTCGTGTAAATCGTCTTGTACCCCTCCCAGGGCGCCGAGCAGAGGAGAAACGCCTTTCCGAGCGGCATGGAGACTTCCTCGCGAAAGCGGGCGTCGGCCTTGGACGAATAGAAGCCTTCCGCGTCCCGGTAGATGGGAATCCTGAGCTCTCTTCTGAAACGGGCGAAATCGTAGGCGTGGTTCAGACGCCCGATCTCGACCTCGCGGACGGGAAGACCCCTTTCCTTCACGAGAGCCCTCAGCTCCGCCTTCCGCCTGCCGGCCTCCGTCCTTTCCGAGAAATCGAATCCCTCCTGGGCCCAGTAATACTTGCCGACCGACAGAGAGGCACTGAGCCGGAACTGGTTGAACCCGAGGTCGTGAAAGAACCGCTCGTAGTGCCGGAAAAGCGCCGAGGCGTATCCCGACTTCTGTGCCGTCAGGTGGATGTGCTCGATGTAGACGACCCTGAGCCTGGCGCCCGAAAAGTAATCGAGCACCCCGAGCGCCGGGTCTCGGAGCGACGCGAAACTGAGGGTGAGCTCGCCGACGCTCTCCTCCCCCTGAAAGATTTCCGTGTCATAGATGATCCGGTCCCTGCTGAAGAGGAGGAGTCTCTCCCGGTGCTCGAACTCGTGGATCCTGGCCGAGAGCGCGTCGAAGAGGGCACACGGTGAGATCGCATTCTCGAAGAGGCGTGCCCAGCGCCTCAGCAGCGTCGACCTCCAAGGAACCTTCCGGATGAGAAACCGGGTTCCCTTTCCCTTCTTCTTGATGACCGCCCGATCGAACTCGGCGCCGTCCATGATGGGAGGATCGCGGTCGGCGCCGAAGATCTTCTTCTCTTCGATCAGCTTCTGGAAGTCCTGGAGAATCTCCTGTCTCGAGCGAGAGACACGAAAGGGCTTCTCATCCGCACGAACCTGGTTGTTGATCACCAGACGAAGAGTCTAGCCGCTCATGCCAGCCCCCCGGGATAGACTTCGCCGAATACGATCTCGAGGAGCGACATGAGTGACTCGCTGCAGGCGCTTTTTCGCCCCAACGGCATGGCTGTCATCGGCGCATCCGCGAAGCCGGGGAAGCTGGGCTTCACTATCTTGAAGAACATCCTCGACGCGGGGTTCGGCGGTCCGGTCATCCCCGTGAACCCCAAAGGGGAAACGATCCTCGGGATTCCTTCCGTCAAATCGGTGGACGACATCCCGTCAGGCACCGATCTGGCCGTCGTCATCATTCCGGCGGCTTCCGTTCCCGGCACGATCCTCCGGCTCGGCGAGCGGAAGGTCCGGGCAGCGATCGTGATCACCGGAGGGTTCGCCGAATCCGGGCCGGAAGGAGCGCGCCTGCAGGAGGAGCTGTCGCGAAACGCGGCCCGGTGTGGAATCCGCGTGGTCGGGCCGAACTGCCAGGGCGTGAACTATCCGCACCACGGCCTGTGCGCGTCCTGGCCCCTCATCACCCGGAAGGGTGCGATGGCCATCGCGTCGCAGAGCGGAACCGTCGGAGCGGCCCTGATCGACTGGGCCGCCGAGGAGAGGCTCGGCTTCTCGGCGTTCGTGAGCATGGGGAACAGGGTCGACGTGGACGAGGCAGACCTGATCGAGTTCTTCGCCTCCGATCCGAACACGAAGGTGATCACGCTGTACATCGAGGGCGTGAAGAACGCCGGGAAATTCCTGGCCGCGGTCCGGGCGTGCCAGAAGCCCATCGTGGTCTTCAAGGCTGGACGGACCGAGCAGGGGCGCAAGGCCGCCGAGTCGCACACGCGGTCGCTGGCCGGCAAGGACGAGATCTACGACGCCGTCTTCCGGCAATTCGGCATCCACCGCGCCGCCTCACTCGAGGAGCTTTACGACTTCTCCAAGGCGCTGGCCTACGTCCCGGCTCCGGCCGGGCCGCGGATGCTCATCGTCACGAGCTCGGGAGGGTCGGCGATCATCGCCACAGACGTCGCTGCGGACAACGGGTTCCGGATCAGCCCTCTCCCAGGCCCTCTGGCAGCGCGGCTGCGGGAAGTTCTGCCGTCCCATTTCATCGTCGGAAACCCGCTCGATCTGACGGGGGATGGCGACGCGGAACGCTTCCGCCATGTCATCGCCATGGCGCGGGATCACTACGATGTCGTCCTGACGATCTTCGGGGATCCGATCCCCGGCGCGTCGAGGGCCCTGGAGCCCGGCCGGTCCGATCTCGTGGCGTACCTCGGTGGCGCCGACGTCGAGCGGGCCGAGCGGCTTCTCTTTCACGAAAAGGGGATCGCCGTCTTCCCCACGCCGGAGCGCGCCGTCAAGGCATTCTCCTGCCATGTTCGCTTCGCGCGGGATCGTTTCCCCCCGGCGCCCGAGGCGCCTCCGGCGGCTGCCGCTCCTGCAACGGCCGGGAAGTCCCTTTCCCCTGCCGAGTCGATGGCATTCCTGGCGCGCGAGGGAATGAGCGTCGTCCCTTCGCGGCAGGCGCACCGCGAGGAGGAGGCCGTCGCCGCCGCTCGCGAGCTCGGCTATCCCGTCGCGGTGAAGCTGAACTCCCTCGACTTGACGCACAAGAGCGACGTCGGAGGAGTCCTCCTGAACGTGAAGGACGAGGCTGGAGTCCGGAAGGCCTTTGGCGACCTCGCCGGCATCGTGCGGCGGCTCGGGGCGCGACCGGGCGGGGTGCTCGTGAGCGCCATGGCCGCGCGGGGACTGGAGATCATCGTGGGCGTGACCCGCGATCTCCAGTTCGGCCACGCGGTGATGTTCGGCATCGGAGGCACCCTGGTCGAGATCTTCCGCGACGTCGCCTTCCGGATCGTTCCGCTCTCCGAAAATGACGCGGCGGAGATGATCGACGAAACCCGGGGCGCGAAGCTGCTCGAGGGCGTGCGCGGTGGAAGGCCCGCTGACGTGGCGGCGCTCCGGCGGCTTCTCGTCGAGGTCTCCAGCCTCGTGACGCGACACCCCGAGATCGACGAGATGGACCTGAATCCGGTCATCGTGCACGAGAACGGCCTGACGATCGTGGACACCAGGATCGTCTTGTCCGCTCGGACCGCCTGACTTTCGAAGCCGGTTTCAGCGTCCGGCGTCGAGTGTCTTTCGGACGAACCGTGCCGCCGCCTCGAGGACTTCGTCCGGCCGCTCCGAGTGCGGGGAGTGGCCACAGTGCTCCAGCAGCAGTGATTCGGCCGGACCGCTGACCTGCGTCACGACCGCGTCCACCTGCCTTAGAGTGCCGTAGGCGTCATCCTCGCCCTGGACGACCAGCACGGGACACTCGATGGCCGGCAGGTACTCTTCGATGTTCCACTGCCGGAACTCGGGCCTGAGCCATACGTCGATCCACGTTCGGAACATCGAGTCGGTGTTGCGGCCGTGATGCCGCGCGAGCCGCTCTCTCAGGCGCGACGTCTCGTAATCCGCCGCAATTCGCATGATGCCTTCGACGCAGACGGGCTCTACGAAGACGTGCGGCGCCTCTAGGACCAGCGCGC
Organism: uncultured Acidobacteriota bacterium; assembly: GCA_937888435.1. Classification (GTDB taxonomy): domain Bacteria; phylum Acidobacteriota; class Thermoanaerobaculia; order UBA5066; family UBA5066; genus Fen-183. Next base: position 3,623 of record CALAQS010000302.1, read on the forward strand.
GAACGGGAGCCGACCGAGCGCCGGCGTGGATGAGCGCGATCGACGCGCCGTCGCTGTGCCCGAAAAGGACGACTTCCTCGAGTTTGAAACGCTCGATCACGGCGGGGAGCACTTCGAGCGCTTCGTCGTGCATGAAGCGAACCGGCCGCGGCCCACGCACCGGGTCGGACGCGCCGTAGCCCATCCGGCTGTAAACCAGAGCGCCGCACCCGCTCGCCGAGGCCAGGCGCTCGGGAAAGTCCCGCCACATCCCGAGACATCCAAGGCCCTCGTGCAGGAACACGATCGATGGCGCCTCGCCGGGACGCGGTCCGATCCAGCGGTATTCCAGCTGCTGCCCCCGGATCTCGAAGCTCGTCAACGAGGCGTCTGGCACGAATCAGAGCAGCCGGTTGACGCGCGGGTCCGAAAGGCCTTCGGCGCCGACGGGAATCGCCGACAGGGAGCCCCCTTCGAGAACCATGGCCTTCGTCGCCACGCCGAGAAGCGCGCGAATGTGCTGGCCCGTCAGCATGACGGCTGCGCCGCTTCCAGCCGCTCCCCGGATCCACTCGAGAACGCGGGCCGCCATGAATTCGTCGAGCCCTTGAAGAGGATCGTCCAGTAGCCAGACTCGCGGCGAGGACATCGCGAATCGCGCCAGAGCCGCCTGCTGCTGGAGCCCGCCGCTAAGGCCTGCCGGTCGCGCGCCGCGATGCCGCGTCAATCCCGTGAAGATGCCACGAAGCTCCAGCGCTCGGCGGCGCCAGGCGCGCCGAGCCGCGGCGCGATATGCGCCGACGCGGAGATGTTCGTCGACCGTCATATCCCTGAAGAGCCGGCGGCGGTCGGAGACCAGACTCATCCCGCGTGCCGCGCGGACTTCCGGCGCGAGGTCCTGCACTCTCTCGCCATCGAGAAGGACGGCGCCGCCCCGGTGCGCGAGAAGGCCCTGTAGAGTCTCGAGCAGCGCGGATTTCCCGGAGCCGTTGGCACCCAGGACCGTCAGGATCTCCCCGGACTCCACGGAGAAGCTCGCCCCCGCAAAGACGGTCACTCCGGGATAGCCACCCGTGAGCTCGCGCGCGACGAGGCGAGCCGTCACGACGGCGCCTGGCGTGTCGCTTCCCAGCCGCTGGGCGACCCGAGGAAACGCGTCTGCCCGCCCTCGAGGACGAGCAGGCGGCTCGCCAGATCGCCGGCTGCCGGGCCATGCTCGACCCAGACGACGGCCGCGCCCTCGCGGCGCTTCCGCTCGATGGCGTTGGAAACGCGCTCGGCGGCTGCCGGACTGAGCCCGGCCAGGGGCTCGTCGAGGAGCAGGAGCGCGGGCTCGAGCGCGAGCACCCGCGCGAGCTCCAGGCGTTTACCCTCCCCCACGCTCAGTTGGCCGGCCGGGCGGTCTGATAGCGCACAAAGATCGAGCTCCTGGAGAAGTTTTTCCACGTCGCCCGGGGCTCCTCCGCGCTCCGCCGCGAGCGCGACGTTCTCACGCACGGTCCACTCTGGAAACGGCGTGGGTGCCTGGAACGTCCGGCCCAGGCCGCGCCGGGCCCGCGCTGCCGTGCCACGCGGAGACAGGGCGCCGCCCAAGAGGATCGCTCCTCGTGCGGCAGGCAGTCTTCCGGCAATCGCGAGGAGAAGCGACGTCTTGCCCGCGCCGTTGGGCCCGAGAACCCTGAGAATCTGCCCAGGCTCGACCGCGAAGCTGACGTCCCGGAGTACCGTCGCCCCATTGCGGCGAACGGTCAGGCCGCGAACGGCCAATGTCCATGGTCCATGGGGGATGCGCCGTAAAACCGCGGAGGCGGGAATCCGCGGCGTCCGGGCTCCGAGCAGTCCTTCGGGCCTGAAAAGAAGCAAGCCGCACAGGACGAGACCATAGACCAGGGTGTGCGCCTGGGGGAGGGCAGGCCTGAACAAAAGCTCGTCGAGCGGGTAAAGAGCGAGCGTCCCCACCAGTCCGCCAAGAGGGTTGAGAGCCCCTCCGAGCATTCCCAAGACCAACGGCACGACGGAGAAGGTCGATGAGAAGACGACGGTCGTCTCGACGCTCCCCACGAGATGGGCGTAAAGAGCGCCCGCCGTCGCGGTCGTCGCCGCGCTCAAAGTCAACGGGCGCCAGCGCGCCGAGACGAGGTCGATGCCCAAGCTGAGCGTCGTTTCGGGCGATTGGCGAAGGGCGGCGGCAGCGCGGCCGCCCGGGCGGCCGAGGAACGCCTCGTAGCCGAGGCTGATGCCCAGGACCAGTGCGGCCAGCGTCACTACGACCGGGGCCGTTGGCCCGTCGAAGCCTGGCGTTTTCGGGAGAAGGAACCCCTCCATCCCGAAAGCCGGCGCGTTCCCGGCCAGCCCTCTCAGAAAGACGGCGTAAGCGAGAGTTGCCAAGCCGAAGCTCGGTGGAGAGAGGCGAAGGCCGGGGATCAACGGAACAGCCGCCAGGGCGCCTGCCCCCGCGCTCGCGCAGAGGGCCAGCCACGGGGAAACCCGTCCGCCCGCGACAAGCCAGGCTTGAGTCAGCGCCCCCGCGCCGAAGAACGCCGCCTGCCCGAAGGAAAAAAGCCCGGCCGCGCGCATGCAGCTCCAGCTCGTCGCGAGAGCGGCGTAGAGAAGTCCGAAGGCCA
>CALAQS010000303.1 GCA_937888435.1 uncultured Acidobacteriota bacterium
CGAGGTCTCGTCTCCGCCCTCGAGACGTGGAAGGCGCTCCTGCTTTTCCTCCTCCTGAACGCGGCGCTCGCTTTCGCCTTCACGCATCCGTTGGCGTCCGCGCTCCGGCAGACGCTCGACAAGAGCCCGTGGGCCGAGCGCCTCGCCGCGGGCAACGCGGACCTCCACACGTTTTTCACGTCGTTCGCGCGCACGCGCCCCGACGTCCTCGGCGACCTCTCGAAATGGGACGAGGCCGTGACGGGCGAACGTGAAGAGCGCACCGCTTCGGGGCGACCGGCGCCCCTCACGGGTTTCTTCCACACGTCCGGGCTCTCGGGCTCGGCCGTGGGCTTCGGGGCGCTCATGGCTCTTCTCGCGGCCCTCTTTTCCGGCGGCTTCGCCGGGCGTTTCGGCGCCGAGCGCGAACGCACGAGCCTCGCCGCGTTCGGGGCGGACGCCGCGCGTTTTGCGGTCCCGTCACTCCTCCTGGGAGCGCTTTCGCTCGCGGGGATCCTGGCCGCGTACCGCTGGATCTACGCGGCGACGGGCACGCTCTACGAGCCCGACGAGCTCCGGTACGAGTGGGAGGCCGTCGGGCTTCTGCTTTTCCGACTCGGCGCCTTCCTCCTCGTGGCCGGATATATCCGGCTCGTCGTCCTCTACGCGCGCGCGGCTCTGGGCCAGGGAATCCCGAATCCGCTCACCGCGCTGATGCGCGGCCTCGGGTTCGTCCTCGGGCGGCCCGTCCGCACGCTGGCGCTCGAGATCCTTTTCGGCGCCCTCGGCCTCCTTCCGCTCCTCGTCTGGCTGTTTTTCGGTCCCGTCTGGGACGGCAAGGAGCTCGGCGATTTCGCCCTGATCCTCGCCGGCCAGCAGCTCGTCGTCCTGCTCCGGATCCTGACGCGCGCCGGGCACCTCGGCGCGGCTTCCGCCTATCTGAAGCGTTCGAAGGAAGCGGAGGCGTCGGTCCCGGCTTCGGCGGCTTCGGCGGCTCCGGCGGCCCCGGCGTCCGGCCCCTCCACGGACTCCGCCTCCGTGCCCGTGCTGTGATTCCGATCCGCCTGAGGTCGAAGACACCCGAGTCTTGGGCGGCGCGCGTCACGGCGGCAGAGAACCTGCCCGCTTTCGTCGCCGATCATGCCGTCTGCGAGCTGCAGGCTTCGGTGCAGGCGCTGTCGCTCGTCGGCACGTACCCGCGGAGCCCGGCACTCGTCGACCGGCTTTCGGCGCTCGCCGCCGAGGAGCTGCGCCACTTCCGCAGGGTCTCGCGCGAAGCGCGCCGCCTCGGCGCGCCGATGCTCACGACGCGGCGCAATTTCTATGTCGCGGAGCTCCGGGCGGCGTGCCGGAGGGAGCGCGAGCCTGAAAAGGGCCTCGACCTCCTTCTGGTCGCGGCGCTCATCGAGGCGCGCAGCCACGAGAGGTTCGAGCGCCTCCTCGGGCATGTGGCTGACGCACGCCTCGCGAAGCTCTACGCCGAGCTCGCCGAGGCCGAGGCGCGGCACGGCCCGATTTATCTCGAGCTCGCGATCGCCCACGCGGGCGAAGAAACGGCGCGCACGCGGCTCGAGGAGCTTCTCGAGCTCGAGGCCCGTGCCCTCGCGCACCCGCCGAAAGTCGAGATCGCGGTCCACGGGGCGGCCTAGGCGGCGCGGCCCTGCGCCTCCTCCCCGCGGCTCTCGC
>CALAQS010000304.1 GCA_937888435.1 uncultured Acidobacteriota bacterium
GGAGGACGACGAACGGCGACTTGCCGCCCAGCTCGGTCACGCACGGGATCAGCCGCTCCCCGCAGCGCGAGGCGATCTTCCGGCCCGTCGTGACGGAACCGGTGAACATGACGGCGTCCACGAGGTCCACGAGCGCGGCCCCCGCCGCGCCCCGCCCGGTGACGACCTGGAAGACGTCCGGCGGATTCCCCGCGTTCGCCCAGAGGTCGCGCAGCACGCACGACGTGAGGGGGGTGACCTCGGAGGGCTTGAGGACGACCGTGTTGCCGGCCAAAAGCGGCGCGACCGCATCGGCCGCGTTGTTCAGGATCGGAAAGTTCCACGGCCCGATGACGCCCACGACGCCGAGCGGATGCCGCACGAGGCGCGTCTTTTTCGTGAGGAAGAGGTGCGGATTCCGGGTCTCTTCGGCGAGCGCGCGGCGCGAGAGCCTCGTCATCGCCCGAATCAGCTCGCAGAGGTAGAGAACTTCGATCCCCTCGGCCTCGTGCCGGGGCTTGCCGCTCTCCCTCACGAGAGTCTCGGGCACGAGCGGCGTGTCGAGGATGAGATCGCGCCACTTCCGGAGCGCCTCGATACGCACCTCGAGCGACGCCGCGGCCCAGGACGGAGCCGCCTCGCGGGAGCGCACGACGGCCACGGCAACTCCCGCGGCATCGAGGTCGGGGACCTCGCCGGCGAGCTCGCCCGTCGCGGGACACGTCACGCGCAGGGTCGCCACGTCCGGTCTCTCGATCTTCGGAACCTCGACGGTGACGCTCATGGGCCCATCCTATCGTCGGGGCTCTTTGGCCGCCTCGCGCGCCTTTGGAAGCTGCGCCTCGCGCAGCGTCGCGGGCCATTCCGCGAGCGGCAAGGACGCGAGGCGCGCGTACTCCGGGCGCGCGCCCGCACGCAGCACCTGCCCGAGGATCTCGCGGGCGAGCGTTTCGTTCCCCGAATCACGCGCCGCGAGCGCGAGGACCATCCCGAAATCGGGGGCGCTCCTCTGGGCGGGAGGCAGCGAGTGCACGAAGTCCAGAAACGTCTCGCGCTTCCCCGCGAGCCGGTACGCCTCCGCGAGCGCGGTGACCGTCTGCGGCGAGGGCACGCGCCGGTAGAGCTCTTCCGAGAACTCGATCGCGCGGTCCGCACGGCGCATGTCCTGAGCGCGGAGCGCCTGGTCGTAGAGGCAGTCGATGAAGGCGAGAACGGTATCCGGCTGGTCGGCGCGCCGCGTGAGCGACATGCCGAGATGCGGCCAGCGGAAAGGCGACGTCAGGAAGACGAGCGCGCTGGGAGGAATCGCCTGCTCGGGCGGCACCGCCATCTCGAGACCCGGGCGGTCCGTCCGCCATGGAGGCGTCTTCAGCGCGGCGAGAACGTCGCCCCCCGCGAGCCGGCGTGCGAGGAGCCACGCCGTGACCTTGATCGGCGAGAGCTCCGCGTGGTTCGCGACGTCGAACCACTGGCCGAGACGCGGCGTCTCACCCGCGGCGCGCAACACGGCGTACGGGGCGTAGGCGCGCGTCTCGGCCTCGGTGAGAGGCTTCTGAGGAAGGACCATGTAGTACCAGGTCGTCGGGCCGTCGGGCTGCAGGACGCCCAGCGCGTTCACGGCCACTCCCAGCCCGAAGAGGACCGTGAACGCCGCGGCCGGCCGGCCCGGCGCCGCGACGGCCGCCGTGGCCGCGAGAAGGGGGACGAGCGGCACGAGGAGGCGCGGTCCCCATCCAGACACGCCGTCCCAGGACCACCACGCTGCCGTCGTCAGGAGCAGGAACGCCGCGAACCCCGCGAGGGCGAGCCCGAGGACGCGCCGTGCCCTCGCCAGGCGGACGAGACCCCACACCCCGAGGAGCGCCAGCGGAAAATAGAGGAAGAGCCCCTTGTTCGGGCCGACCGTCAGCCGCCAGAGGCCGTCGAGCGGGGCGTGGCTGAAAGGCTCCCCGGCGTAAGACGCGAACGGTCTTCCGAAGCGCACGATCTCGAACGCGAGCCAGAGCGCGGCGAACGGCGCGGCGCCCGCGAGGAAAGCCAGCGCGCGCGCGACGCGCCTCCCGCGCGGCGCCTCGAGGACGACGACGGCGAGGACGAGGGGCGGGAGAACGACGAAGACGGACTTCGAGAGGAGCGCAAAGGCCGCGAGCGCCCCGGCCCCGGCCGCCAGGGGGCCTTCCCGCCGCGCGTCCGGGCGGCCCGCGAGGGCCGCGCACGCGAACGCGCCGCCGACGCACGCCGCCTGAAGCGGCTCGGACCAGTCGGACCCCGCGTAGGCCCACAGAGGCGACGAGATCGCGGCGGCGAGGCAAGCGCGGCGCGTTCCTTTAGGTCCCCCGCCCACGGCGCGTGCGAGCAGGCCCGCTGCGCCGGCCGCGAGGAGGACCAGCAGGATCTGCTCGAGGACGAAAAGCGTCTGCGAAGAGCCCAGCCCGAAAGCGTTCTCGAAGGGGCCCGCGAGCGCCGTGAGCGGAACACGAACGAGCGACGGGCCCATTCCGTACCGCGTCACGGCGTCCCCGGCGGGCCGCGCGATGTCGACCGAGTGGCCTCGCGCGATCCCGATCTCTCCGAGAGCGGACATCGCATAGGCCGTGCGGGTCATGATCTGCCCGTCAGTGACCAGGCCGAAGACGCGCTCGTCCGTCGTGAACGCGATCACGAAGGCCGCGACGCCGAGCGCAAAGAGGACGGGGCGGCGGTCGGCCAGCGGCGTCATGGAAGCAACGACACGCGTGGATCCAGTATATCGGAGGCGACGGGAACGTCTCCGGACGCTACAATGACGGAGGATGACCGCTCCCGCGGGGAAATTCTCGGATCACCTTTCCGACGTCTACTTCGCCGACCTGAAGCTCCCGCACGCGGTGAGCGCGGGCATCGCCGGATGCGGATTCGTCCGGGCGACACCCATCCAGGCGGTGACGCTTCCCCTTCTCCTCGCCGGTCAGGACGTCGCCGCCCAGGCCCAGACCGGCACCGGGAAAACGGCCGCGTACCTCGTGACGATCTTCACGCGCTTCGTGAGGACGAAACGCCACAAGGCGTCTCCCAACCCGCGCGCGCTCATCGTCGCGCCCACCCGCGAGCTGGCCGTGCAGATCCAGGAGGATGCACGCGCGCTTGGACACTTCGTGAAGATGCGCATCGTGACCGTCTTCGGCGGCATCGACTACGGCCGCCAGCGCGACCAGCTCCGCGCAGGCTGCGACCTCCTCATCGGAACCCCGGGGCGCCTCCTCGACTACGAGCAGCAGGGCGCGACGTCGTTCGGCGAGGTCGAGTCGCTCGTCATCGACGAAGCGGACCGCCTGTTCGACCTCGGATTCATCAAGGACCTGAGGCGCATTCTTCGCCGCTGCCCGCCTCCCGGCCGCCGGCACTCGATGCTCTTCTCGGCCACGCTGTCGCTGCGCGTGATGGAGCTGGCGTACGAGCACTTGAACGACGCGCGGAAAATCGAGATCCGGCCCGAGCAGATCACGGCCGACCGTGTCACGCAGGTGCTCTACCACGTCTCGCAGCGCGAGAAGATTCCCCTCCTGCTCAACCTCCTGAGACGCGAGGGCGTCGAACGCACGATGCTCTTCGTCAACACGAAGCGTTTCGCCGAGCGCCTCGTTTCGAACCTCGAGAGGCACGGCTTCCGCATCGGCGCGCTCACCGGAGACATCCCGCAGCCGCGGCGCCTGAAGATCCTTCAGGACTTCAAGAGTGGCGCGCTGCCGCTGCTGGTGGCCACGGACGTGGCGTCGCGGGGGCTCCACATCGACGGCGTCACTCATGTCATCAACGTGGACCTTCCCCAGGATCCCGAGGACTATGTCCACCGGATCGGGCGCACCGCGCGCGCCGGCCAGTCTGGCAAAGCGATCTCGCTCGCCGACGAGGACTACGTGTTCTCGCTCGACGCGATTCAGCGCCTCATTGGAATGAAGATCCCCGTGGAGCACCCCGACGAGGCGCTCTTCGCGCCCGCGAAGCCGAAGCCCGAGAGGACCGAGAAAGCGGCGGCGCCTTCGGCGCCGGAGATTTCTTCAAAAGTGGAACAGGCGGCGGCCGCGCTTCCCGACCGGCCGCGCTCCGCGGCGGCGCCAGAGCCGAAACGCATCACGGAGAGCGAGCCTGCTGCCGCGGCCCCACCTACATTCGAAGAAATCCCCGTCTCCCTCTCTTCTTCCGTCTCTTCACTCGAAGAATCTTCTTCCGAAACCTCCGGCTCCCTCTTCGCCGATTTCTGGACACGCGAGGCGTTCGGGCTCGAGGTGCCGCACGGAGGCTTTGGTGCGGAGCCCGCGGAGCCTTCGCCCCCGTCTTCGGCAATGCCTGCCAAACGCCGGAGGCGCCGCCGCGGACGCCGCATCGCCGGCCGTGTCGAAGCGGCCGCGCCGGCCTGAGCCACGCCGATGCCGTATGCGAGTCTCGGCGGGCGCCGCTTCTACTACGAAGTCGGCGGCGAAGGCGAGACGGTCCTGCTCCTGCACGGCTCGTTCGCCGACGCGGATCTCCTCGAGGCGCCGGCCACCGCGGTCTCCTCGGGCTTTCGCGCGCTGCGTTTCGATCGAAGGGGCCACGGGCGCTCGAGCGACGCGCCCGAACCGCTGTCCCTCGCGGACGAAGCGGCGGAGATGGCGGCCCTTCTCGACTGGTTCTCGACGGGGAAAACGCATCTGTTCGCCCACGACGACGGCGCCGAAGTCGCGGTCCAGTTCGCGCTCGACTTCCCGGCCCGGACGCTCTCCCTCGCGCTCCTCGCGCCCACGCTGGAGGGTTTTCCGTGGAAAGACCAGACGCTCGCGGCCCGGCGCGACCTTCTCTCGGTTTTCGCGCGCTCGCCGCGGGCGGCGATAGAGGAAAAATGGCTCACGTCGCCTGCCTTCGACGTGGTGCGCGCGCTGGAAGGGCCCTTCGAGCGCCTTCAGACCCTCTACGGCCGGGCACGCGTCGCGGGCGGGTCGCTCGCGCGGCCCGCGCATCCCGGGCCGACGCAGGCCGAGAGGCTCGGCGAGATCCGCACGCGCACGATCGTCCTCGTGGGCGACCGCGAGGGCTCCGAGCGGCTGCGCTGCGCGGCCGCGATCGTCCAGGGCATTCGCGGGGCGGAAGGGACGACGTTCGCCGGCGCGTCCCGCTTTCTGCACATCGAGGACCCGCACCACGTCATGCGGCGGCTGACGGACTTCTACATTCCACCAGAGGAATAGAAGATCAAAGAATGCTCTTCAGAAATTCCTTGTTCGTCTTCGTCTTCGCGAGCTTCGAAAGCAGGAGCTCCATCGCGTCGATGGGCTTCACCGAGGAAAGGGCCCGGCGGAGCTTGTGGATCTTCGGCAGCTCGTCCGGGTCGTAGATCTTCTCCTCCTTGCGGGTGCCGGAAGCCGGGATGTTGATGCACGGGAAGATGCGCCGCTCGAAGAGGCCACGGTCGAGGATGATCTCGCTGTTCCCGGTGCCCTTGAACTCCTCGAAGATGACGTCGTCCATCCGGCTGCCGGTGTCGATGAGGCACGTGGCGATGATCGTGAGCGAGCCGCCCCCCTCGTGATTGCGCGCGCCGCCGAAGAACCGGCGGGGCTTCTCCATCGTACGGGCGTCGATTCCACCCGAGAGAATGCGGCCGCTTCCGCGCTGCTCGTTGTTGTATGCGCGGCTCATGCGCGTGATCGAGTCGCAGAAGATGACGGCGTCGTGGCCGATCTCGACGAGGCGCTTGGCCCTCTCGAAGCAGGCTTCGGAAACGGCGATGTGGTGCGCCGCGTTGAGGTCGCTCGGCGAGGCGACCACCTCGCCCGTGATCGACCGCTGCATGTCGGTGACCTCCTCGGGGCGCTCGTCCACGAGGAGCATGAAGATCTTCACGTCCGGGTCGTTCTTCGCGATGGCGTTCGCCATCGTCTTCAGGAGAAAAGTCTTGCCCGCCTTCGGGGGCGCGACGATCAGGCAGCGCTGACCCCGGCCGATCGGCGCCACGAGATCCAGGACGCGGCCGGAGATCTCATCCGGCGCGGTTTCCATCCGGAGCCGCCGGTCGGGGTCGACCGACACGCCCTTGTGGAACTGGATGTACTTGCCGCGATAGTCCGCCGGCTCGAGGCCCTCGATCGAGACCACCTTCTGGACGATGGCACCCTTCGGGCCTCGCGAGACGGCCTCGGCCTCGACGAGAAGGCCGTCCTCGAGGTCCTCGGACTCGACGAGGAACTTCGGAAGAAACGGATCTCCACGCTCGGAGAAGTACGTCTCCGAGGAGACGAGCGTGCCTGAATGGTCACCGTGGAGCTTGACGACTCCCTTGACCGCCGTGCGCGGCTGGTTCGCGACGGCGGCCGGCTCGACGCGCGGCGCGTAACGGCCCCTCGCCTCTGGAGCGACGCCCTCCGGCGAGATCACGCCCGCTCCTTCGCCCGGGGCTCCGGGGCCGCGCCCGCGTCCGCGCCGCCGGCGCCGGCGCCTGCGCCGGCGATAGGGATCAAATGCGTTCTGGGCGGCATCGCCCTCCGCGGCGGGCCGCGCTTCGCCACCCTCGCCGCCGTCCGCGGCCTCTCCCTCGCCGCTCTCGCCACCAGGGAAATCGGTCTCGAATTCGCCCTCCGGGACGTCGGCGTCACCCGCTTGCGGGTCGCCGGACGCCGTCAGGATTCGATCCTTCGGGTCCATCTCGCTCAAATTGATCCTCCGGGGTTGGCTCCTCGATGCGAGCCAACGGACTTCCCTCGTGGCTTCCGGCCGGGGACGGCGTTCCTGGCGAACGCACGCATCCTCCGCGCTTCGGGCCCTTGACTTGGGTTCTCCCTGGCGGGGCGGCCGCGGTCTCTGCGGCCATTCCGGCTCCGGGGCTGCGGCGCCGTGGGGCTCTCCGACGTTCGGGGCCGCCCTGCGAGTCCGAATCCTACGCCAAGCATCTCGGGCGCGTCAAACCGGCCACTTTTCGCGACGTGAGGCGCGGAACGGAGCGTGCATCCGGGGCCGTTACAATGCCCGACGTGACACACACGAGCTCTTCCCGCCGCCTTCTTCGGTTCGCGATCGCCTCCTTCGCTCTGGCTCTTCCGGCTCTCGGACAGGAGCCCACGCCGACCCCCACGCCGAGCCCGGCGTCCACGCCGACGCCGACTCCCACGCCCACGCCTTCCATCACGCCCACGCCCACGCCGACTCCCACCCCTCATTCCGTCTCGGCAGGCTCCGAAGTCTGGACGTTCGCGGGCGTGCCCTCGACGGGCGTCGCGATCGGAAACTTCGACGGCGCGAACCTCGTCAAGGACTCCGCCGGAAACATCTGGGGAGTCGCCGCCTCGGACGATTCGATCTCCCGCTGGTCCGCGGACCGCACGACCCTGTCGCGTTGGGTCATGACGCAGTTCTCCGCACCGAGCTCGCTCTTCCCGGACACCGACGGGACGTTCTGGATCACGGAGCTCGGCGGCTTCCGGATCGCGCACTTCGACCCGGCCACCGGAAATTGCACGGAATACACCGACGGAGCGAGGCGGCCGACCTCTCTCGTGAGACGCCCGGACGGCAAGTTCTGGATGACCGAAACGGGCGGCCAGCT
>CALAQS010000305.1 GCA_937888435.1 uncultured Acidobacteriota bacterium
GTTCGCGCTCGTCATCCGCCTCGTCGGCCTCGACTTCGACCAGAACCACTTCTTCCATCCGGACGAGCGTGCCATCGGCGACGCGATTCTCAAGCTCTCCTTCCACCCGCTCCAGCTCAACCCGCATTTCTTCGCGTACGGCTCGCTGCCCTTCTATCTGACGAAGGCCCTGTCGTCGTTCCTCGCGGAGGTCTCCGGCCGCGACTGGTTCTCCTCGTACGACGGCGTCGTCCACGTGGGCCGCTTCCTGTCGGCCCTCGCCGGCGCGCTGACCGTTCTTCTCGTCGCCGCCGTGGGCCGCCGCCTCTATGGGCAGAAGGCGGGGCTCCTCGCGGGATTTCTCCTCGCGCTCGCGGTCCTGCACGTCCAGACCTCGCACTTCGCGTCCACCGACGTGACGCTCACGCTTTTCGTCCTCCTCGCGCTCGCCGCCTCGGGCCGTCTCGCGCGCCGGGGACGCGGGCGAGACGCCCTTCTCGCCGGCGCGTTGACCGGCTTTTCGCTCGCGACGAAGGCGAGCGCGGCGCCGCTCCTCCTCCCGCTCGCCGTCGCCGTTTTTCTAGCCTGCCGGCCGGAGCGCGCCTGGCGCAAGGGGACGCTTCTCCTCACGGCCGCCGGCCTCGCGGTCCTCGTCGCGTTCTTTCTCGGCGAGCCCTACGCGTTCCTCGACTTCCACGAATTCTGGCGCTCGGTGTCCGAGCAGGGCGCGATGGTCCGCCACGCGGGCCTCGTGCCCTACACGAACCAGTACATCGGCGTCCCGAACTTCCTGTACGAGGCCCGCGAGATCGTGCTCTGGGGCCTCGGGCCGCTCTTCGGCCTCGTCGCGCTCTGGGCCGCCGGCCGGCGCCTCGCCCTCTTCCGGACGCTCTCTGCCGTGGAGTGGGTCTTCGCCTCGTTCTTCGTGCCTTATGTCTTCGTGACCTGCACGTTCGAGGTGAAGTTCCCGCGCTATCTCCTGCCCGTCTACCCGCTCCTCGCACTCTGGGCCGCAGCCTGGCTCACCGAGAAGGCCGAGCGCGGGCGGGCGGGACGTCTCCTGAGAGCCGTCGTGGTGGGCGGCACGGCGGCCTGGGCACTCGCGTTCGCGTCGATCTACACGCGCCCGCACAGCTCCGTCACGGCGTCGCTGTGGTTTCACGACCACGTCCCGGAAGGCGCGCGGGTCCTCGAGCAGGACTGGGACGAGGGGTTCCCGTTCAGCTTTCCCGGCCGCCCGGCCGAGCGCTACAGGATCGTCACGTTCAGCTTCTACGAGAACGACTCACCCGAGAAGATGGCGAAGCTCGCACGAGAGCTCGCCGAGACGGACTGGGTCGTCCTCCAGACGAAGCGGCTCTATGGCGCCGTCACACGTGCGCCCGAGAAGTTCCCGCTCACGAACCGGGCCTTCCGTCTCCTCTTCGCGGGCGACCTGGGCTACACGCTCGCAAAAGAGGTCGCCTCACGCCCCTCCCTCCTGGGAATACAGGTGCCCGACGAGCTCGCCGACGAGTCCTTCACGGTCTACGACCACCCGAAGGTCCTGTTCTTCGAGAACACGGCGCGGCTCTCCGCGGAGGCGATCGAGAAAGCCCTCCTTTCGGCCACGCCTTCAAAGGCCCTCACGCGCGACGATCTTCTCCTCGCGCATCCCGCGGCCGCGGCGGCGACGATGACCACAGGGGCCGCCGAGCCGGGCCGGGGCGTTCCCGGCTTGCGCTCTTCCACTCTCGCGCTGCTGCTCTTCGCGGCGTGGCTCGAGCTCACGGGCCTCGCGGGCGCGGGGCTTCTCGCCGTTCTTCTTCCGGCACGCCCGGGGCGAGACGCCCTCGGACGCGTCACCGGCGTCCTCCTCTTCGCGTTCGTGCCCTGGCTCCTCGTCTCGTGGCGCTTCGCACCGTTCACGCGAGGTCTTCTCGTCGTCACGACGGCAGCTCTCTTTTCGGTCGGCTTTTTCTGCCGCCGGCGGGAGCGAGAGGCCACGCCAACGCCCGAGCGCCGGAAGACGGCGCTCGTCTTCTGGGGCACGTTCCTGTTCTTCCTCGCCGTGCGCGCCCTGAATCCGGAGATCTACTCGGGCGAAAAGCCGATGGACTTCTCGTTCGTGAACACGCTCCTCCGGTCCACCGAGCTCCCGCCGCCCGAACCCTGGCTCGCCGGCACGCCGCTGTCGTATACGTATTTCGGCCATTTCCTCGCCGCGGCGGCGGGGAAGCTGCTCGGCATTCATCCCGGCATCCTGTTCAATCTCGCGATCGCGATGACCGCCGCGCTTTCGGCCTCCGCGATCCTCGCCGCCGGCGCCGCGCTCGGCGGGCGCCTGCGCACGGGCGCGGTCGCGGTCCTTCTCGCTCTTTTCGTCGCGCCTCCTTCCGGGCCGCGAACGGCGTTCGACTTCCACTTCCATCAGGCCGGCCGCGCGCTCGACTGGCACTACTTCTGGGCGACGTCGCGCGTCATCGCGCCGAACGCGATCAACGAGTACCCGTTCTGGAGCTTCCTCTTCGCTGACCTGCACGCGCACGTCCTCGCGCTGCCCTTCACGGCGGCCTTCGTCGCGGCGCTTCTCCTCTTCGTTAAGCGCGAGGACCACGCTCTTCCCGCTCCCCGCCAGGCGGCCGCGCTCGTCGCGCTCGCCGCGCTCTTTTTCGCCGCGCTGCAGATCACGAACGGGTGGTCGACGCCCGTTTACGCGTGCCTTCTCCTTTTCCTGCCCGGAGTCCTCTGGCTCGGGTCGCGGCCGTCGGGGCTCGCCGCCGCGGCCGGCGCGCTCGCGAAGAACGTTCTCGCGCCAGCGGTGGGAGTCGCTCTCATGGGGGCGTTCCTCGTACGTCCGTTCTGGGCGCAGTTCTCGCCGCCACCGCGGAACTGGGGCCGCGAGGTCGGCCCGTGGGCGCAGCCGTGGGACTTCTTCAACGTATGGGGGCTCTTCATCGCGCTCCTCGTGCCGTTCGCTTTTGTCGCCTGGAAAAGGAGCGCCGCACCTCCCGGCAAGGCTGCGCGCGTGGTTCTGATCCTCGCGGCGGTCGCGCTTCCGCTTTCTCTCGTGTCCGTCTCGCTCCATCCCCTGCGGCTCGCTCAGGCCCCTTCCGTGCGCCTCTTCACGGCCCTCGTTTTTCTCGTCACCCTCGGGGCGGCGCTGAGGCGCGCGACGGAGGCCCGCCTCCGCCCGGCGCTCGCGCTCGTCGCGCTCGGCTTTGCGGTTTTGACGGGCTGCGAGCTCGTCTTCGTCTGGGACCGCATGAACACGATCTTCAAGTTCCATTTCGAGACCTGGCTCCTCTTCTCCGTGGCTGGGGCGCTCGCGTGGGAGACGTTTCTCGCCTCGAGAAGCCGCGCGTGGCGCCTCGCGACTGCTCTCGCCGGCCTCGCCGCGCTGTTCACCACCGTGACGGCGTTCGCCGGCTTCCTGCGGCTCGACCGCGGCGGCTGGCCGCGCTTCACCCTGGACGGGACGGCCTACCTCGAAAAGCAGAACCCCTCCGACCGCGGTGCGATCGAGTGGATCAACGCGAACGTGAGCGGTTTGCCCGTCCTCCTCGAGGCGCAGGGGCCGCCGTACCAGGAATTCACGCGCCTCTCCATGAACACGGGCCTGCCGACGGTGCAGGGCTGGGAATACCACACGCAGCAGCGCGGCCACAGCCAGGCAGAGACCGACCGCCGCAAGGGGGAAGTCACGGCCGCGTACACCTCGGCAGACGAGGCGGCCATCAAGCGGATCCTCCACCGGTACCACGTCGCGCTCGTCGCCGTCGGGAATCTCGAGCGCCGAACATACGCGGGCGGGAATCTCGCGCGATTCGAGTCGTGGACGGATCTCCTGACCCCCGTCTACCGGAATCCGGAGATCGTCCTTTTCGCGGTGACGGGCGTCTTCTCGCCCGGCGTCGCCGCGGCACCCGTGCGCGTCGAAGAGCTGCCTTCCTCTCCGCGTAAAGAGCAGGCTCCTCCGCCCGCCGACGCCCCCGGCCGCGTGCGTCAGCCCCGGGGGGCGGCATCGGACACGGCCGGGCGGGTCTGGGTCGCAGATTTCGGAAACCAGCGGGTGCAGCTCTTCGGGTCGGACGGCTCATCCCTGCTCGCGTTCGGGGCGCGCGGCAGCGGGCCCGGACAGTTCAACGACCCGTGCGGCATCGCGGTCGGCCCGTCCGACCTCGTTTTCGTGGCCGACACGTGGAATGGCCGCGTGCAGGTCTTCAACGACAAGGGCAGCTGGCAGCGCGAATGGGGCGGCGATTTCTTCGGCCCGCGCGGCATCGCCGTGGACGCGGGCGGCGCCGTCTTCGTCGCGGACACGGGGAATGGACGCGTCGTGCGCTTCGACGGCTTCGGGCACAAGGAGGCCGAGTGGGGGACGGCGAAAGGCCCCGGCAAGCTGGCCGACCCACAGGGTCTCGCCGTCGGCAACGACGGGAGCGTCTACGTCGCCGACAACGGAAACGGCCGCGTCGCGATCTTCGACCGCAACGGAATCTTCTTGCGCGCATTCGAGGTCACCGGCTGGCGACGCGAAGTCCTCTCCGAGCCGTACCTCGCGCTCGACTCCAGAGGTTTCCTGTGGGTTTCCGTGCCGCTCGCGGGCGAAGTGCGCGCCTACACGAAAGAGGGCCGCCTCGTGACGACGCTGCGCGGGGTGGACCAGCCGGAAGGCCGAAGGTTCGAGAAGCCCTCGGGCCTCGCGCTCCTTCCCGGAAGACGCCTTTTCGTCGCGGACCTCGAGGGACGGTTCGTCATCGTCTCTCTGCCGAAGTGAATCTCGATCAGGAAATCCGGTCGGGCTTCGCGCCCGCCGGCTGGTTGCGCGGCCGCCATGCGCAGACGGTGTGGGGACGCCTCACGCGCTCGCAAAGGCAGGTGGCGATGCGCCGCGAGGCGCTGACCGCTCCGGACGGCGACACGCTTTTCGTGGACCATCTCGACGCGCCCGCCGCCCCGAACGCGCCGTTTCTGCTCGTGCTGCATGGTCTCGAGGGCAGCTCGAACTCCGTCTACGCGCAGGGGATTCTCGCGTTCGCCGCGCGCGCCGGTTTTCGCGCCGCCGTCCTCAACTTCCGGTTCTGCGCTCGGGATCCGGTCGACCTTCACCGCTGCATCCCGAACGAGCGGCCACGCCTCTACCACTCCGGCGAGACGTCCGACTTCGACTTCGTGGCCCGCATGCTCGCGGCACGGCTCGGTCGGCCACTTTTGGCCGTGGGCGTTTCGCTGGGCGGAAACGTGCTGCTGAAATGGCTCGGCGAGAACGCCGGCGATCCCACCGTGGCCGCCGCGGCGACGCTCTCGGTCCCCTACGACCTCGCGGAGGGTGACCGATACATGGCGTCTTTCCCGGCGAACCTCTACGTGCGAAGCTTCGTGAAGACGCTGACCGCGAAGGCCGAGAATCTCGCGCGGCGGTTTCCCGAGGCGGCCGAGAGGATCGACCTTTCGCGCGCACGCCGCGCCTTCACGTTTCGGGAGTTCGACGACGCGGCCACGGCACCTCTTCACGGCTTCACCGGCGCGGACGACTATTACGCGCACTCGAGCTCATTGCCTTTTCTCGCCCGTATCACCGTACCCACGCTCTGTATCTCGGCGCTCGACGACCCGTTCGTGCCGCCGGACTGCGTCGCGCGCGCGCGTGGCACGGCGTCGGCCGCGGTTTCCTTCGACGTGACGGAGCTCGGCGGCCACGTCGGCTTCGTCGGCGCCCACGGGTGGAAGCCGGTCTATTGGGCGGAGGAGCGGCTCGTGGATTTCCTCGCGCGACAGACCCTCTCCGCGGCCTCGCGTTAGGATTCGTCAGCCACCGTGAGCGGAAAGACCGTCTTCGTGACAGGCGGGACCGGCTACGTCCTCGACGTTCCGGCGATCCCGGCCGCCTGATGCAGGCCGCCGATCTCAGGGCGGTCCCCGACGCCGAGAAGACGCAGTCCCCCGTCGACCTCTTCCTCATCATCGCGGGGGCGAACCTCGTCGCGACGACGCTCCAGACGGGCGCGAGCCTCGCGCCCGCCTTCGGCGTGAAGCAGGCGGCGTTCCTCGTCGCGGGAGGCGTCATCCTGGGGACCGGGCTCGTCGCAGCGCTCACGCCGCTCGGGCCACGGCTCGGCGTCCCGTCCGTCGTCGCCTGCCGGGCCGCGCTCGGCCTCCGCGGAGGTGCCCTCGTCTCCCTCATCCTCTACGTGACGAACTTCGCGTGGATCGCCGTGAACAACGTGATCGCGGCCTCCGCCTGCGCGCGCCTCTTCGGCGGGCCTTCGAGCGAGCGGTTCTGGGCGTTCGGCCTCGGCCTCCTCGCGACGGCCGTCGTCGCGGGCGGGCCGCGGGCGGTCGGCCACGCGGACCGTGTCGCCGTTCCCTTACTCCTCCTCGTCGGCGGCGTCCTGACGTTCGCGTGCCTGCGCCTCCCGGCCTCGGTGTCCGCCGCACCCGGCAACGGCTCGATGACCGCCGTCCGCGGCCTCGACGTCGTGATCGGCTACCAGGTCTCGTGGCTCCTCATCTTCGGCGACTACCCGCGCTACACGCGCTCCCCCAGGAAAGCGGCTGCCGCCGTCTTCCTGGGGCTCGCGCTCACGAGTCTTTGGTTCCTCCCACTCGGCTTCGTCGCGGCGCGCGCCGCAGGCTCGACGAACCCGGGCGCGATGCTCGCAGCCGCGGGGATCGGCGGCCTCGGCGCCGTCCTCCTCGCCCTCGCGACGCTCACGACGAACTTCGTGAACATCTACATGTCGGCGCTCGCCTGGAAGAGCCTCGTCCCGGCGGCGCGCGACCGCGCGTCCGTGTGGACGATCGGCGTCGTCGGCGCGGCGCTCTCCCTCTTCTCCGGCTGGCTCGAGCGCTACGCGGACTTCATGCTCCTCCTGGGCGGCCTGCTCGTGCCCGTCGGCGGCGTCCTCCTCGCGCGCTTCTTCCTCGTGCGCCGGCCCGTCGATGTCGCGGACCTCTACGCCGTAGACGGACCCGCGAGCCGCCATGGTGGCTTCGCGATTCCGGGAATGTGCGGCTGGGTTGCCGGCGCGGCCGCCTACTTCCTCGCGGGGTCGATGGGTGGGACGTTGCCTTCGCTCGTGACGGCCCTGCTCGTGACCTGGGGGCTCGAGCGCGCGCTTTCCCGGCCCGCGTAGAAAATGGCGGCGTGAGCCCCGACGCGGCGCCTCGCCGCATCCTCCACCTCGACATGGATGCCTTCTACGCGTCCGTGGAGCAGCGCGACGATCCCACGCTGCGCGGCAGGCCCGTGGCCGTGGGCGGAGACCCGAAAGGGCGCGGCGTCGTCGCCGCCGCGAGCTACGAGGCCCGGAGGTTCGGCGTCCGCTCGGCCATGCCCATGGCGCGCGCCGTGCGCCTCTGCCCGGGCCTCGCGATCGTGCGGCCCGACTTCAGGCGCTATTCCGCCGTCTCGAGGCAGATCTTCGACATTTACCGGGCCGTCACGCCGCTCGTCGAGCCGCTCTCCCTCGACGAGGCGTACCTCGACGTGACCGAAAACGCCTGGAACGAGCCTCTTGGCGTGAACGTGGCGAGGCGCCTCAAGGTGAACGTCGTGGAAGCCACATCTCTCACCGTATCGGCCGGCGTCGCGCCGAACAAGTTCCTCGCGAAGATCGCCTCCGGCTGGAAGAAGCCCGACGGCCTCACGGTGATCGCGCCGGAGCGCGTCGAGCGTTTCCTCGAGAAGCTACCCGTCGAGGCGCTCTGGGGCGTCGGGCCGAAGACGGCGGAAAAGCTTCTCGCGCTCGGCTGCGCGCGCCTCGTGGACGTGAGGCACGTTCCCCTGGACGCGCTGCGGCGCGCCGTCGGAAGCTGGGCCGATTCCCTCGTCCGCCTCGCGCACGGCGAGGATGGCCGACGCGTCGTGCCCGACCAGCGGGCGAAATCCTGCAGCACGGAGGACACGTACGCCGAGGACCTGACGGACGTCGAGACGATGCGGAGAAAGGTCGAGGCCATGGCGCGCCACGACGCGGCGTGGCTCGAGAAAAGGGGCCTTTACGCGCGGGCGGTCGTCCTGAAGGTGCGCTACGGGGACTTCACGACCGTCACCAGGAGCGAGACCCGGCGCCCCACGCGTGACGCGGACGAGCTCGCGAAGCGGGCCTCCACCCTCCTCTCTCGGACCGAAGCCGCAACGCGCCCCGTGCGGCTCCTCGGCGTCGGGGTGCACGGCCTGATGACGCCCGAGGAGTTGGCGGTGGCGGCGCCGCCCGACCCGCAGCTTCCTCTCCTCGCCGAAGACTGAGGCTCAGCGCGCGCCGAGCTCCTTCCTGAGCGTCTCCTCGTGAAACCCCACGAGGAGGCGGCGCCCGATCCTCACCATCGGCGCCCGGAAATTACCCGTTGGACCGCGGAGATCGTCGAGCGTCGCCTGGCGCACCGGGAGGGTCCGCGCGGACTTGCCCTTCACGACGACGATTTCGTCGACCTCCTTCAGGAGGGCGCGCACGTCCTTCTCCGAGAGGGGGTCCGATTTGGAGAGGCGCGTCGCAGCAATGCGGGCCTTCGTGACGTCCAGCACCTCCCGGGTGCGGCCGCAGCTCGTTCAACCGTTGCGGTGGTAGTAGAAATCGACGTTTCGCATGAGGGCGGAGTCTAGCGAAAGGCCGGAGTTCAGCGGAGGGTCGCGAGGATCGCGTCCGCTGCCTCGCGCCCGATGCGGATCGCGTAGTTCTGGCCGCGGTCCTCCGGGTACGTCTGCGCCATGCACGCGGACCACAGCCCGGGGACGGGCGTCTGAAGCGGCGGGAGGAGCTTCGAGTAGTGCGGCACGATGATGGGCTGCGCGTACTCGGCGCGCCCGATCTGCTTCGCGAGGATCCAGCTCTCGTCGAACGAGGGATTCACGACCCTGAGCGCGGGCAAGTATTCGGCCCACAGCTCCTCGTCGCGCCTCTTCCACTTCGGGTCGTCGGGCAGGACGTAGTTCGAGAGGTACACGACATGCCGCCCGCCGTAGTCCGCCGGGGAAAGGAAATTCGTGTGCTCGATGACGCCGCCGAACGGCATCGCGTCGTCCCCCACGTTGAGCCAGTAATACGGCGAGAGGGGACGGTCGAGCTCGAGGATCGGGCACAAGGCGTGGCAGTACGAGATCGCGCTCCACTTTTTGCGGGTCTCTTCCGGGAGATCCGGCGCGAGCCTCAGCAGCTCGGGGATCGCAACCGTCGAGAGGACGAGGTCGAACGCCTCCGTGCCGCCCGCGAACGTCACGTCGAAGCCCCCGGCGCCGCGTTTCACGATCCGGACCGGGCGCGACGTGCGCACGTCGCCGCCGCGCTCCTTCACGCGTTGGAGAACGGCCGCAACGCCGCGCCCGAACGAGCCCTTCAGGTAGCCGAGGCGCTCGCCGAGGCCCGTCTCGTCCCGTGAGCGTGTCCGAAGAGCGATCTTCCCCCACAGCCACACCAACCCTACGTCTTCCGCGCGGCGCCCGTACTTCTGGCGGAGAAGCGGCCCCCACACGGCGTCGAGCGCGCGGCCGTAGCCGTTGCGCCGCATCCAGCCCATGGCCGTCTCGCCCTCGAGCCGCTTCCAGTCGGAGCTCTGGCGCAGCTTCAGCGTCGAGAGGACGAACTGAAGTCTGCCGACGAGCCCGAGCGGCTTGAACCGAAGGAGCGAGGCCGGCGTGCCGAAGTCGTAGAGCCTGCCGCCCGAGAGAAAGCCCATGCGCGACTTCAGCCAGAGGAGGTCCTTCTCGAGATCGAACTCCTTCGCGAACGAGACGTAGTCGATGTCACTCGTGAACAGGTGGTGGTAGTACCGCTCGAGAGGCGTCCCTCCCACGGTCACGATGCCCACGAGGCCACCGGCTTCGGGATATTTCTCGAAGAGCGTGACGGGGACGCCCGCCCCGAGCAGGCGATCCGCCGCGACGAGGCCGGCGAGACCGCCGCCGATCACGGCCACGCGGGGCGAATCGGCCATCATCCCACCGAGTGTAAGCCGGTGCGGGAAAGGGCGTTGTGCTACCTTGAAACCGTTCCGTGACGGTCCCGACGGCGCTTCTCTTCGCCTTCGTCCTTCTCCTGGCCGGTGCGTCGGGCGCCGCCGTGCTCGCCCGCCTTTTCCGCGGCGACGAGGCGGACCTGGATTCCCGCGCGGACGCCGTACTCGCCTTCGCCGTTCCCGTTGGCCTCGTGCTGGCAGCCATGCCCGGCTGGCTCCTGTCGTCGTTCTTCTACGTCCCGATCGTCCGGCTCGCGCTGCCGCTGGCGTTCCTCGCTCTCACCGGGGGTCTTCTCTGGGGCGGCGCCGATCTTCCTGCGGTCCTTCCTCGAACGCGCGCGCGGCTCGTGCCCATCGCGATCTTCTTCGGCGTCTTCCTGTTCTTCCTGTGGATCCGGTGGGCGAATTTCGCAGAGATCCGCCAGACCGAAAAGCCGATGGATTTCGCCGTTCTGTCGGGTCTCATGACGACCACGCGCCTGCCGTTTCCCGATCCCTGGCTCTCCGGCGAGCGCTTTCCCTACTATCACTTCGGGACGTACCTCTTCGCGCTTCCCGCGCGCGCGGCACGCGTGCCGTCGGAGTACGCATACAACCTCGTCGCGGCGCTCCTGCCGGCCCTCGTGGCGGTCGCGGGCTTCGGCGCGATCCGCGCGCGGCGGGGCGGCACGGCCATCGCGGTCTTCGGCGGGCTCCTTCTCGTGCTCGGCGGGACGTTCGACGGGGCCCGGCAGTTCCTTTCGGGAAAGCCGCTCGTCGACCTCGACTGGTGGGTGTCCTCGCGGCGCGTCGAAAACCCGAACACGATCACCGAGTGGCCGCTCTTCACGTTCCGCCTCGGGGATCTCCACCCGCACGCCGTCACGTTCCCGTTTCTCGTGACGCTTCTCGGCCTCGCGGGCCGCATCGGGCGCGTATCCGGAACTCTGCTCGACGGCCTGCTTCTCGCGGCCGTCGTCTCGGCGAACCCGTGGGACCTTCCCGCCTCGCTCCTCATCCTGGGCGCCGGGAACCTCGCCGAGCGCGACTTCAAGCCCGCGTTCATTCGGAGTCTCGCGACGCTCCTTCCCGCGGCGTTCTTTCTCCTGCCGTTCGCGCGCTCCCCACGTCCCGCATTCAACGGGCTTTCGTGGTGGAAGGAAGGCACGGGCGCCGCGGACGCATTTCTTCACTTCGGCGTCCTCGCCGTGATTCCGGCGCTTGCGCTCGGGATCGCCCTCGTGCGCAGCCAGACGCGCGCTGACCGGTCGCTCGTGGCGGCGTGCGCGTTTCCGGCGCTCGCGCTAGCGCTAGTCGTCCTCACGAAAAAGCCCGTTTTCTCGCTCGCGGCCGGGTTCGCCGCGGGTGTCGCCTGGCTGCTCCTTCGGGAGACGGGACCGGGGGAGCCGGAGCGGCCCGCCGGCGCGCTGAGGGCCGGCCTCCTCCTGGCCGCTTCGGGCGCGGTCCTCGCGGCCGTGCCCGACGTCGTCCTCGTGTCCGATTCCTACGGAGCGTCGATGCGCCGCATGAACACGGTCTTCAAGTGCTTCATGGGCGCGTGGCCGCTTCTCGCGCTGGGCGGGGCGCTTCTCCTCCCGCTCGCGCTCGCCTCGCGCCACGCGCGGGTTTTCATCCGCGTCGCCGTCGTGGCCGCGCTCGTCGCCGCCCTCGCGCATCCGCTCTCGGCAATTTGGTTTCGCGCAAAGTGGAACGGGCCTCTCGACGGGCTCGACGGCCTGCGCTGGATGGCGCGGGAGGCGCCGGGCGATCGCGAGTCCGTTTTCTGGCTGCGAACGCATGCCGTGGAGGGCGCCGTCCTCGCGGAAGCCACGGGCAACGCGTATAGCGACTACGGGCGCATCGGCGCCGCCTCGGGACTGCCTATCGTCCTCGGGTGGGAGAACCACGAGGGCCTCTGGCGAGGCGGCGGCTCCGTCGCCGAGACCTCGGCCCGCAAGCGCGACCTCAAGCTGATCTACACGTCCGAGGAGTTCGAGGGGGTTCTCAAGCTTCTGCACCAATACCAGGTGCGCTACGTCTTCGTCGGCGCGCTCGAGAAACGCGACTTCGGCCCGAACGCGTTCCCGATGCGTGCGAACTTCCGACGCGCCTTCGCAAGTGGCGATGCCGCGATCTTCGAGATTTTGAAATGAGTAGCACCGCGCCGTCCTCCGCTTGGGAAACGCCTTTCTCGGACTTCGAGAAGAAGGCCTGGATCGCGCTCCTCGCGCTCTCGGCCTTTCTTCATCTCGTCCAGCTCGGGACGCACGCCTTCCACCACGACGAGTCGATCCACGCGTGGGCCGCGCTCCACCTCCTCAGGGACGGCACGTACAAGTACGACCCCGTCTACCACGGGCCGGTTCAGTACTACGCGGTCGCGATCGCGTTCAAGGTCGCCGGTCTCGTGACCTCCGGGCACGGCGACTCGGACTTCACGGCGCGCTTTCCGGCCGCGCTCGCCGGCATCGCCCTGTCCGCGATGGCGCTCCTCCTGAGAAGCCGCTTCGGCCGCAGAACGGCGTTCGCCGCCGGCGCGCTCGCGGCGTTCTCGCCGAACTTTCTCTACTACACCCGCTTCTGTCGCGACGACGTCTGGAGCCTTCTCGGCACGGCAGGCCTCTTCCTGTGGCTGGACCGGTATCTGCAGAAGGGGCGCCTCCGCGATCTCTGCTACGCCGCACTGTCGGCCTCCGTCGCCTTCGCCTCGAAGGAAAACTTCTACGTCCTCCTCGCGCTCATGGTGCCCTCGGTCGCGGCCGCCTGGATGGAGCCGGGGCGCGGTTTCGACGTGTGGAACCGGCTGCGCCGCCTCATAGACTGGCTCGAGGCGCACGCCGTCCCCCTCGTCGGCGCCCTCCTGCTCTTTTTCTGCGTGTCTGAAGTCCTATACACGGTCTTCCTCGTCCATCCCGAGTCTGGCAATCCCGTTTTCGACGCGATCTCCTACTGGTGGGGGCAGCACAAGATGGAGCGCGTCGGCGGCCCCAGGACGTTCTACCTGCCGCGCCTTCTGCAATATGAATTCGCGGTCATCCTGCCGGCGCTCGCGCTCATCGCCACCCGTTGGTCGCGCTTCACATATGCCGAGCGATTCCTCACGGGTTGGGCGCTCTCTTCGGTCGCGATGTACGCCTGGCTGGGCGAGAAGGCCGGCTGGCTCATCGTCCATCAGGTGCTTCCTTTCATTCCGCTCGCCGGCGCAGCGTGGGCGCTCCTCGCCGAGAAAAGCGCGCGCTGGCGCCTCGCCGGCGCGGCGATGGCGGCCGCGTCGCTCCTCACCGCGGTGACCTTCTCCTTCGTCTACCCGGTCCTCACGCCGAATTCGCGCAAGGCCGAGTCCACGATCCAGGTCCAGACTTGTCCCGAGATGCTGGGACTCGTGGACGAGATCCTCGCGTACGGAAAGGTCGGCGAGGTGCCGGCGGCCATCATTTCGGGCGAGGCGGGCTGGCCGATGAGCTGGTACGTGCGTAACGCGCCCGTGAACTGGCAGGCGCCCACGGGTGATCTCCGCCCGCCGATCGTCCTGTGCGACGAGGGCGAGGCCGACAAGCAGGCCGAGATCCTCGGGCCGGCTTACAAGCGCGACCGCGTGCCGTTCCGGGCCTGGTGGATTCCCGACACCTCCGTTTCGCCGCTCAGGCCGAACCTCAGGCAGCTCCTTCTCTACGTCTTCACGCTCGAGACCTGGGACCGCGCCGACGGCAACAACCCCATCGGCGCGGTCTGGGTGACGGTCTTCCGCCGGACCTTGGCGGCGAACCAGCCTGCCACGCCGCCTTCGCCCGCGCCCTCCGCCGCAGCGGCCGCAGCGCCCGGGAGCACGTCGTGAACCGCCCCGAGATCTCGGTCGCGCTGCCCGTTTTCAACGAGGCCGACAACCTCGACGAGCTGAACGAGCGCCTCACGCGCGTCCTCACCGCCACGGGCCGCACCTGGGAGATCGTGTACGTGGACGACGGCAGCGCGGACGCGTCCTTCGAAAAGATGGCGGCCTTCGCCCGCGGGGACCCACGGCTCAGGGCGCTCCGGTTCTCACGCAACTTCGGCCACCAGATGGCGCTCACCGCGGGCGTCGACGCGGCGCGCGGCCGGATCGTGGCCGTGATGGACGCGGATCTGCAGGACCCGCCCGAGCTTCTCTCCGAGATGCTGAAGAAGATCGACGAAGGATACGAAGTCGTCTATGCGCAGCGGACGAAACGAGAAGGCGAGAGCGCGTTCAAGCTCTGGACGGCGCACGTCTTCTACCGGCTCCTCCAGCGCTGGACGAACGTGGAAATCCCGGTGGACGTCGGCGACTTCCGCCTCATGGGCCCGCGCGCCGTGGCGGCGTTCCGGCGCCTGCGCGAACGACACCGTTTCATCCGCGGCATGACGGCGTGGGTCGGCTTCCCTCAGGTGGGCGTTCCGTACGTGCGGCCGCCGCGCACGCGCGGGGAGACGAAGTTCCCGCTGCGCAAGATGCTGCGTTTCGCGCTCGACGGACTCACGTCGTTCAGCCACGTGCCGCTCCAGCTCGCGACGTGGCTCGGCTTTCTCGTCTCGGCGTTCGCGTTTCTCTACATCCTCGTCGTCCTCACTCTCTGGATCCTGAAGATCAACGTGCCCGGCTGGACGACGCTCATGGTCTTCGTCCTTCTCCTGGGCGGCGTGCAGCTCACCGTCATCGGCGTCCTCGGGGAGTACCTCGGCCGGATCTACGACGAAGTGAAGGGCCGGCCGCTCTATCTCGTCGCGGAGGAAGTGGGGGGAGAGGAGCCCGGACCAGACCCTGCGCCGGTTTGAACAAGGAGCGTTACGGGAATTGAGGGGAAGAGCCTTTTCTTTCCGGCCGGCGTAACCTGTTCCGGAATGAAGTCCGGGTACTTCCACCGCGCGATCGGAGATCTGAGAAAACGGCTCACGGCTGCCGTGGCGCACGACGTCCTGAGGACGCTGCATCAGAA
The DNA here is from genome assembly GCA_937888435.1 of uncultured Acidobacteriota bacterium. Classification (GTDB taxonomy): domain Bacteria; phylum Acidobacteriota; class Thermoanaerobaculia; order UBA5066; family UBA5066; genus Fen-183. The sequence goes on from CALAQS010000305.1 coordinate 14,847, forward strand.
AAGCCCCGCGCGCCATTTCGCGGTCGCCCTCCGCCAGCTCGTCCTCTTCGCCTCCGCGCTCGCGCTCGGCTGGCATTTCGAGAGCCTCTGGGTGCGCGTGCCGTGCGCGCTCGTCCTCGGCTTCGTCGTCTTCGACGGAACGGTCCTCCTTCACGAGGTCGTCCACAAGGCCGTCTTCGACGGCGACCGACCACGCGCCTATCGCCTCCTCGGCCTCGTCTACGCGCTTCCCTCCGGGATCTCGCCGGCGCAGTTCACGCGCTGGCACCTCGATCACCATGCCGAGCTCGGCTCGACCACGGACGACCCGAAGCGTGCGCACCTCTCGCCGAAAAGGAACGTGCGGTGGCTGAAGCTGCTTTACGCGACCCCCATGCTCTTCCCGATCTACTTCCGCGCCGCCCGAGTGGAGACCGCCACGTATCCCGAGACGCTCCAGCGGAGAATCCGCGGTGAGCGCCTCGCGGCCATCGGCCTGCACCTTCTGGCGGCGTCGGCGATCGGCTTTTTCGGCGGGGCCTCGCGCCTCCTGTGGCTTTATGCGGTGCCCGTGTTCTTCGTCTTCCCTCCCGCGTTCGCCCTCAACCGCCTCGGGCAGCATTACGACATCGTGCCCGGCGAGCCCGCGAAATGGGGCACCCGGATGGCGCGCTCGCCGTTCTGGGAGTTCGTCTATCTCTGGTCGCACCTGCACCTCGAGCACCACTACTTCCCCGCCGTGCCTTTCTACCGCCTGCCTGCGCTGAGTACCGCGCTCGAGCCCTTTTTCAGAGAGGAGGGCATTCCGGCGCGCACGTATCGCGAGCTCCTCAAGGGATGGATCGTCGAAAACCGCGCGCCGCACTCGGACTGGCACGCGCACGCGTCTCCCGGCACCCCCGACGCCCCCGCGACCGCCGCACATCCGGCCGCGTAGCGCCCCGCCTCTGGCGCGGCCTTTTTCCGGTAATCTCCGCCCGATGGCGACGGAAATCGCGCCGCCGAAAGCGGACTCGTATGAAGGGCTTTCGCGCGAGGATCTTCTCCGGGTGTACCGGAACATGGTCACGTCCCGGCGGATCGACGACAAGGAGATCCAGCTCAAGCGCCAGAACAGGATCTACTTCCAGATCAGCGGCGCGGGGCACGAGGCGGTCCAGACGGCGATCGCGCTCCACATGCGGAAGGGGTCGGACTGGCTCTTTCCGTACTACCGCGACCGCGCGATCTGCCTCGGCCTCGGGGTGACGCCTCGGGACATGCTCCTGCAGGCCTTCGGCGCCGCGGACGACCCGGCGTCCAAGGGGCGGCAGATGCCCTCGCACTGGGGCGCGGCCGCGCTGCGCATCTTCACGACCTCGTCGCCCACGAGCACCGAATGCCTGCCCGGCGTCGGAGCGGCGGAGGCCGGCCGCTATCTCCTGCGTGAGGAGGCGTCCGGCCTCGCCGGCGCGATCGCGCAGGCGGCGGCGGACGAAGTCGTCGTGGTCACGATCGGAGAGGGCTCCACCTCGGAGGGCGAGTTCTGGGAGGCGCTGAACTCGGCGTGCACGCTGAAGCTCCCCGTCGTCTTCGTCGTGGAGGACAACGGCTACGCGATCTCGGTGCCCGTCGAGGTGAACACGCCCGGGGGCTCCATCTCGAAGCTCGTGCGGTCGTATCCCGGCCTCTTCGTCGCCGAGACCGACGGCTGCGACTTTCTGGCCTCGTACGACGCGCTGAGGTACGCATTCGCCTACGCGCGCGACCGGAAGGGGCCGTCCCTCGTCCATGCGCACGTCATCCGCTCCTACTCGCACTCGCTCTCCGACGACGAGAAGCTCTACCGGTCCGAGGCGGAACGCAAGAAGGACCGGGATCGCGACCCGCTCGAGTTGTTCGCGGCTTTTCTCGAGCAGGCGGGGATCGCCACGGCCGACGACCTCGCGAAGCTGCGTGAGGACGTGGGCGCCGAAGTGAACGCCGCTGCGGACGCCGCTGCCGCACGGCCCCAGCCCGCGCCCGAGACCGTCCAGGCGCACATCTATTCGCCAGACGTGGACCCGGCCTCGGCCGCCTTCGACACGGAAGAGGCGCCCGCCTTCGCGGGAGAGCCGACGACGATGGTCGATCTCATCAATGCCGCGCTCCGCGACGAGATGGCCCGCGACTCGCGCATCGCGATCTGGGGCGAGGACGTGGCGGACGCGAGCCGCGCCGAAGCGCTCGGCGAGTGCAAGGGCAAGGGCGGCGTCTTCAAGGTGACGGCCGGCCTCCAGAAAGCTTTCGGGCCCGCGCGCGTCTTCAACTCCCCGCTTGCAGAGGCGGGCATCGTGGGGCGCGCCCTCGGCTGGGCCGCGCGCGGGCTGAAGCCCGTCGTCGAGATCCAGTTCTTCGACTACATCTGGCCCGCGATGCTCCAGATCCGCGACGAGCTCGCCACGACTCGCTGGCGCTCGGGCGGAGCGTTCCGCGCTCCGGTCGTCATCCGGGTCGCGATCGGCGGCTATCTCACCGGCGGCGGGCCGTACCACTCGCAGTCGGGCGAGGTGACGTTCGCGCACATTCCGGGCCTGCGCGTCGTCATGCCCTCGAATGCCCTCGACGCGAACGGCCTCCTCCGTACCGCGATCCGCTGCGACGACCCTGTGCTCTTCCTCGAGCACAAGCACCTGTACCGTCAGACGCACAACAAGGGCCGCTATCCGGGGCCGGATTTCATGATCCCCTTCGGCAAGGCGCGCACCGTGCGGCCCGGGACGGACGCCACGATCGTGACGTACGGCGCCACGGTTTTCCGCAGCGCGGTCGCCGCGGCCCGGCTCTCGGAGGAGGACGGCCGCGAGGCGGAGATCCTCGACCTGCGCTCGCTCGCGCCCTATGACTTCACGGCCGTGGCCGAAAGCGTGAAGCGGACGAACCGGCTTCTCGTCGTGCACGAGGACTGGCAGACGCACGGGTTCGGCGCCGAGATCGCCGCGCGCGCCGCCGACGAGCTCTTCGCGTGGCTGGATGCGCCCGTGCGCCGCGTCGCCGCGGTGGACGCGTTCTGCGGCTACGCGCCGCAGCTCGAGGAGGCCACGCTCCCGCAGAGCGGCGACATCCTCGCGGCCCTCCGCTCGCTCCTCGCGTACTGAGTGGCCCCACTCACCCTTCCAAGAAAATTGCTACCGTCCGGTCTGCGATGAGTTCGCGGCGACTACTTCTGCGTGCCCTCCTGGCACTACTCGCCTTTTCTCTCTGCTTCCTCTTCGGCGCGGTCGCCGTGGATCCGCTTCCCGTTTACCGCTCGATTCAGGAGGCGCGCCTGGATTTCGCCGGCGCGCGGCGCGAGGTCTTCGCGGCCGACGATGGAACGACCCTCTCGGCGTTCGTCCTCGGACCGCTCTCGGCCGAGCGGCCGGTCATTCTGCTGCACGGTCTCGGCGCCGACGCGACTTACTGGACGGACACCGCGCGCTTTCTCGCCCGGCGCGGCCGCACCGTGATCCTGCCCGACGCGCCCGGCTCCGGCCGGAGCGACCCGCCCAGGGATTTGGCGGGCTATGGCCTCACGGGCCGCGTCGCGGCGTTGGATGCGCTCGCGCGCGCGCTCGCGCTCGAAAAGGTCGATCTCGTCGGCCACTCCCTCGGCGGCTGGACGGTGGGCTGGTACGCGCTGAAGTTCCCCTGGAAGGCGGGCCGGCTCGTCCTCGTGGACGCGGCGGGCCTCTCCCTTCCGGCTGACGCTGAAGCCGAGCGCGCACGCGTCCTGCCCACGGACCGCGCGGGAGCCCGCCGCATTTTCGACCTTCTTTTCTTCCGCAAGCCCGCGCCCTCGGCGGGTTTCGTTCTCGATGCGTTCGGCCGGAACTACGGCGGAGGGACAGCAGCAGCCACGGTCGCCCGCCTCACCGAGGCCGACGGCCTTTTCGAGCACCTCGGCGAGCTGCCGGAAGGAACGACCCTGATCTGGGGAGAACGCGAGACTCTGTTTCCGCTCCCCATCGCCCGTGAGGCGGCCGCGAGGATGCGCGCCGCGCGCCTCTTCGTCCTCGGCGGCGCGGGACACGACGGACCGCTCGAGA
>CALAQS010000306.1 GCA_937888435.1 uncultured Acidobacteriota bacterium
CCGTAGCGCAGAAACTATTTATGCTTCAAGGGCGGTCGAAGAATGTACCGACATGGCGGCCGAAAAGTGGACCAACCCTGGGAGGATCGATCTGTGGAGGTCGTCGTCGTACGGCTCGAGGGAGTACGGGCTCAGACGACCGAGTCGCAGCCGGGACTGGCGCGAGCGGCGCCTTCCGTCTCGGTCTTCGGCTCCTCTCTCCTTCCGGCGCTCAACAACCCGAAGAGCAAACAGAAGAAGGGCTGATCCCGGCGGCCCGCCGGCGGTCCCCGACTGATGCGCTCTGGCGCGCCGAACTCGATCGGCGCGGGGTACACTGCCGAGACGGTCCCAATGTGACGTTCGTGCGTCGCCTCGTCCGATGGGCCAGCGCCCATTTGCAGGCTCTGGGGCTGTCGTTTCTCCTCGTCGTTTTCGCGGCCGCCGTCTTCTGGTTTTTCGCGTCCTTCGTTCCGGACCGGCGAGAGGCGGCGGTCGAGGGCTGGCGGCGGGAGCTCTCGCTGCGCGCGGACCACGAGCGCGACCTTCTCGAGCGGCGCATCCTCGACGTGACGGAAGACCTGAGGTTCTTCGCTGCGCTCCCATCCGTTCGCGGGCTCCTCGCCCCGGGCCTGTCCGGAGAAACCGTCGACGTTCAGGCCGCGCACCTGCAACGAGTCCTGTCCGATTACCGGCACCTCCTTCACCAGAGGTCCGTTTCGACTCTTGACGCGTCCGGGCGAGTCCGCGCGTCCGGCGGTGGTCCCGCCCCCGGTGCGGCGGCCCTGGCGCTCGCCGCGGATGTAATTAGTTCGGGCGCCCCCAAAATCGCTCTCGTGCGCGAGCCGGACGGCGTGACAGGCCTCGTGCACGCGATGCCGGTGACGGGCGACGAAGCCGGCGCCGGGCAGCTCCGGATCCTCGGAGCCGTCCTCGCCGTGGGCGACGCCTCGACGCTTCTCTTCGATCTTCTCGGGCAGCCGGTGGCGGCCTCGTCCAGTGAGTCCCTGCTCGTCCGGGAAGACGGGACGGACGTTCTCTTTCTCTCCCCCCTGCGCTTCCGCCCGGATCCGCCGCTATCGTTCCGGCTTCCACTCAAGAGCGCCGGTCTGGCCGCCGGCGCGGCGCTCTCGGAAAAGGAAGGCTTCCGCGCCTTCGTCGACTATCGCGGTGCGAAGGTGTTCGCCGCCCTGCGGCGGATCGCGAACACCCCTTGGGGCCTCGTCGTCAAGGTAGACGAGGACGAGGCGCTCGCGGCGTTCCGGAAGGACATGCTCCAAAAGGGAATCACGTGGGGCGCTCTGCTCGTCGGGCTGTCCGCCGGGGCCGTCGGCCTCTGGCGCTCGCTCGTGACCGCGAACGAGGTCAAGCTCGCGCGGAGCGAGGCGCGCTTCGGAGCTCTCGTCGAGCAGGCGACCGACGCGATCTTCCTCGTCGGGAGCGACGGCCGCGTTCTCCAGGCGAACCGCGCGGCCGAAGTCATGTACGGTTGGGCGCGGGACGAGCTTTTCTCGATGCACGCGACCGATGTGCGCGCGAGCGGGACGCGCGACGCGCTCCGACACGACATGGAGACCGCCGCCGCCCGGGGGAGCCTCCTTGTCGAGACGCGCCACCGGCGCGCGGACGGGAGCGAGTTCCCGGTCGAGGTCAACCTAGGTCTCGTGAAGGCGGGAGACGAGACGCTCTTCCTGTCGATCGTGCGTGACATCACCGCGCGAAAGACCGCAGAGGACCGCATCCGCGCCCTAAATCGCCTCCTCCGGACGATCTCCGAGGTGAACCAGCTCCTCGTCCGCGGGGCGGACGAAGAGTCGCTCCCGAAGGACGTCTGCCGGATTCTCGTCTCGCACGGCGGCTACGCGCTCGCCTGGGTGGGGCGCGCCGATACGGAGACGATGCGAGTCATGCCGGTCGCGAGTGCCGGAGACGAGGCCGGATATCTCCAGCGGATCGAGGTGCGCTGGGACGACACGCCCGAGGGCCGGGGCCCGCTGGGAATCGCGATCCGGGAGGGGCGCTCCGTGATCGTCTCGGACGTCCAGGCCGACCCGATGGTTGTTCCCTGGCGCAGGCTTCATCCTTCCCCTGGTTTTGGGTCGATCGCGGCCATCCCCATTCGGCGCGGCGGCGCGGTGACCGCGGGTCTCATCGTCTACTCCGCGGAGAAGGCCTTCATAGACGCTGAGGAGCTCGCGCTCCTCGAGGAGCTGGCGGGGAATCTCTCCTTCGCGCTCGACGCGCTGGACGCCCGCGAGGCGCTGCGCGAGAGCGAAGAGCGCTACCGCGCCCTCTTCGGCGGGATGATGAACGGCTTTGCGTACTGCGAGATGCTCTGGGAGGACGGGCGGCCGTCTGACTTCATCTACCTCGCGGCGAACCGCGCCTTCGGCGAGCTCACGGGACTCAAGGACGTCGTCGGCCGGCGGGTCTCGGACGTCATCCCCGGCCTCAGGGACTTGGACCCGCAGCTGTTTGAAACGTTCGGCCGCGTGGCCTCCACGGGGATCCCGGAGACGCTAGAGACCTACGTCCAGGCTCTCGGGATCTGGTTCTCGATCGCGGCCTACAGCCCGAAGAAGGGCCTCTTCGTCGTGGTCTTCGACAACATCTCAGAGCGCAAGAAGGCGGAGGCCGCGCTCCTCGAGACGCAGCAGCAGCTCGCGCAATCACAGAAGATGGAGGCGGTGGGCCGGCTCGCTGGGGGCGTGGCGCACGACTTCAACAACCTCCTCACGGTGATCCAGGGTTACGGCGAACTGCTGCAGGCGTCGCTCGAGGGCGACCCGGAGAAGCGAGAGAGCGTAGTCGAGATCGTCAAGGCGGCCGAACGGGCTGCGGCGCTGACCCGGCAGCTCCTCGCCTTCAGCCGCAAACAGACGCTCGTTCCCGGGGTCCTCGATATGGGCGACGTCGTGAGCGGCCTGTCGACCATGGTGGAACGCCTCATCGGCGAGGACGTCAAGGTGAGCGTCGTCGTGTCTCCGAACCTCGGACGGGTGAAGGCGGATCGCGGCCAGTTGGAGCAGGTCGTCATGAACCTCGCGGTCAACGCGCGCGATGCGATGCCCGGAGGCGGCAGCCTGACCGTCGCGCTGGCAGACGCGGATCTCGAGGCGCCGCTCGCGGCCATGCAGGATTCGATCCCGCCCGGGCGGTACGTCGTTCTTTCGGTCACGGATACCGGAACCGGCATGGATGCCGAGACAGTCGGTCACCTCTTCGAGCCTTTCTTCACGACGAAAATGAAGGGGAAAGGGACGGGCCTGGGCCTGGCGACGGTCTACGGCATCGTTCGGCAGACCGGTGGGTATGTGGCAGTGGAGACCGCACCGGGCGCGGGGACGACGTTCCGGATCTATCTGCCGCGGTGCGACGAGCCGATGACTTCTGGTATCCGGCCGGCGGTTGCTTCTCACCACGGGACGGAGACGGTCCTCCTCGTCGAAGACGAGCCCGCCGTCCGAGCCCTCGCGAAGGTGGTCCTCGAACGGCGGGGCTACGCGGTGCTCGTCGCCGAAAGCGGGGCGGCCGCGCTCGACGTCGTCACCCATGACCCGCGGCCCATTCACGTTCTCCTGACCGATCTCGTCATGCCGGGGATGAACGGACGCCAGTTGGCATCTCGCGTGGCGGCGCTCCGCCCCTCCATCAAGGTGGTGTTCATGTCGGGCTACGCCGCCGACGTCGTGAGGAGCGTCGACGAAAGTGGGGCGTCCGGCTTCCTCGCAAAGCCCTTCACCCAACGTGCCCTCACGGCGAAGATCCGCGAAGTCCTCGACGCGCCGCTGGCCTGAGATCCTCTCGCCCGCGGCGCGTGATCGAGTCCTTGATACCGCGAGCCCGCACGAGCCGTTTTCTTCGCGCGACGTTGGGCCACG
>CALAQS010000307.1 GCA_937888435.1 uncultured Acidobacteriota bacterium
TTCCGAGGACTCCCGTCGCATGGGAATCGTCCACGACGAAAGTAGCGTCGTACGTCTCGCAGAGGTCCGCGAGCTCGCGGAGCGGCCCGATCTCACCCTCCATGGAAAAGACGCCGTCCGTGATGAAGAGCCGGCGCCTCAGGGACGACGCCTCCTTCAGGGTTTTCTCGAGAGCCGCCAGGTCGCCGTGCGGCGTTACGAATCTTTTCGCCTTGCACAGGCGCGCGCCGTCGATGATTGAGGCGTGGTTGAGGGCATCCGTGAGGAGGCCGTCCTCCTCGGAGAGAAGCGGCGCGAAGAGCCCCTCGTTCGCGTTCCAGCAGGACATATAGAGGATCGTGTCTTCGGTGCCGAAAAAGCGCGAGATCGTCTCCTCGAGCTCCTTGTGGAGAGCCTGCGTGCCGCAGATGAAACGCACCGAGCCGAGGCCGTTCCCCCACTTTTCGAGCGCGTTTTTCGCGGCCTGGACGATGCGCGGATGGTTTGCGAACCCGAGGTAGTTGTTCGAGGTGAGCATGAGGACGTCGCGCCCGTCCACGCGCACGCGTGCCCCCGTGGGACCTTCCAGGACGCGCTCTTTCTTCCAGGTCTTCGCGTCCTTCAGCGCGGCGATCTCCGCACGGCAGAAATCGGTGAGGCTTGTGCTCATGCCGGCGAGGTTATCCGAAAAGCAAAAGCGGCGGCCCGAAAGGGCCCGCCGCCGGAAGGAGCGAGGGCCGGCCCTCTACTTCTTCGTGATCTCGGTCGCGACGAATTGGGTCGAAGAGAGGCTCCCGACCACCGCCGAGGCCATCACGAAGGTGCCTTTCACGTGGACGGCCGAGCCGACGATGATGCCCGTGTCGAGCTTTGTGAGCCCGTTCACGATGACGTCGCGCGAGGAGATCTCCCAATGGCCCAGCGGTGCACCGTTCGCCGTCGGGGCGGTGGGGATCGACTCGACGATGCCGTCGAATTCGGTCGCGCGGTCGCCCGGAGGAGGCGTGATGGCGGGCGCCTTGGTGATCGAGACCGCGACGAGGTACGAGGGCGCCAGAGACCCCGGCAGCGGGTCGTGGACGAGCGCCACGACGTCGACGATGTCGCCCACCTTGGGATCGCCGACGATCTTCGTGTCGGAATCCACCTGCACCACGCGCCCCGCGATCTGCCACTGGGTGGGGGAGATCGTCTGCACGGGGCCGCGGAACGCGATGAGGTGCGGAGGCGTGACGAACCCTATGGCGTCGACGCTTGCGGCGAGCAGGCCCCCGGAACTCGCGACGACCGCGACCGTGGCGTACATTCCCGCCACCAGATCGCCGATGCCCTTGACCGGCCCGTTGGGTCCCACTCCGGACCAGGTCGTGGCTGAGTTCGTGGAAATGGCGCGATAGAACATCGTGAACTTTCCGTCTGCGACATCCACGCCCTCGATCGTCCCCGCGAGCCGGCCGTCACGCGGCAGGAAGACGACGACGCTCGTCGCCGGCAGGGGAGGCGGCGGGAAGGAGATTGGAGGGAGCGTCGCCAGGATGGTGACCTGGGCGACGACGCGCGCGCCCACGGGGATCGCGGTCGAAGGCAGTGGACCCGCGTTCGGGTCGTCCCCGTTCGTGATGGTCGCTCCCGACACGTCGATCTGGATCTGCCCGCCGACGAGGTCGAGAACCGTCCCGGTGACCTTGGTGACCGTCGAGTCGATGGTGGACGGTCTCGTGAGAGAGGCGGAGGCCAGTGGGATTCCCGCGTCTGCCGACACGTGTCGTCCGCTGAAAAGGAGAAGGAGAGCCACGACGAGAGCGGAGGAAGTGCTGAGCAGAGGAAGTCGTCGAGAGGTGCGCGCGAGAAGGGAACAGGTCGTCATCGTGGCTCTCCTTCCGGTCGGAAGGGAGTGTCCAGGCCGGAACCCATCCCACGCGCTTGCGGCCGGCTTAACGGCGACGTCGACCGGTTTTTTTCTTTGCGGGTCTCTTTGCGGGCCGATTTGCGGGCTTTCGCTTCGTGGCGGGCCTTTTCGCCGGGCGTCGGGTCGCCTTTTTCGCCGGTCTCCTTTTCGCGGGACGCGTTTTCTTCGCGGCCCTCTTCGGCGCCGGCCGGCGCGCTTTCTTCTTCGCCCCGCCGAGCGTGCGGGCCTGCTCGCGCCTCTTGCGCGCATGGAGTTTCTGCTTGACGAGCTCGTCGATCTGCGACGTCGGCACCCAGTCTTCGTCGGGATGCAGATCCGAGGCTTGGAAGACGATGATTCGGTAGCCGTCCGGGTCCAGGATCTCCGCCGAGCGGCCCGTGAATTCATCGGCCGGCGGGCGCGTCACCGTGACACCGCGTTCCTTGAGCTTCGTGATGGTCTCGTCGAGCGACCAGGTGGAAAAAACCGCGGCGACCTGGTTGCGCGAAGGCACTTCGCCGGGGCGCATGGGCGTGAGCTTGAGAAGCAGAGGGCCCAGCGCGAATTCGACCCAGTCATTCTCGAAGCCGCCTCCTTCGGGCAGTCCGAGGGTCTCCCCGTAGAACCGGCGTGAGCGCGGGAAATCGCTTGCGGAAACATGGATCCGCCTGAGAGCGAGAAACATCTTCAAACCTCCGAATCCGTCTCCCGGAAGGACGCCGGCCCCGAAAATTCCATGGAACCGTTGGCGAGACTGTCCGCGTTCCTCCCGTTCCGGGGGAGCCGGCCAGAACTGATTCCGGACGTGGGATTCTAGAAGGAAGTGGTTGAATTTTCAATCACTTTCGTGCTGATGGCTTGACTCTCCGCAGGGCTCGACCCAGACCGCGCCAGACGAGCCGAACTCGCGCTTCCAGATCGGAACCCGGGCCTTGATCGCCTCGATTCCAGCCCGGCAAGCGGCGAAGGCCTCAGCCCGATGGGGAGCGGAGGCCGCGACCACCACCGCGACATCACCCACCATGAGCGCTCCAACCCTATGGCGGAAAAGCACTTGCGCGTCAGGATGACTTCGGGCGAGGTCCGTCGAGATCCGTACCATCTCCTTTTCGGCCATGGGGCCATAGGCCTCGTATTCCAGCCGATCCACCCGGTGGCCCTCGTTTTCGTCGCGCACGACACCCACGAAGAGGGCGAGTCCGCCGTCTCTGCCGCGCCGAACGACGCCCAGTAGCGAGATGGGGTCGAGCGGGTCCGCCGAAAGGAAGGGCATGGAAACATGATAAGACCGGCGCGCCGGGAATCGAACGATGACGACGCGCCGCTGCCGCGTGCTGGCCGTCTCCGCGCTAAAGGGCGGCGTGGGGAAAACAACGACCGCCGTGAACCTGGCGGCCGCGGCTGCCCGCGCCGGGCGCCGGACGCTCCTCGTGGATGCCGATCCACAGGGAGGCGTCGGAATGTCCCTCGGGCTCGCTGCCGAAACGCGAGGTCTCGCGGCCTGGGTGACGAAGGACGCCTCCTTCGACGATTCGGTGGTGCGCGCGGCTCGCGAGAATCTCGACGTCCTCCCGGCCGGGGAGCGGCTTCTCGACGTCGAGGACGTGTTCCGGGAGAAGGGGAAGGAAAAACGCAGGACTCGCCTCGAAAGGCGCTTCGAGGCGCTCGGCGAGGAGGCCTATGAGGTCGTCATCCTCGACTGTCCGCCCGCGGCGTCGCTTCTCCTCGAGAACGTGTACCACTTCGCGGACGAGCTCATCCTGCCCGCGAAGCTCGACTTTCTCTCGCTCCCGGCGCTCGAGAAGACGCGCCTCTTCGTGAAGGAGGAGAACGCCTCGCGCGAAAAGCCTCTCCGGATCGCGGGCGTCCTGCCGACGTTCTACGACCTGAGGACCGCCGTCTCGACGGAGCTCCTCGACACGCTGCGCGAACGCTTCACGAAGATCCTCTCGCCGATCCGCATCAACGTCGCGCTCGCCGAGGCGCCATCCGTCGGGAAGACGATCTTCGAGTTCGACGGGTCGTCGCGCGGGGCGGTCGACTACGCGCTGCTGGCGGAAGACCTAAAGCTGGCCTAGCCGCCGGCTACCGGAGGCAGGAGCGCGACGGTGTCGCCTGGCGAGACGGGGTCGGTTTCCCCGGCCCATGCCTCGTTGACCGCGAGCTTCGCGCGCGTTCCGAAGCGCGCGATGGCGGGATGGGCGGCCTCGAGGGCGCGCCGGAGCGACGTGACGGTGGCCGGCTCCGGTACCTCGACCGCGATCGTGCGCCCGACCGCGTCCCTCAGCGACGCGAACAGCAGGACCTCGACTTTCACCCGGGCGATCTTACGCGGGGCCGCCCGCCCGTAGAATCGCCGGCCGGAGGATTCATGGCGGACGGACGTCTCGCGGGAAAGACGGCGCTCGTGACGGGTGCGGGCAGAGGCATCGGGCGGGCCATCGCGCTGCGGCTCGCGGAGGAAGGCGCTCACCTGGCGGTGGGAGCGCGCAAGGAGAGCGACGGCGCGGCCGTCGTGGCCGAGATCCGGAACGCCGGAGGCTCGGCGTCGGCCGTCCTCCTCGACGTCGTGGACGCTGCCTCCGTCGCGACGGGCGTCGAGCGGGCCGCGCGCCCGGATCGGCGCATCGACATCCTCGTGAACAACGCGGGGATCGGCGGGCCGTCTCCCTTCGACGGCGACGAACGCTCGGACGAGGCCTGGCAAAGAATCCTGGACGTGAACCTCACGGGCACGTGGCGCGTCTGCCGCGCGGCGCGGCCGTTCCTGCCCGACGGCGGGCGCATCGTGAACCTCTCCTCCGTGACGGGACGCTTCGGGGTCGCCGGCATGGCCGCCTACAGCGCGTCCAAGCACGGCATCATCGGGCTCACGCGCACGCTCGCCCTGGAGCTCGCTCCGCGGAAGATCACTGTGAACGCCGTGTGCCCGGGCTGGGTCGACACGGAAATGGGGCGCTCGGGAATCGTCCTCATGGGCAAGACCATGCAGAAGAGCGTGGAGGAGGCCTTCCAACTCGCCGCAAGAATGGCGCCTCTCGGCGAGGTCCTCTCGCCGCCCGAGGTCGCGGGCCTCGTCGCGTATCTCGCGTCACCCGAGGCGAAGAACATAACCGGCCAGGCCCTCGTGATCGACGGCGGCCAGGTGATGCCCTGATTTCCGGAGAGAGCACGGCGACCCCGACGGCTTTGAGAAACATCCGAGCCGTCTTTTTCGACGCGGGGCAGACGCTCCTCGAGGCGGATCCCCCGGTCGAGAAGGTCTACCGCGAAGCGTTCGCGACGCACGGGGTCGAGGCGGACCTCGAAGCGGTGCACCGCGCCGTGCACGCGACCTGGCGGGAGGTCGAGGCCCGGCGCCAGCGCGGCGAGGAACGCTGGGGCGGGTTGGAGGGCGAGGCCGGCTTCTGGAGGCGCTTCGTCGAAGGGGTCTTCGGCCGCACGGGCGGGAAAGGGCTGCCGGAACCGCTTCTCAACGGCCTCGTCGCGCACTTCCGCGAGGACAAGCATTGGAGGGTCTACGCCGAGACGCGCGAAGTTCTCTCGGCGCTTCGCGGCGCGGGGATGACGCTTCTCGTCGTCAGCAACTGGGATTCGACGCTGCCGCGGCTCCTCGAGCGGCTGGAGCTTTTGCCCTTCTTCGACGGCGTCGTCGTTTCCGCGGTCGTCGGGTCGTCGAAGCCCTCGCGAGCCATCTTCGACGAGGCCGTCCGGCTCGCGGGCGTCCCGCATGTGAGCGCGCTGCACGTGGGCGATTCGCTCGTCGACGACTACCACGGCGCTCGCGCGGCGGGCCTTCACGCGCTGCTCGTCGACCGCTCAGGACGCGCACCCGAAGGCTCCGAAGCGATCCGCTCGCTGTCCGAGCTCCCGCCGCGAGTGCTTGCCCGCTAGACTCGCGCGACCGCGTCGCAATCACATCGACAGGGAGGGACCTGCTTGAGGAACCGGCTGTTTCGTACGAAGTCCATCGAGCAGCTCCAGGCGAGCGTGGACGAGCCAGGCCCCGGTCACGGACATCTCAAGCGGACGCTCACGGCGTGGGACCTCACGTTCATGGGCGTGGGCGCGATCATCGGTGCGGGCATCCTCTCGAGCCTCGGCACGGGGCTCGCCGGTGGTTTCGACTCCTCCTACGGCGTCACGCGTCCGGCCGCGGGCCCCGCCCTGATGGTCAGCTTCCTCCTGACGGCCGTTGCATGCGGGTTCACGGCGTTCTGCTACGCGGAAATGGCTTCCATGATTCCCGTCTCCGGCTCCGCCTACACCTACGCTTACGCGACGCTCGGCGAGCTGATGGCGTGGATCATCGGCTGGGACCTCCTCCTCGAGTACGCAATCTCGAACGTGGCCGTCGCGATCTCGTGGGGGAGCTACGCGAACAACCTCCTGCAGGGCGTGGGCGTCCGCTTGCCGGGCTGGCTCACGCTCGACAGCCGCACGATGCTGCAGGTGAGCGAAGAGTTCCTGAAGGCGCACCCGGACGCGTCGAGCCTCTCGGCGAGGCTCGGCTACCTTGCGCAGGCCAAGTCGGGCGTCCTCGCCGGCGCGGCGGTGTTTCCGAGCTGGAACGCTCTCTCGGGCGCGCCGATCCTCGGCGGATTCCCGATCGGGATGAACCTCCTCGCGATGCTCATCACGATCGTCATCACGGCGCTCTGCGCGTGGGGCATCAAGGAATCCGCGCGTTTCAACAACGTGATCGTCTTCGTGAAGGTCGTGCTTCTCCTCGGAGTCATCGTAGTCGGCGCGTTTTACGTCAAGAGTGCGAACTACATTCCCTTCTCGCCGAACGGTCTCAAGGGTATCCAGGCGGGTGCCGCGATCATCTTCTTCGCGTTCATAGGCTTCGACGCGGTTTCGACGACAGCCGAGGAGACACGCGACCCGGGCCGCGACCTCCCGCGCGGGATCCTTGGGAGCCTCGCCGTGTGCACGGTGATTTACGTGGGGGTCTGCGCGGTCGTCGCGGGCATCCTCCCGTACGCGGCCTACCGCGGCGTCGCCGATCCCATCGCGCACGCTTTCTCGTCCATCGGCATGAACCGCGTCGCCGGCATCGTGAGCGTGGGCGCGGTCGCCGCGCTCGCGGGAGCGCTCCTCGTCTACCAGCTCGCGCAGCCACGGATCTTCATGGCGATGGCACGCGACGGCCTCCTTCCGCGCTGGTTCGCGCACGTCGGCCCGCGCGGAACTCCGCTCAACGCCACGTGGGTCACGGGCATCCTCGTCCTCCTTCCCGCGGGGCTCCTGAACATCGACGAGGTCGTCGAGCTCACGAACATCGGGACGCTCTTCGCCTTCGTGATCGTCTGCCTCGGCGTCCTCGTTCTGCGCGTCAAGCGCCCCGAGGCGCTTCGCAAGTTCAAAACGCCGGCCGTGTGGGTGAGCGCGCCGCTGGGAATCCTTTTCTGCCTCTGGCTCGCGCTGGGCCTGCCGAAGCACACCTGGGAGCGTTTCGTGGTCTGGCTCGCGATCGGCCTCGCGCTCTATTTTCTCTATGGCGTACGCCGGAGTCGGCTCGCGGCGAAGGCCTGACCAGAAATCGGTTCAGCGGAACGCACCCAACCCGCCCGTCCCCGCGTACCCCGTCATCTCGACGTATGCGCGGCCGAGCGGGATGCTGCTGCCCGGCACGGTCACGTCGCAGGCGCCTTCCCAGTACGTCACGCGAGTCGACTTCCCCGTCACGAGCTCCTGGTCCTTGACGAGCGGGACGACCTCCGCCGCGACTCCCGCGCGCGGCACGCGGAGGACCCACCGCGCGGGATAGCTCGCTCCGCTTGCCGGGCTCTTCCAGCGGGCCGTCTCCTCGATCGTGAAGTCCGAGGCGCCGATCGGTATCGCGCGCCCGTCCTTCTCGACGAGCGTTCCGGCCGAGAAGAGCGTGGGCGATCCGGCCGGGCCGCGCATCCGGTAGAGCATGAGATCGCGCCCGTCGAGAAGGTGCAACGCGAACCAGTCCCAGCCCGTGGTGTCCTTTCCGATCGAGCCCGGGCCCCACTCGTGGTCGAACCACGAAAGTCCCGTCACGGCTTCGCTCTTTCCACCCCTCGTCCACCAGCCCTCAGAGTTCAGGCGCGTCAGGCTCACGTACCGGCTGACGGCTTCGCTTTCGGGTCCCTTGTGCGAAAGGCCGTCCGCGCCGTGGAGGACCGGTGGCTTTTCGGGCGTCAAGACGAGCGAAATCTCCTCGCCGCCGTCCGAAGCGAAGAGAACGAGCTGGCCCCCGACTTCCTCGAGGCGCCAGTCCTCGTTCGCGACACAGAGCCGGTCCTCGCGCGCGAAGGCCGCTCCGACGCCCGTCCGGTGAATCCGCTCGGCGAACCGGAACGTCCCGGCCTGAACGTCCGTCCGCGCGAAGTGCGCGAGGAAGAGATCGCGGGCGGCGAAGGCCGAGGCGCGCGCGGACCGGGGCTCGTCGGCGATGCCCGTGCGGAAGAACGTGAGCTGGTAGCCGATGCGCTTTCCTGAACGCGTGTCGAGATGGCCCGTCACGTACCACCACTCCACGCGCGCGTCGTCGTGCGACCCGTGGTCGCGGGGGAACGAGAGACTCTGCTTCGGATCGAGTGGCTTGAAGCGTCCGTTCGCCTTCGTGCTCTCGATGCGCGAATCGGAAGCGAGGATTTCTTTGAAGGTGAAAAGGGTAAACGCCGCGGCGATTGCGATCCGAAGCAAATCTATTCCTCCTTCAGTGCGGCCGCGACGTCCGTCGCGGCCGCAAGGCTTGCAGGCCGCGAGGCTGCGGCGAGCGTCGCGAGGAGAACGAGGCCAAGCGCGGCCGCGAGGAAGCCCCACGGCGTGTGCATCGCGATCGTCCAGCCGAACGACTGGCGGTTGATGACGTGCACGAGGACGAGCGACATCGCGCCGCCCGCAAGCGCCCCGAGGCCGGCTCCAAGGCCGCCGATAGCGGCCGCCTCGTAGCGGATGGCGCGCTTCACGCGCGCGGCCGAGGTGCCGAGGACGCGCAGGAGGCCGATCTCGCGCCGTCTTTCGAGAACGAGCGCCGTCAGTGTGTTGAAGACGCCGAGCACCGCGACGGCGAGCGCGACGGCCTCGAGCGCGTATGTGACGGCGAACGTGCGGTCGAAAATCCTGAGGACGATTTTTCGGAGCGTCGCGTTCGTTCGCACCCGAAGCGCGAACCGTCCACGCAAAGCCGCCGCCACTCGGCGCGCGCCCTCCTCGGGCGAGACTCCGTCCTTCAGCGTCACGGCGACTGACGAAGCGCCGGCGAGCGACCAGAGCCGCTGGAAGTGCGCGCGGTCGAGCGTGACCGTGCCGCGGTCGTTCGAGTAGTCCGTGTAGATCCCGGCGACGCGCACCTGGACGGGCCCGCGGTCGGTTGGGAGCTCCACGAGCTCGCCCACCTTCACCCGGAATTTCTCGGCGAACGGCTCCGAGATCATCGCCTCGTCCTTTCCGAGGGCCTCCGTGAAGACCACCCTCGTGTCGCGCCCGTCCACGAGCGGCAGGTTCCCGTGTTTCGCGATGAACGCGAAGAGGCCCGAGCCCACGGTGAACGGCACTCCATTTCGTGTGGCTGAGAAAGCGAGGAACGGGTCGACGTCGTCCACGCCCGGCACCGCGCGCACGAGGTCGATCGCCTCGTCCGGGATCCGGCCGAAGGACGGCCCGGACCTTCCGCTCGCCGGCGATAGAAAAAGATCCGAGGCGAGCGTCTGGCCGACCCACGTCGCGACCGTCGTGCGGAAGGAGCCGACCATGACCGCGACCGAGACCATCATCGCAAGAGCCATCGTGAGCGCGGCCACGGCCACCGACGTGCGCGAGAGACTGCCCGTCAGGTTCGCGCGCGCGAGCCGCGCTTCGACGCCGAAAAGGCGCAGAGCCGGGCGGTCCAGGCGCGCGGCCGCGAACGTCACGACCGCGGGCGCGAGCAACGAGACACCCGAGACGATCAGGAAAACCGAGACGAATCCGAAGAGCGGCAGGCCGTTGAGGGGTCCGGGCCGCGTCGCGAGGAACGCGAGGACGAGAAGGGCGGAGCCCACGAGCGCGAGCGGGCGTGTCCGGCGGCGGCGCGCCGCCTCGACGGAGCCGTGGCGCATCGTCGCGGCGGGCTCGACGCCCGCGGCCTCGAGGGCGGGAGCGAGCGCCGACAGGACGGACGAGGCGACGCCGACCGTGAACGCGAGGAGCAGCACGAGCGGGTCGAGGTGAAGCGCCGGATGTGCCGACGGGAGGTAGAGCTCGGTCGCGGTGCCGCCCACGAGAAGGAGCGCGCCCTTCGCAAGCGCCACCCCGAGAGCCGTGCCGGCCGCGCTTCCAAGGACGCCGAGCGCGAGACCCTCGGCGAGGAACACGGCGAACACGGATCGCTTCGAGGCCCCGAGCGCCCGGACCGTGCCGATGTCCGTGCGTCGCCTCAGGACCGAGATGGACAGCGTGTTGTAGACGAAGTACATCCCGACGAGAAGCGCGATCAGACCGAGGGCGGAAAGGTTCACGCGAAACGCGCGCACGAGGCGATCGACGGTTTCCGTGCGCCGTTCCGGGCGCCCGGCGGTCGTGCCCGGGGGCAGCGAGGCGCGGATCTCCTCCTCGAAACGCGCGCGGTCGTCTCCGGAGAGGCCGGGCGGCAGGACGACGTCGATGCGGTCGAGACGGCCGACCTTTCCGAACGCCTCCTGCGCGACCGCGAGGTCCATGAACACGATCGAGCCCGATGCCGCGCGCGCCGCCCCGGTGGGGCGCAGCACGGCGGCGACGCGGAAGCGTCGCTCGACGCCTCCAGCGACGAGCGGCAGGAAATCCCCAGGATGAAGATGATTTCTTTCTGCGAATACAGACGTGACCAGTACTGAATCCTTCTCGAAGATCGAGAGGATGTCGCTCGCTTCGCTCGCAAATGAATATTCCCGTGCCGCCGCGTCCGCGAGCGGGTCGATGCCGAGAACCTCGACGACCTCGCCGTCGGCGGCGCCCGCCGCGGCCGTCTCGGTGATCGCGGGCGCGAGCGTCGCGCCCGCGCGGCGGAGCCACGCGAGGCGTTCGAGCGCCGCCTCGGGAATGCCCGGGCCGTCCGCGAGCACCGTGATTCCGGCCTTTCCGGCGACGAAGTCCACGGTGTCGGAGAAGGACGACAGGACCGACGCGTTCGCGAGACGGATCGCGGCGATCGTCGCGACGCCGACGGCGATGCCCGAAACCGTGAGGAGGAATCGGAGCCGGTCCTTTGTGGCCGGCCGGAGGACGAGGGGGCCGATCAGCGAGCGAAACCCGCAGCGGAGACCGGGGCTCGAGGCGGTCATGGCTCGAGCCGTCCGTCGCGCAGACGAAGGATGCGCGAGGCGTGCGCCGCGGCTTCGGCCGAATGCGTCGCCATGACGACCGTGATGCCGCGCTCCTTCACGAGGCCTGCGACGAGCGCCAGAACCTGCTCGCCCGTCTTCGAGTCGAGATTGCCCGTTGGCTCGTCGGCGAGGAGGAGTGCGGGCTCGTTCGCGAGCGCGCGCGCCACCGCGACACGCTGCAACTGCCCGCCCGAAAGCTCGTACGGATAGGCGTGCTCCTTGTCCGCGAGGCCGACGTCGAGGAGACCGCGTGCCGCGCGCACGTCCGCGTCGGCCAAGGAGACCCCCTCGAGGAGGAGCGGCAACGCGACGTTCTCGAGCGCCGTCATCGTGGGCAGGAGATTGAAGAACTGGAACACAGTAGCCGCGGTCTTCCGGCGATACGCGTCGCGGTCGTCCTCGGACAGCGTCGCGAGGTCCTTCCCGTCCACGAAGACGCGGCCCTCCGTCGGGCGATCGAGGCCGCCGAGGAGGTTCAGGAGCGTCGACTTGCCGCAGCCCGAAGGGCCGAGAAGGGCCGTGAAGCTGCCGGGCTCGAGCGCGAGCGAGACGCCGAGGAGGGCGTCCACGCCGGCCGCCCCGCGTCCGCCGCCGTACGACTTCGTCACGGACTCGGCGATCACGCGGGCGCCCATGACCCTCATCCTACGTATGATGCCCGCGTCGGGATGGACGCCGCGTGCTGAAAAACCTCGCCGGCCTTTGGCGCCACCGCGCGCTCGCTTACGTCCTCGTCGCCCGCGAGATGAAGGCCCGCTATCGCGGCAGCGTCCTGGGGTTCTTCTGGTCGCTTCTGAACCCGCTCCTGATGCTCGCGGTCTATGCGATCGTCTTCGCCGTCATCTTCACGGGCCGCGGCCCCACGACGTCGCCGTACGCTCTCTTCCTCTTCTCCGGCCTCCTGCCGTGGAACTGGCTCTCGTCGTCCCTGACGGACGCGGCCGCATCGCTCACGACGCACGGGGCGCTCCTGAAAAAGATCCTCTTCCCGGCCGAGGTGCTGCCGCTCGTGGCGGTCCTCGCGCAGGGCCTCCATTTCGTCTTCGCTCTGCCGGTCCTCCTCCTCGGCCTCGTCCTCGGCGCTTTCGGTACGTTCGGCCCGTCGATCCCCCTCGGATGGCCGCTCGTGCAGGCCGTGCCGCTCTTCATCCTCGAAGGGGTCTTCGTCGCGGGGTTGGGACTCCTCCTCGCCGCGCTCACGGTCCATTTCCGCGACGTGAAGGATCTCCTCGCGACGGCACTGTCGCTGTGGTTCTTCGCCACGCCCGTCCTGTATACGCTCTCCGACATCAAGCAGGAGCGTGTGCGCGCTCTCCTGCTTCTCAATCCGGCGGCACCCTTCTTCGACGGGTGGCACGACGCGCTCTTCTACGCCCGGTGGATCGAACCGTCCCGGTGGGGCCTCCTCCTCGCGATCGCGTGCGTTTCGTTCTTCCTCGGGTACGCGCTCTTCGACCGGCTACGCGATTCGTACCCGGAGGCCGTATGACACCCGCCGCGCCCGCCGTCGCGGCCGAGGGGGTGTCCAAGAGCTATCGCAAATGGGGGCGCACGCGCGCCTTCGGCACGCTCAAGTCGGCGCTTCTCGGGCGCTCGCTCGCGGCGGCGCTCGCCCCGTCCGAGGTGGTGGCCGCGCTGTCGGACGTGTCCTTCACGGTCGCGCGCGGCGAGACCTTTGGCGTCGTGGGGCCGAACGGCGGCGGCAAGTCGACGCTCCTGAAGCTCGTCGCCGGCCTCTTCAAGCCCACCTCCGGGCGGATTGCCGTGCACGGGAAAGTCTCGGCGCTCATCGAGCTGGGCGCGGGCTTCCACCCGGAGATCTCGGGGCGCGAAAACGTCGTCATCAACGGTGTCATGCTGGGGCTCACGCGCCGGGAGATCGAGCAAAAGCTGCCCGCGATCATCGCGTTCTCGGGCCTCGAGGACTTCATCGACGAGCCCGTGAAGACCTACTCGTCGGGCATGTACGTGCGCCTCGGCTTCGCGGTGGCCGTGCACGTGGACCCGGACATCCTCGTCGTGGACGAGGTGCTCGCGGTGGGCGACGAGGCTTTCGCGCACCGCTGCCTCGACACGATCGCGGAGTTCTCGCGGCGCGGCAAGACGATCTTCTTCGTGTCGCACTCGCTCGCCCTCGTGGAGGAGCTGTGCGACCGCGTGCTCTACCTGGACCATGGGCGCGTGAAGGGCCTCGGCGACCCGCGCGAGATGCTCGCGACCTACCGCCTCGACGTCGCGGCGGGCGAGGGCGCACGCCTCGCGACGGAGCACCGGAGAGATCAGGAGATTTTGCAGGCCTCTTCACCCATCGAAGAAAATCCACCGTCTCCCGATGCTTCTCGAAAGCAGGAAACGCAACTGCCCGTGGAGCAACCTCTGGAACAGAAAGTTCCTCTTGGGCCCGACGAGAAGCTCCGCCGCTGGGGAAACCGGGACGTCACGATCACGGGCTGCCGGCTGCTCGACTCTTCGGGCGCCGAGCGCTACGCGTTTCGCTCGGGCGAATCCATGACGATCGAGATTTCCGTGGCGCCGCGGATCGCCACCGTCGATTTCGTTTTCGGGATTGGAATCTTCACGCCCGACGAGGTGTGCGTGCACGGGTGCAACACGGAGATCGACGGCTTCCTGCCGGAGCGCCTCGACGGCCCGGCGACCGTGTGCATGACGCTGCCGCGCCTCGAGCTCGGGACCGGGACGTATCTTCTGGACGTGGCGGTGCACTCCCGCCGCGAGACGCCCTACGACTACTGGCGCGGCGCGTGCCGCTTCCAGGTGGACTCGCCTGATCGCGACGCGGGCCTCTATCGCCCCGAGCGCCGCTGGGCGTTCGCGGGCGCCGTCTCGGTGAGCGCGCGGTGATCCGGCCGGAACGCGTCGACCGGACGCTCCTGGCGCTCCTTCTTCTTGCGGTCCTGCTGCTCGTCCTCGAGCCCGGCGTCGTCCCGCTCTTCGAGCCGGACGAAGGTCGGTACGGCGAGATTCCACGCGAGATGCTCGCCTCTCACGACTTCGTGACCCCGCGCCTGAACGGCGTCCTCTACTTCGAGAAACCGCCGCTCTACTACTGGACGGTCGCCGCGTCGATGGCGCTCCTCGGGCCGACCGAGCTCGCGGTGCGTCTCCCGGGGAAGCTCGCCGCGGTGTCGATGGTGCTCCTCGCGGTGGCCTTCGCGCGGCGGCGCTGGGGAGCGCGAACAGGACTCCTCGCCGGCCTGATCCTCGCGACGTCGATTCTTCTCGTCGCCCTCTCGCGGATCGCGCTGATCGACCCGATGCTCTCGGCCGCGCTCGCGGCGGCGACGTTCGCTTTCGTTTCTTTCGCGGAGCGGGATGCCGCGGGAGATGTCCGTCGCGCCCGGCGCGATCTCTACGCCTTCCACGCCGCATGCGCGGCGGCGGTCCTCCTCAAGGGCCTCGTCGGCGTCGTCCTGCCGGGAGGCGCGATCGTCCTTTGGGCCCTCGTCACGGGCCGTTGGCGAACGCTGGCTCGCGTCTTTTTGCCGGGGCCCGTCCTTCTGTTCTGCGCCCTCGCGGTTCCGTGGCACGTCGCGATGGCCCTCCGCCATCCCGACTTCCTGCAGTTCTACTTCGTGCACGAGCACTTCCAGCGCTTCGCGACGACGGAGCACCGGCGTGCGGGGCCCCCCGTCTACTTCATTCCGGTCCTCCTCGCGGGATTCCTGCCGTGGACCGGCTTTTTCGGGCGATTTCGGGAGGTGTGGCCGGGCTTTTCACGCGGCGGGTGGCGGGCGCGCGGGACCGAGGGCTTCCTCTGGATCTGGTCGGTCCTCGTCTTCGCGTTCTTCTCGGCTTCGGGGTCGAAGCTCATCCCGTACGTCTTTCCTATCTGGCCCGCGCTCTCGGTGCTTCTCGCGCTCGGCATCGAGCGCGCCCGCGCGCGCGGCGCGGAGTTCCGCGTGGACCGGCGCCTCTCGGCGGCGTTCTTCGGGCTCCTCTTCGCGGCGGCAGCGGCTTACGGGTGGGGCGCGGGATATCTCGAGCGCTTCGGGAGCGCGCGCACGGGCCTCCTCGCGCTCTCAGCCCTGCTCGGCGGGTTCGTCCTCAACGTCTCGCCTCGACTTTTCGGCGCGCGGCGAGGCGGAGATCCCGTGCTCACCGTGGCCGCGCCATGGCTCACCTTCGTGGCGGGGCTTCTCATCGTGCTTCCCGGCGCGGCGCGCGAGATCACGCCGTGGCCGATCGCCTCGCGCGCCCTCGAGGTTCTGGAACCGGACGATCTCCTCCTGCAGAAGGGGCACTACCTCGAGGTGCTTCCGTTCTACCTCCAGCGCCTCACGCCGGTGGCGTCGCTCGGGTGGAGCGAGCTGGACTTTGGCCGCTCACACCCAGGAACCGAGGCGCTCTTTCCGTCCGATGAAGCGTTCGCGGCGGGCTGGAACGGCAGGCGACGAATCCTCGTCGTCGTGCACCGGGACCAGCTCAGCGCCTTCGGCCGGCCACCCTTGTCGGGGACTCCCGCGGAGGTCCTTGCCCGGGAAGCGAGCGGGAAGCACTTACTGCTCTCGAATCGGCGAATCGGATCTCGATCCGGTACTTTGGATTGAGACCCTGTCGCCGCAGTCTGGCTCTGAAATCTTCCCTTTGACTACAGTGCCTTACCTTCTGTAGGCTTTCGCCACTCTCAAGGCAGCGGAATTGCACCCGGGTTTGTAGGATCCGTCACAGTTTCAATTCAGGAGGTAGCTCGAATATGAAATCGCGTTGGCTGAGTACGTTCATGGTGTTCGCGCTCGCCGCCCTCGGTCTGACGGCGAACGTGGCCTATTCGCAGACCACAGGAGGCATCGAGGGCACCGTCACCGACGCCAACGAGGCTCCGCTGCCGGGCGCGAGCGTGGATCTCAGGTCACCCAGCCTCCAGGGACCACGTTCCGCCGTCACGAACACCGCCGGCCGTTTCCGCTTCCCGGTCATTCCCCCCGGCACGTACACGGTGACGTGCTCTCTCTCGGGCTTCAGGAAGGTCGAGCGGAACGGCGTGACGGTCAACCTCGACGCCACGGCCACCGTGCTGATCCGGATGGAGATCTCGGTTACGAAGGAGATCGTCGTCTCGGGTGAGGCGCCCGTCGTCGACACGAACGACGCCGCGAACGGCATCAACATCCGGCAGGACGTCGTCCAGAAGCTCCCGCTCGGGCGGAATTACGCCCAGGCCGTGGAGATCAACCCGGGCGTGGGGATTGACTCGGGCGACACGCAGGGTCGTGCCCAGGCTTTCTCGATCTACGGCGCCACGTCCATCGAGAACCAGTACCTCGTGGACGGCGTCAACACGACGAACGTCATCCGCGGCTTCCAGGGCAAGGCCATAAGCTCGGAGTTCGTCGAGGAAGTCCAGATCAAGGCCGGCGGCTACGAGGCCGAGTACGGGCGCGCCATGGGCGGCATCATCAACGTCGTCACGAAGTCGGGCGGCAACGAGTTTCACGGCGACGCCTTCGGCTACTTCAACGAGAAGAGCCTCACGGCCGCCCGCAAAGGGACCGCCGAGACCGACCAGAACTACACCGGTCCTCCAAATGGCGTGGACACCTCGCAGGCGAACGTCCAGGATCTCGGCGCCGACCTCGGGGGCTACGCCCTCAAGGACCGCCTCTGGCTCTTTGCCGCGTACAACCGCGTCAACCAGGACGTGGACCAGCTCACGCTCGCCGGAACGGGGCTGCCGAACGCGGGACAAAACTTCCCGATCACCTACCACGCGGACCTCTTCTCCGGCAAGCTGACGGCGCGGCCCACCGATTCCACGACGATCGTCGGGACGATCTTCGGCGACCCGGAGACGCGCACGGGCGCAGAGCGGAACTTCACCTCCAGCAACCCTCTTTCGCAGGACGCCACCCGCAAGATCGGCGCGACCGACTTCGCGGTCGGGATCACACAGCTCTTCGGCACGTCGGGCCTCTTCGATGTCCGCTACTCCCGCCACCAGGACCGCTACACGCTTACGGGGGCGGGGGCGAGCGCCCCGTCCGTCCTCGACTACACCCAGAGCCTGGCCAACCCCACCGCCTCCGGCGGCTTCGGCTCCATCCGCGGGTTCCGCGACGACAACCAGTCCAAGAGGGACGCCGTGAAGGGGGGCCTGACCTTCTTCCTGGGGACGCACGAGGTCAAGGGGGGCCTGGACTTCGAGAACAACCTTACCGCGTCCACGGACGCCTTCAGCGGCGGTTCGCGACTCCTGGTCTACGCGTGCAACCCGCAGGTATGCACCGGCGCGCACGCGGGTGACGCGGTCTACTACGGGCACGACTTTTACTCGCTGACGGCGGACAAGACGCAGCTTCAGAACGCGTTCCTGCCCGGCGGCAACACGGTGTACCCCCGCGTGTACCGGACCGGTGCCTTCCTCCAGGATGCTTGGAAGGTGTTCCCGAACCTCTCCGTCCACGTCGGCCTGCGGTACGACCAGGAGGACGTCCGCCAGTACAACGGGACGAAGATTTACAACAGCCAGGTAGTCGACGGGAGCGGCAACGTCATCCAGGCGGGGGGCCAGCAGTTCTTCCTGAAGGACGAGTGGCAGCCCCGCATCGGTATCGCGTGGGACCCGGCGAAGGACGGCTCGACGAAAGTTTCGGCCTCGTACGGCCGCTTCTACTACGCCCTGCCGACCGACCTCACGGTCCGCTCGTACGGCGGCAAGATCGACGCAATCACCTACAACTATAACTCCGGCACCGGCGCGCAGGCCCTGGCGCAGGACCCGACGATCGGCAAGCAGGCCTTCACGCAGGGGGGCTTCTTCCCCGAGCCGTTCCAGGACAACCTGAAGGGGATCTACCAGGACGAGTACGCGCTCGGCTTCGAGAAGGCTCTTAGCACGTCGCTATCGGTCGCCGTCCGCTACACGTACCGGAACCTCGGCCGGACGATCGAGGACCGGTGCGACTTCGACGCGGGCTATCCCGAGGCCAACGGCAACACCTGCGTCATCATCAACCCCGGCTCCAGCAGCCCCTACGCGACGGGGCAGGGAGTCCACACGTGCGACGGGCGCGACTACATCGACGCCAGCGGCAACTCATCGCAGTCGCAGTGCACCGGCCCCCAGACGACGAACGTGGCCGTTCCCGCCGCCGAGCGGAAGTTCCACGGCGTCGAGTTCGTCGTCAAAAATCGCGTCTCGAACCAGGTGTGGGCCCAGTTCAGCTACCTCTGGTCGCACCTGTACGGCAACTACAACGGAGAGGCCAGCATCGGCGAGTTTGCGTACCCCGGCGGAGGCCAGACGGACCCCGGCATCAACGCCGACTTCGACTACCCGCGGTTCCTGACGAACGCTTACGGAAACCTCGCCCTGGACCGACGGCATCAGTTTCGGCTGGACGGGACCTACACGATGCCGTTCGGCCTGACGGTCGCTCTCAGCGCCCACCTGCGTTCCGGCGCGCCTCTGTCCGAATATGGCTATTTCAACAGCGGCTACGGCGCCGAGGGCTATCAGGTCGTTCCGACCGGCAGCGCCGGCCGGACGCCGTGGGACTACGACATGAATCTCTCGGCTTCTTACGCGCTCAAGTTCAGCGCGGTGACCGTGACCCTGATCGCCCAGGGGAACAACCTCTTAAACCATCAGGACATCCTCGGCTATAACCAGGACTGCACGATCGCGCCCCCTCCGACCGCGAGCGCGGTGACGAACTGTTCGGCCGTGTCGAACCCGACCAGCGCGAACACGAGCTACGGCTTGGTGACCTGGAGGAGCAGCCCGCGGACGCTCAAGCTGGGGGCCCGAGTCAGCTTCTAGGCCCGTTTAGAATTCCAGGGAAGGGGAGGCCATAGGGCCTCCCCTTTTTCTGGGCGGATGCTGCGCATTGACAACCGGACCTCGCGAAAGAGCAGATTTCCCTCGGCATCGCGGCGGGCGGTGAGTGCCTGTCGCGGAGTATCCTCCGTGAAGTAGCCGCCGGGCTTCTGCCGTCTCCGCAATGAAGCGCACCGCCGTCCTTTTCGCCCCCCTCCTGTTTCTCGCCGCTCTGGTCTCGACGGCTTCGGCGACAGAACCGCTGCCCACAAAGGGCGGCGGGAAGCAGGCCCGGCCGGCTCCGCTCCTCGTCGTCGGCTGGGACGGGGGCGACTGGAAGCTCCTCGATCCGCTCATGCAGCGCGGCCTCCTGCCGAATCTCTCGGCGCTCGTCGCGCGCGGGCGGACCTGGAACCTCGAGACCTTGAACCCGATGATCTCGCCGCTCATCTGGACGACGCTGGCGACGGGACGGTCGCCCGTCGACCACGGCATCGCGGACTTCCAGGAGCTCGATCCGAAGACGCGGGCTCGGCTCCCGATCTCGGGCTGGTCGCGGAAGGTCCCCGCCATCTGGAACGTCGCGAGCGCAAAGGGACTGAAGGTCGGCGTCGTGGGCTGGTGGGCGACGTGGCCCGCCGAGAAGGTCAACGGCTTTTTCGTCTCGGATCGCGCCTCGCCCGTCCTCTTTCCGGCCGAGGTCCTGAGCGGCTCTCCGGCGCTGACCTGGCCCGAGGGCCTCGCCGAGGGGGTCCGCCTCGTCGGGCGCCGCGACGGGACGCCCGGCTTCGACGAAGTCTCGCGGGCGCTCCACGTCACGAAGGAGGAGTTCGACATCGCGGTCGCCGCGAAGAAGGGCCTCGCCGACCCGATCACCGGCTACCAGAAGATCGTGGGCTCGACGCGGGTCTACGCGCGGACGGCACTCGAGCTCTACGACAAGGAGAAGCCCGATCTCCTGATGGTCTACTTCGAGGGGACCGACGAGATCGGGCACCTCCTCGCGCGCTTCTACCCGCCGAAGCTTCCGAACATCTCCGAGGAGGACTTCCGGAAGTACGAGGGCGGGATCGCCGCTTACTTCCAGGAGGCCGACCGGATCCTAGGCGAGTTCCTGAAACGCGCCGAGAAGGCCGGAGCGAATCTCGTGCTCCTGTCGGACCACGGCTTCAAGTGGGGGGCCGACCGGCCGGCCTCCCGCTCGTCCATCCAGTTCGACACGGCGTTCCTGTGGCACGAATCGCCTGGGATCCTCGCGGCGGCGGGGCCGGCCTTCCCGGCGGCGGCCGCGCGCGGGAAGGCGGGAATCTTCGACGTGACGCCCACGTTCTGCCGCCTCCTGGGACTCCCGGGAGACCCAGGCTTCGAGGGCCGGCCCGTTTCGGGGCTCGCCGCGGGCCGGCTTCCCGCCGCCCCGGCGGCCGTCTCGTGGGCGAAGACCTTCAAAGTCGAGCGCCTCGCCGTTCGCGCCTCGAGCGAGGCCGACAAGAAGGCGGGCGAGGAGTTCACGAAGAAGCTGATCTCCCTCGGCTACCTCACGGGAGCCGAGGCGGCCGCCGTGGACGCGCGCCCGCCCGAGCGTGCCGGCACGGAGACGGCGGCCACTTTCCAGAACATCGCGACGTTCCTCCGGGCCCGCGGGCATGTCAAGGAAGCGCTTCCGTGGTACCGCAAGGCGCTGGAGGTCAACCCGAAGGCGCCGACGGCGCTCTTCAACTACTCGGTTGCGCTCCAGATCCTCAACCGGTGGGACGAGTCGGACGATGCCCTCCTGGCCGCTATACGGAACGGCTATCACGACCCCGAGGCCGCGTTCTACCGTCGTGTGGCGTCCTACGCGGAGCGCCGCGAGAAGGATCCGAAATCGCGTCAGCAGCTCGTGAAGTTCCTGCGCAAGGCGGTGGACGCCTTCCCGGAGAGCCTCGGGTACCGCGCCTCGCTGGGCAAGGCCCTCTTCGAGGCGAAGGAGTGCGCCGCCTCGCAGACGATCTTCCGGGACCTGACCGCGCGGAATCCCCGCGACACGGAGGCGTTGAACCTGATGGCGCTCTCCTCCTGGTGTCTCGGCGACCTCGCGGGGGCCCGCGATTACTTCAACCGCTCGCTCGCCGTGGACCCGAACCAGCCGGCGGTCCGCGGCGGGCTCGGCGAGCTCGCACGCGGAGACGGAGACCGGTCGCCGGGGTCCTCCCGCTAGAATCGCGCCGGTGAATCGGAGCGACGAGCGGCCCGTGGTGCCGCGGAAGGTGTCCGTGGTCGTCCCCGTCTACAACGAGGAGGCGAATCTGCCGCGCCTCCTGCCGCGCCTCCTGCCGGTGCTCGCGGGCCTCTCGCGTCCGTACGAGGTCGTCTTCGCGGACGACGGCTCGCGCGACGGGTCGCTCGAGATCCTGAAACAGGCCGCGCGCGACAACCCGGGCCACGTGAAGGTGGTCGAGCTGGTGCGAAATGCGGGGCAGCACATGGCCATCCTCGCGGGCTTCACGGCGACGGACGGCGAATACGTCCTCACGCTCGACGCCGATCTCCAGAACCCGCCCGAGGAGATCCCGAAGCTCGTCCTCGCGATGGACGAAGGTCACGACGTCGTCGGGACGATCCGGCAAGACCGCCGGGACACGTTCTTCCGCCGCATAGCGTCGCGCCTCGTGAACCGCACGACGGCCGCGATCACCGGCATGCGCCTGAACGACTACGGCTGCATGCTGCGCGGCTATCACCGCGACGTCGTGGACGTCATGTCGGCCTCGGACGAGGCCTCGACCTTCATTCCGGCGCTCGCCCAGCAATACGCCCGACGGCCGATCGAGATCCCCGTGGCACACGCCGAGCGCACGGCAGGAGAGTCGAAGTATTCTCTGTACAAGCTCGTGCGCCTCAACTTCGACCTCATGACCGGTTTTTCCGTCGTGCCGCTGCAGCTCTTCACCCTCTTCGGGTTCGTCACGGCCCTCTCGGGCTTCGGGTTCGGCGTCTTTCTGCTCGTGCGCCGGCTCGTCGGAGGCGCCGAGGCCGAGGGCGTCTTCACGCTCTTCGCGCTCGCCTTCGTCGTCATGGGGGTCCTCATGGCCGGGATCGGGATCGTGGGCGAATACGTGGGCCGCATCTACCAGCAGGTGCGCGGGCGCCCGCGGTTCCTGATCCGGAAAGTGTGGGGGGCCTAATGGGCGGAATCGTGGTTTGCGCTTACTCCGACGTCGGATACAAGTGCCTGAAGACGCTCTTCGACGCCGACGAGAGCGTGCGCCTCGTCTACACGCACGACGACGTGCCCGGCGAGGAGCGCTGGTTCGACTCCGTGGCCGAGCTGGCACGCTCGCATGGCATCGAGCCGCGGCGCGTCGCCGACCTGGGCGACCCGGCCGACGAAGAGCGCATCCGCGCCGTGGCGCCCGACTTTCTCTTCTCCTTCTACTTTCGGAAGATGATTCCGGGACGCATCCTGGCGCTCGCGCGGCGCGGAGCCTTCAACATGCACGGCTCGCTCCTGCCCGCGTTCCGGGGCCGCTCGCCGGTGAACTGGGCCATTCTCGAGGGCGCGACGGAGACGGGCGCCTCGCTCCACTACATGACCGAGAAACCGGACGCCGGCGACCTCGTGGACCAGGAGCGCGTCCCGATCGGGCCCGAGGACGATGCCCTGGCCGTTTCGCGCCGGGTGGCGGACGCGGCCGCGCTGGTTCTCGCGCGGTCGCTCCCTCGCCTCAAGGCGGGCGATGCCCCGCGCATCCCGCTCGACCTCTCGAAGGGCTCCTACTTCGGCGGCCGCAAGCCCGAGGACGGCCTCATCGACTGGACGCGTTCCGCGAAAGAGATTCACGACCTCGTGCGCGCCGTCGCGAAGCCCTGGCCCGGCGCCTTCACGGACGTCTTCGGGAAAAAGGTCACGATCTGGAGAACGCGCCTCTCGCCGCACGGCGGACACGACGTGTTCCCGGGAAAGGTCGAGCTGACGGAGCGCTCCGTGATTGTCTTCGCGGGGGACGATCACACGGTCGAGATTCTGGCGGCCCGGCCCGAGGGCGGACCGGATCTCGACGCCGCGGGATTCCACTCCTGGCTCCTGAGCAGCGTCTGACCCGCATGCGAGTCCTCATCCTCGGCGTCAACGGCTTCATCGGGAACGCCCTCACGCGCCGCATCCTCACGGCCACGGACTGGGAGGTTTTCGGCCTCGACGTCGGAAGCGACCGCATCGAGGAGTTCCTGCCCGACAAGCGTTTCCGCTTTCTCGAGGGCGACATCGCGATCAACCGCGAGTGGATCGAATACCACGTCAAGAAAGCCGACGTCGTGCTGCCCCTCGTCGCGATCGCGACTCCCGCGACCTATGTGAAGAACCCGCTCGCCGTCTTCGAGCTGGACTTCGAGGAGAACCTCCGGATCATCAAGATGGCCGGGAAGTACGCCAGGCGCGTCGTCTTTCCGTCCACGTCCGAGGTCTACGGGATGTGCCCGGACAAGGAATTCGACGAAGACCGCTCGCCGCTGGTCTACGGCCCCATCGCGAAACCCCGCTGGATCTACTCGGCTTCCAAGCAGCTTCTCGACCGCGTCATCGCGGCGATGGGCACCGCGCAGGGGCTGAAATACACGCTCTTCCGGCCGTTCAACTGGTACGGCCCCCACCTCGACAACGTGGACGCGCCGAAGGAAGGTTCGAGCCGCGTCCTCACGCAGTTTCTGCACAACATCCTGTACGGCGTGCCCATCAAGCTCGTGGACGGGGGCGCGCAGCGCCGGTGCTTCACGTACATCGAGGACGGCATCGACGGGCTCATGACGATCCTCGAGAACCCCGGCGGAAAGGCCGACAGCCAGATCTTCAACCTCGGCAACCCGGAGGCCGACCTGTCGATCGAGCAGCTCGCGCACGCCCTGATCGATGCCGTGGCGGCGTATCCGAAGTTCGCGGCCGCCGCGAAGAAGACGCGAATCGTGAAAGTTTCGTCGAGGAAGTATTACGGCGAGGGCTATCAGGACATCACGACACGCGTGCCCTCCGTTGCGAAGGCGAAGAGGCTCCTCGGGTGGACGCCGAAGACGGACTTTTCGACGGGACTCAAGAAAACGCTCGACTTCTACCTCAAAGGCCGCAAGCCTCCCGTCGTTTGAAAAAACTCGCCCTCAAGGTCGACGTCGACACGTATCGCGGGACGCTCGAAGGCGTGCCTCGGCTCGTAGACCTTTTCGAAAAGCACGGCGTAAAGGCGACGTTCTTCTTCTCGCTCGGACCAGACACGAGCGGCAAGGCGATCAAGCGAGTCTTCCGGAAGGGTTTCATCCGGAAGGTCCTCTCGGCGAGCCCGGCGGCGTCCTACGGCCTTCGCACGATGCTCTACGGGACGCTTCTTCCCGCACCGGACATCGGGGGCCGCAAGGAGACCGTCCTGAGGATGCGCGAGGCCGCGGCCGCGGGACACGCGGTGGGCATCCACGCGTGGGACCACGTCGACTGGCACGACCGCCTACCGAAGATGACGAGGAGCCAGATCGAGGAGGTCGTCGCGAAAGAGCACGCGCGCTTTGTCGAGATCTTCGGGGAACCCGCGCGGTTCCAGGCGGCTCCGGGCTGGTCGGCGACGCCGCTTTCCGTCGAGGTGCAGGGTGCGCACGGCCTCGTGGCGACCTCGGACACACGCGGTGGCGAGCCGTTCTTCCCGATTCGCGCGGACGGGACGCCGTCGAAGGTCCTGGAGATTCCTTCGACGCTGCCCACGCTGGACGAGCTGCTCGC
>CALAQS010000308.1 GCA_937888435.1 uncultured Acidobacteriota bacterium
GTCAGGGGAGCCTGGTCTCGGAGGCTTGCGCGCTGAGCCATTACTCCGGGGAGCCATTTCACTGGCTCAAAGCGCCGAAGGGGTATCCCTTCCGGCGCTTTGATTTTTTCAAAGACTTCTTCTGACGCGGGGTTCCCGTGGAGTTGGAGACGGAGGCTCGACTCCGAGACTTCGGCCCTGGCCAGCACGAGCCGGATCAGCTCCTTGCGCTGGTAGGGCTGTAGATGGGTGTAGATGCAAGGGGATACTTCACAGACCCCGCGCACTGTGTTCCGATTCGCCGAACAGATTCTGAGCTGAAGCGAGAAAGATGCAGAATGACCGCGGTTTCACGCTCCACAGCCTCCCGGTAATTCCCATTGCACCCCTACAGCCCCCGGCAATTCCCATTGCGCCCCTATATGTTCCGCGAGCTGCAGCCAGGCGACGGCGACAACGTGAGCCAGCACGGGGAGACGGCGCACGGGGAGTGAGCTTGAGGCAGGCGCCGTAGAGACGGGCCGCCCGCTACTTCGCCGCCGCCGCGGCCGGCTTCGCTTCCGGCTTCAGCCGCGCCGTGTACGCCGCCGCCTGCTCCGGCTTGCCCCACTCCATGTAGAGCTTGACGACGGCCTTCAGCCCGCGCTGCGTGATCCCGGCCTCCTCGCCGTTCGCCTTCGACTCGACCGCCAGAGCGCGGAGCAGCGGCGCCTCGGCCTCCGCGTATTTCTTGTCGATGCGCAACGCGTCGCCATAGCCCATGAGGGCGAGGCCGACGTCCGGGTGTTCCGGGCCGAGCTGCTTCGTCAGGCGCTCGATCGCCTCCGGGTACGCCTTCTCGGCCGCCGTAAGGTTCCCGGCGATCTTCTGCACGGTCGCGAAGTTCACGAGCGTCCGCGCCACGGGTTCGGAGTCGTCGCCCAGCGCCTTGCGGCGCGAGGCAAGAACCGTCTCGAGGAGGGCCAGAGTCTTGTCGACCTTGCCCATGCGGAAGTAGACGTTCCCGAGGTTCTCGCGCGCGGAGGCGACCTCCGGGTGATCTTCCCCGAGGAGGGCGGAATCCATCTCGATCACCGCGAGGTACGTGCGCTCGGCCGCGGCGAGGTCGCCCGCGTACATCTGCCCGAGCGCGAGATCGTTCATCGCGTTCGACACCTCCGGGTGGCGGTCCCCGAACCGCGCCTTCAGGAGCTCGAGGCGCTCTCTCGCGAGCGGCTCGATCTTTCTCTGGTCGTCCTCGCCGCCCATGGCCTGGACCCCGACGAGGATGAGGAGGGCGTCCGTCTCGGCCTTCGTGGCCACGCCGCGCTCCTCCTTCGTCTGCGCGCCGCGGTGCGCGCGCCCCAGCGCGCGCAGTTCGTCGGCGAGCGCCTTTGCCTCGGGGGGACGCCCCACGCCGACGACCGCGGTCGCGAGGGCGTTCAGGGCCGGTGCCGTCTCGAGGCTGCCATTCCCGCGCAGGGTGCGCGCGATCTCGAGCGCCGCCTTCGCGTGCGCCTCGGCGTCACGGTACTTCTTCGCGTAGGACTCCGCCCCCGAAAGCGCCACGAGCGACTCCGCCGCCTCGGCGCTCGTCTTCCCCGCGGCCGCGACGCGCAGGTCGTACGCGGCGTGCAGTGCCTTGTCGGCTTCCGGAAACTCCGCGAGGTTCGAGAACGTCGTCCCGATCGTCTGCAGCACCGAGGCCTCTACGAGCGGCTGATTGGCGAAAGACATCTTCGCCTTGTCCTGCGCCTGCCGCAGCGCGTCGAGCAGCGACACGTTGCGCGAGCCCTTCGACCACGGATCGGCCGCTCCCAGCGCGTCGAGGAGGAAGGAGTTGATCGCGCTCGCCTTCGCGGCCTCGGCCGTCGCCCGGTCGCGCTCTTTCCGCACGCGCCCGGCCTGCACGACCATCGTCACGCCCAGCGCCACGAGCAGCGCCGCGATCACTCCAGCCGCGGCCACCATCCCGCGGTGCCGCGAGACGAGCTTCTTCAGCTGGTACACCGTGCTCGGCGGGTGTGCGAGGATCGGCTGGTTTTCGAGGTATCGCTCCACGTCCTCGGCGAGGGCCGCGGCGCTCTGGTAACGGCCGTCCGGCTCCTTTTCGAGGGCCTTCGTGACGATCGTCTGGAGGTCGGCATCCAGGTCGAGGGGCTTCGGCGGCTCCTCGCAGATGTTGCGGATCGCCTGCACGACCGACATGCCGCGCGTCGCGTACGGGAGCTTTCCGGAGAGGAGCTCGTAGAGGACGACCCCGAGCGAGTAGGCGTCGGACCTCAGGTCGATGTCGCGGCTGTCGCCGCGCGTCTGCTCCGGGCTCATGTACGAGAGCGTCCCGTGGATCGCACCCACCTCGCTCATCATCGTGGCCCCCGCCACGTCCGCGTCCGTGATGCGCGCGAGGCCGAAGTCGAGGATCTTGGGGCCGGCGTCCGTGACAACGATGTTCGAGGGCTTCAGGTCGCGGTGGATGACGCCGCGCTGGTGCGCGTAGTTGACGGCCTGGCAGATGGTGACGAAGTGGCGCAGGCGCTCGCGGATCTGCGAAGGGCTCGGCTGGTCACCGCCGAGGTGCTGCCTGGCCCACGCGGCGAGCGTCTCGCCGAGGACCAGCTCCATCGTGAAGAAGTGCTGGCCGTCGTCCGTGCGGCCGGCCTCGTAGAGCGCCGCGATGTTCGGGTGCGTGAGCCGGGCCAGCGTCTCGGTCTCGCGGCGGAACATCCGGAGGTACTGGTCGTCGACGAAGTGCCCGCCCCGCACGACTTTGAGGGCGACTCTCCGGTGCGGGCTCTGCTGCTCGGCCTCGTAGACGATCCCCATCCCGCCCTCGCCGAGCTTGCCGAGAATGCGGAAGCCGCCGATCTCGCCCGGCAGCGCCGCGGCAGCCGCAACGGCCGGTGGGCGCGACGGGTCGCGGTCGAGTGTCAGGTCTCCGTCGGGCGGGAGGCCACTAGGGTTGCTTGTCATCATGAGGGCAGGCAGATGTTATGACGTCCGGTTGCTCACGATTGGTCGGGAAGCTCCTTATCCCCTGATGGCTTCTACGGGCCGGTTCGCCCTGCGTCGCCCGATCTCCAGTGCCCGGTAGTCTCGGACCACCGCGCTCTGAGCCGTCCACCCTCCGGGGATCCTCAGGAAAAGGGTCGATTAGTCGAACCTAAACCGCCCGCGACGTTGGGCCACGTCAAGAGTTTCT
>CALAQS010000309.1 GCA_937888435.1 uncultured Acidobacteriota bacterium
AATCTCGACGTTCGGGCGCTTCGGACGGGGGTTCGACTCCCCCCGCCTCCACCATAGGAAAGAATTCGAACCCGTTTCCGAGGCCTCGGAGACGGGTTCATTTTCTATCAGGGGCAGGACGGTAAGGGTCGTCTCCGCCCTGAGATAGCTACGTCCGGACTGGGTCGAGGCGGGCAGAAGCCTTATCGGACCCAGAAGGCGCCGGATCAGGAGGGCCGACTTTTCCGTCTTCCGTTCCAGGAGTTCCTGAATCTTCGCGACCCTGTCTCGAATCCAGGACTCGGGTGGAACCGTGAAGGCGATCTCCCTCCCTCGCTGGAGCACCTCGAGGTTCCCCTTCAGCGTGTCGATGCGCCGTTCAGTCTCGAGGACGGCGTCACTCAGCGCCCGGCTCCCCCGTCCTTCCGCCACGAACTCGATGAAGTTCGCAAGGCGGCGCCGCTCTTTCTCGAGCTCGGCCTCTCCCAGCTTTACCTGGTCCGGGAAGGTGTCGGCCGAACGACGGAGTTCCTCCTCGACTCTCCTGAGGAGGTAAAGGAGAGCCTCGGTGGACCCCAAGCGCTCGCGGACGTTCGAGAGAACGATCTTCTCCGCCAGGGTCCGGCGCGTCAGCAGCTTGTTCGTGCAGCGGCCACGGGCCGCCGACAGACACCCGTAGTAGCCCCCGCCCTTCCCGCTCACCTTGCCGATGGCCGAGGCACAGACCCCGCAGATCATCGAGCCCGAGAGAAGCTCCCGCGGGTAATGCCTGACACGGCTGCCCTTCTGCGTCTCGAAGCCTGGCTTTCCCTGCCCTCCGGGCCATGTGCCTCTCACCGTCGCGATTCGCGCCTGAACGGCCTCCCAGAGGTCCTGGGGGACGATCCGGAGGTTTTCGT
Source organism: uncultured Acidobacteriota bacterium (assembly GCA_937888435.1). Taxonomy (GTDB): domain Bacteria; phylum Acidobacteriota; class Thermoanaerobaculia; order UBA5066; family UBA5066; genus Fen-183. The sequence continues at coordinate 879 of CALAQS010000309.1, forward strand.
CGACGTTCACAACCCAGTCGGCCTCTGGCTTCGTGAACTTCCGCCGGCGCCCCGTTCGGGGATCGCGGCGGGACCGCGTCTTGTTCCAGGCCCAGCTGCCAATGTACTTCTCGCTTCGGAGGATTCGATGGATGGAGGCCGGCGCCCAGTGTCCGCGGCCCGAGCGACGCGACGGCACGCCTTCCTCGTTGAGGGCCCTCAGGATCGCCGACCCGGAAGACCCTCCCGCGAAACTTCGGAATATCCGTAGAACGATCGCGGCTTCCGATGGGTCGACCGTCATTCGGTATCCCTCGGGACGCGGCCGTCCCTTCTTGTCCATGCGGATCTGCCCCACCGGAACCGACCGGAAGCCATACGTGGCTTCCCCGACCACGAAGCCGCGTTGCTTCTGCCCGAGCTGACCGCGGAACGTTTTCTTCCTGAGGTCGGTGAGCTGGAGCTCGTTGAAGATGCCGCGAATTTGGATTCCGACCGTTGACTCCTCGTCCTCGGTATCGAGTCCGTCGGCGACGGAAACCACGCGCACGCCGATGAATCGAAGTTCCTCGAGGACCGAGAGCATGAGTAGGGCATTTCTTGCGAGGCGTGAAAGGTCATCCACCAGCACGACCTGAAACAGCCCCTGTTCGGCTGCGGCCCTTAGAGCTGTCAGACCGGATCGGTCGGAGAGGCTTCCCGAGGTCGCCTTGTCGGCGTAGACGTGCTCGTCCGGAACCTCGTATTCGCGCTCGGCCGCAAGACGTCGGCAGCTTGCAATCTGATCGGTGATGCTCTCGGGCCTCTGGTTCTCCGAGCTGTAACGCGCGTAAACGGCGGCTTTCACCTGTCGACCTCCAGCTCTCGCGGTCGATCCAGCTCGTCGGGAGCTTCGGCTTCAGGTGTCAGAAGCCTGAGGTATTCGGCCGCGATCTCCTGGGCGAGGTGATCGAGCAGGTCCCGGATTTCGGGCGGCGGCAGGTCCCTGTCAGATCTCCCAGTTTTCCGTTGGATAGGCGAGATCGTCGGTCTTTTCATGTTGGCCTCATTAAGAGACAACGTCTATCAGCTATTGGAAAAAAAAGGCGCCTCACGTTTTGAGCTCCAACCCCCGAGCGATCTCCGTGACGCTGACCTCGATTCGGACGTACCGGCTTTTCTCAGGTCCCCCGAAGATGGCGATCGGCGGAGCAGCCACGTTTCTGGGCTTCCTGAGAGGCGGAACTCGGTTTCGGCCACCCAGGCTTGTAAAGTCCATCCCTCCGAATAGCCGAGTCTCTTCGCCTGCCCGCGAAACAGAAAAGAACAGCTCTTCGCCGTCTCTAACGAGAATCCTGAGGTCAGGCGCGTTGTTGGCCCGGAGACTATCGACGATGTCGAAGCCTGGGTCGCTCTTCCGAAGGCGCTCGGCGAAGTGCCTCAGCACGTATGTCAAAGCCGCGACCACTCCCACAGGCAAGGCAAGCCGCCTGAGGGCGAGCGCTAGCGCGAATTCTAGGAGGTTTCGCTTCGAGAAGCGACGGCTGCTTCCCCTCCCATGTGCCTCTCCGAGGTCCGGGACGACAACGCCCTTCTCGCAGAGGTAGATCAGCTTGTGCTGAGGCTCCCGCAATAGCTTGGAGACCTCAGGCAGAGTCCAGACTTCACGGCTTACCATGATCGACGACTACTATTATAACAGATGTAAACTCAGATCGATAGTGGGGGCGACTTCAAAGGCTCTGGACCTAGGACCAGTACCGACGCCTTAGCCGCATCCTGATCAGGGAAGTTTATTTCTTGGAGGCACTTGATGGCCCGTAATCTATTCGCGATTCTCGACGACCTGACCGCAAACCTGGCCGAGCTCAAGGCGGCGTTAGCGCCGCTCGCGCTGATCGGAGGCACGGTCGTGTCCGAAGCGAGAAAGCCCACCTCGGCGCAACGTCGCGGGAAGGCGACGCCCTCAGGCGGGCGAGGCCCGATCAGCGCCAAGCGTCGCGCCGCAATGCGCGTCCAAGGGCGGTACATGGGCGCGATACGGCCGCTCCCGGCCGCCCAGCGTGCGCAGGTCAAGAAGCTGCGGGCCGCAAAGGGAGCCGACGCTGCCATCGCGCTCGCGCGTAAACTGCTGCGATAGAGGTCGATGCCAACGCGCCTTCAGATCTCCGGTTCACGGGCAATCATGCTCATTCGCCTGATGGTGGGGGCCGTGTTCCTCTCTGAAGGGATCCAGAAGTTCCTCTACCCGGCAGAGTTGGGGGCGGGACGCTTCTTGAAGATCGGAATCCCGTCGCCCGAGCTCATGGGGCCTTTCGTCGGCGTCACCGAGATCGTGTGCGGGACCTTGATCCTTTTAGGCCTGTTCATCCGTCTCGCGGCCGCCGTCATGCTAATCGACATCTCGGTCGCGCTGCTGTCGACGAAGCTCCCGATCCTGCTCGGACGTGCGGTGGGAC
>CALAQS010000310.1 GCA_937888435.1 uncultured Acidobacteriota bacterium
CCTCGCGGCGAAGGTAAGACCCACGTCCCTGGTGTCGCTCAAGGATGCCTGGAAGGGTACGGCGGCCGATCTCCCGACGACCCTTGCGGCGATGGTCGAAGACAAGGAGCTTGATTTGACCTATGGGCCAGCCCCGGAAGGAGGCGGCCACAAGCCGAAATTCTATGACCGCCCATAAGACTCTCGATTCGAACGTTCGACACCCTGAACGTGACGAACGACCGATAATTTTTAGAGGGCCATCCATGGCCCTCTCGAATGATCGATCGCTCGTCGATCGTTCGCGAACGTTCGAAAACGAGCTTTCGGAGCCGAACGATCGCCCGAACGCTCGACAGAGAACTCCGCGATGAGTCGCCCGTGCTCCGTCTGCTGGCGACCGATGGCCGACAAGATCAATTCGACGCTCGTGCAGCAGCGCGGAGCACTCGGCGCTTTGGACCTCGAAGCCGAGGGCTCCAAGTCCTGACCCATGAGCGACGCCGACTCCCTCCACTGGCGCACGTCCCTGGCCGAGCTCGAGTCGACGGCCACCGACGTTTTGCCGAGCGACGTCCCGGAGCTGGCGGGGCGTCTGGAGGCGCTCAAGCTCCGCCTCGTGCTCCGGGTGCAGATGCCCGCGGCGGCACCGACGGCGGAACGGGGGCACGAGGACCGGCTCCTCGATCCCCAGCAGGCGGCGGCTCTACTCGGCGTCAAGGTGTCGTGGATCTACGACCATTCCGCCGAATTTTCGCCCGTTCGACTCCCGGGCCGCCTTCTCCGCTTCTCGGAATCGAAGCTCCGGCGCTGGCTCCGCAGAACCGCCTTGAATAGCGAAACGGCCTGACGCCTAGTGACTGCTATGAAGCACGAACACCCTGAAAACACGGCGATTTTGGAGGGAGGACGTCATGCGCGGTGACGGGCGGATCTTCCGGCGGAAAGGAAAGGACGGCCAGAATCTCGCGATCTGGCACGTCGCGTACTGGGGACCCGAGGACGGCCGAATCGTAGAGATTCGGGAGAGCGCCAAGACCAGCGACGAGAGGAAGGCTCGACAGTTCCTGAAGGAGCGACTCCGCGAGGTCGGAAACCACCGCGTCGGCGCGGCACGGTTTCAGGGGCCCCGTCAGGAGCGCCTGAGAGTGGAAGAGCTTCTCGACGCTCTCGATCGAGACTACGTTCAGCGCGGCATCAAAGGGCTCCGCGAGGCGAGAAACCACATGAAACCGGTGCGCGATTTCTTCGGCTTCCGCCGCGCCATGGAGGTGACGCCGAACCTCGTGAGGGAGTACATCGCGAGTCGAAAAGAGAGCGTCCGCTCCGTCGGCGGGAAGCCCGTCATCGGCGTCGCGAACTCCACGATCAACCGCGAGACCGAAGTCCTGGGCCGAGCTTTTCGGCTCGCCCGGAATGAAGGGACCCTGACTCTGGCCCCGGCGATCCCGTCCCTTCCCGAGAACAACGCCCGGAGAGGATTCTTCGAACGCCACGAGATCGAGAGCCTCGTCGTTCACCTGCGTGAGCCGCTCTCGGACATGGCGCAGTTCGCCTACGCAACCGGCTGGAGGCTCGGCGAGATCCGCGGCCTACGGTGGGAGTACGTCGACCGCCGAGCGCGCGAGATCCGGCTCCCAGACTCGAAAAACGGCGAGGGGCGCGTGCTCCCCCTGGACGAGAACCTCTGGGCCCTGATCGAGCGGCGGTGGGTTCGTCGCGAGTACAAGAAGCCGAACGACGTGTCTTCCATCCAGGTTTTTGTCTTCCACTTCCGCGGCGGTCCAGTACCCGAGACGACGATCAGGAGGTGGTGGCTGGATGCGTGCGCGAAGGCGGGCCTTCCCAAGAAGCTCTTTCACGACTTTAGGCGTTCCGCCGTGCGCGACATGATCAGGGGCGGCGTTCCTCAGACGGTCGCGATGAGCATCTC
>CALAQS010000311.1 GCA_937888435.1 uncultured Acidobacteriota bacterium
CCTTGTCACTATTCCAAGCCATGCCGATTCCTTGCCACCGTCGATCCCATCGCTATCATCCCCTCACCCCTCGTGCCGCCCGATCTCGAGAGGAGTCTCGACCGCTCCTCTCTGAGAGCGTCGAGCAGCCCCCGGCCAGCCCATTTCTCCTCTGTTGTAGGGGCGCAATGGAAATTGCGGCGGGCGCTGGCGTGCACAGACCAGTGTCTCGGTCGCTGCGATGCCTCCGTGCGCGCACACGTCGACGGACGTGTCTCCCCGGGTGACGCCCTTCAGGCAGCTTTTCGAACGAGCACAGGCAGCAGCAGCTTCAGACGGCAAAATGGGTTGGGCCGCGGCAAGCCTCTCACCCGGCGACGGTTAGCACGAGCCGGTTCGCCCGTCGCCTTCCAGTCTCCAGCTGCCTATGGTCCCGGACCACCGCGCTCTGCGCCATCCACCCGGGGATCAGAGAGGAAGAGGGCCGGTTTCTCGAACCTAAACCGCCGCCCAGAAGTTGGTGTCACCCTGGTTTCTACGCGCCGTAGACCCCCGGGCAATTCCCGTTGCGCCCCTACAAGTAGCGGCATCAGCGACTGGGACTGGCATGCTGTGTGCTCCTACCGACGACGTGGTCGAGCAGCCTTCACCGGCTTGCGGCGGACTTCTCTGCAAGGGCGGCGATGCCACGGAGCATGCCGGCGAAGACCACGCGGTGGAGCGGGTAGAGGCCGTACCAGTAGAGGAGACCGAAGAGCCCTGAGGCATCGAAGATGGCTGTCTGGCGGATCTCGGCGCCGCCCGCAGCGGGCGTGATCTCAAACTGCAGCCAAGCCCGGCCCGGAACCCTCATCTCGGCGCGCAGACGCAGAAGACGGTTCGGCTCGACGGCTTCGACGCGCCAGAAGTCGAGGACATCGCCTTCCCGAAGCTCGTCCGGATGGCGACGGCCGCGGCGGAGACCGACGCCCCCGGCGAGGAGATCCAGGAATCCGCGCAACCGCCAGAGGAAGTTGCCGTAATACCAGCCAGCGTCGCCGCCGATGCGCCGGATCGGTGCGAAAGCCGCGGACGGCGGCACCGGGACGAGCGCCTTCCGGCTATCGATGAAACGAGTGCCGATCCGGTCGCCTCCGTAGCGCTCGGTCAGCCCCGAGGAGGAGACGGCGTCCGACCAGCGCGTCCGGGCGAAGGCGCCGTCCTCGTTCACGAGAGCCCGCGCGATCGCCTCACGCACGCCGCGCGGTTTGACGGGGAAGACCAGTAGGGCGGCGGGGTCGCGGACCACGGTGGGGTTGCGCATACTGTCCACGAGCTTGCGGCCGACGCGTGCATAGAGCGGCGTGACGAGGCCCAGCCAGAGGCTCGACAGCCGCGGCGTCAGGAGCGGCACGGGAACGAGGAGCCGTTTCAAGCCGCGCTGGCGCGCGTACTCGCGCATCAGGTCCCCGTAGGTCACCCGGTCCGGGCCGCCGATCTCGTAGACGCGCTCGGCGCCAGCCGGAAGATCGAGCGCCGCCGCCAGATAGGCGATCACGTCCTCGACCGCGATCGGCTGGGCTTCGACGGCGACCCAGCGCGGGCAGATCATGATGGGGAGCCGCTCGACAAGGGCGCGGATCATCTCGAAGGAGAGGCTGCCGGAGCCGAGCACGATCGAGGCCCTGAACTCGACCACCGGAACGCCCGACTCTCGCAGGATCTCGCCCGTCTCCTGTCGGCTCCGCAGATGCTCCGAAAGGCCGCCCGCGTTCTCGCCCAGCCCGCCGAGATAAACGATGCGCTTCACGCCGGCCTCGCGCGCCGCCGTGCCGAAAATCCGTGCGGCCTCCCGGTCGCGCGCCGCGAAATCCTCGCCGCCCATCGAGTGGATCAGGTAGTAGGCGGCATCGACAGCCCCGAGGGCTCGGGCCACGGCCTGAGCGTCGAGCGCGTCGCCGGCGGCGAGTTCGGTCGAGGGTGCCGCGCGGCCACGCAGCGACTCGGGCCGGCGGAGAAAGCAGCGTAGCGCAACGCCGCGCCGCTCGAGTTCCGCTAGCAGTCTTCCGCCGACATAGCCCGTCGCGCCCGTCAGAAGGACCCGGTGGGTGATCATGGCGCAGCGTTGAATGCGGGTCGGTGCGGTAGCTGCGTGTGCATGCAAACCTCCGGCAGATCCTACGCACCGGTGTGAAGAAGAGATGTGTGGGGGTGCAATCGGGATTGCGGCGCTTCCTGGCGCTAGTAGACCATGATCTCGCCAGTGCCCTTCCGCTTAGCGCGCACTCAGCCGTTGAGCCGAAAGAGCGCAAACGTGAGCGCCGTCGCGAACGATACCCAAGCGAGATAGGGCGCGAGGAGCCACGCGGAGGCCCTTGAGATCCGACGGAACGTGAGAATCGGGGTGAGGATCGCCAGGGATCCTTCAGGAAAAAGGCCGATTACTCGAACCTAAATCGGCGTCCGGCCAGAATGTCCGTCAGACGGGCCGGGATTGAGGAAGAAACCGAGCGCGTGACTCTGATCTCTACGCGCCACAGACCCCCGGCAATTCCCATTGCGGCCCTAGACCGACCCTAGAGCGAGGCCGAGAAGGTGGGTGGCGCGCAGCAAGGCGGGTAGTCCCGCCGGGGGCCTGCCGTCGCGGAGCGGCCGGAAAGACGCATGAAAGGCTCCCGTCCGGCCAGAATGCCCGTCTATGGGTCGGGATCAAAATACCCCTCGGCCGCACCCAAGAAAGAGACAGAATGCCCCGGTTTCACGCTTCGCAGCCACCCGGCAATTCCCATTGCGCCCCTACAGGGGCCGTCTTTTTGACCTTTGACACGTTATCGGACCGTGCGCAGGGAAGAAGGCGCAAGTGACAAAGCGATTAGGCGGGATCAGGCCGAGGACGCGGAGGAGTCCTCGGCCTTGGCGGTCCGGCTCTCCGGCGGTCCGGTCATGTCACGCAGCTCCTTGCCCGGCTTGAAGCGGATTGTGAAGCCGGGCGGAATCTGGACTTCCTCGGACGGGCGTTTCGGGTTGCGGCCGATGCCCCGCTTTCTGGGTTTGACGAGCAACACGCCGAAGCCGCGCAATTCGATCCGCTGGCCGCGCGATAGCGCCTGGCGCAGCGCGTCGATGATCGTCTCGACGGCTTGCTTCGCCTTCTGGCGCTCCACGCCGGCCGCTTCCGCGACCGCGTTGACGATGTCGTTCTTGATCACGTGGGGGAGAGTCTACGCGTCCTCGGGCATCTCGAGGAGGTCCGCGCGACGCAGAATCTGAGTAGGATCAAGATCGCGCGATCACTTCCACATGTGGCGCTCTTAGCCCGAGAACTTGTCAACTTCCGCTTCAAAGTCGGTCATAACGGACCTGAAGACGCCGTCGACTGGCGGGAGGTGTAGGGGCGCAATGGGAGTTGCGGCGCGCCCAGGTTGAGACTCGAGGGCGGTGGGGGTGGTGCCGTGAGCACGCCTCCTCCGAGAGGCTCCCCGGGACAGCCGAGTCGACCGTACCGGAGAGAACGCATGGATAGCCCCCGTCCGGACAGAATGCCAGTCTGGCCGGACGGAACCGAGAAAACCGGAGGACAGGACCGCACCTTCTTAGCGAGATAGCCCCCGGCAATTCCCATTGCACCCCTACAGGCTTCATCACCGGTACTCGCGGCGCGCAGCCTGAAGCCAAAGTGCGTCTGCGACGTCACCCTGAGCTCTCCGCGATGCCGTCGGACTCCGTCCGGCTCCCGGCGGCTCGCCTCTCAGTCACGGAGACCACAGAGCGCCGCCGGTCGCAGAACCCTCGGCCGACATCGCTCGCTCACCACAACAACCTCGTCGATGCCGGTCCTGTTCCGTCGCTCGCTTCCGCTTCGATTTTGGCAATCCACAAGGCCGAGATCCCGACCCTCCGCGGGCTCTTCGGCACAAGCTCGCGAGCCAGAA
>CALAQS010000312.1 GCA_937888435.1 uncultured Acidobacteriota bacterium
CGCTATTCCGACGCGGCGTGGACGGCGGGAGTGCTCGGCCTGGCGTTCCTCACGGGCACGACGAACGGCGTGCCGCGTTACACGGCGACGATCTTTCCCGGACACATCCTGCTCTTCGAGCTGCTCGAGGACCGGCCCATCCTCCGCGGGATGGCGCTCGCGCTGTCGACGGCGCTCCTCCTCCTGCGCTCCGCTCTCTTCGTGAACTGGCACTTCGTCTCGTGAGGGGCCGGGTATGCTCCGGGCCGTGACACCGAGAGAGCCCGGCTCGAGTCCGCCGGCCGCCGCGCGTCCGGCCCGCTCGGTCTCTCTCGTCGTCCCGATGTTCAACGAAGAGAAGAGCGTTTCACGCCTCCTCGACGTCGCAATTCCGGCTCTCGAGGAGCACGCCGACGACTGGGAGATCGTGCTCGTGGACGACGCCTCCAAGGACGCGACCCTCTCGCTCGCCCAGGCGCGTGCCGAAGTGGAGCCCCGGCTGCGCGTGATCGCGCACGCGCAGAACCGAGGCCTCGGGGGCACGCTCCGGACCGGCTTCAAGGCCGCGCGGCGCGACTGGATCCTCTACAGCGACTGCGACCTGCCGTGGGACCTCGCGGAGACGGGCCGCCTCTTTCGCGCCGCCGAGATCACGGGCGCGGATGTCGTGTCCGCGTACCGGCTGGATCGCACGGGAGAGGGAGTCCTGCGCTCGCTCTATTCGTTCGTTTACAACGGCCTCGTGCACCTGCTCCTCGGGATCGTGCTGCGCGACGTGAACTTCTCGTGCAAGCTCATCCGGCGAAGCCTCCTGGACACTCTGACGCTCAAGAGCGAGGGGTCTTTCATCGACGCCGAGCTCCTCGCGCGCTGTGTGGCGCGCGGCGCCGTGATCCAGCAGGTGGGCCTCGACTATTTTCCCCGCACGCGCGGGCTCTCGACGCTCTCTTCTCCGCGCACGGTGCTGACGATCCTGCGCGAGATGGCGCTTCTCGCGCCTGAAATCCGCGCGGACCGCCGGGCGAAGCGTTGACGCGGCTCGTCCTGAATGCGGACGACTTCGGCCTCGCGCCGGCACATTCGCGCCGCATCGCCGCGCTGCGCGCAAAAGGTCTCCTCACGGACACGAGCCTTCTCGCGAACGGCACCTCTTTCGAGGCGGCGGCCGCGGATCTCCGCCGTGCGGGGCTCTCCGAGAGCGGCGTCCACCTCTGCCTGACCGGCGGCGAGCGGCCGGTATGTGCGCCGCGCGACATCCCGTCGCTCCTCGCGGGCCCCGCCTTTCGCCCGCACTGGTTCCATGTTCTCGCCGCGCTCGCGGCCGGCCGGATCCGCCGCGCCGAGGTGGAGCGCGAGTGGGAAGCGCAGATCGCGCGAACCGCGGACGCCGGGCTCACCGTGACCCATCTCGACTCGCACCAGAACCTGCATCTCCACCCGCTGCTCTTCCCCGTCGCCGTGGCGCTCGCACGCCGCTTCAAGGTGCCTTTCGTGCGCGCGCCCCGGGCGGACGATCCGCCCGCGCGGCCCGATGCGCCTCTCGGAGCGCGCCTCCGCGCCGGCCTGCTCGCGCACCTCGGCGGCCGCGGCCGGACGCTTCTGGAAAAGGCCGGACTTCCCGAGCCGCCGCGCGTCCTCGGCCTCGCCGAAGCAGGCCATATGACCGCCGCACGCTTCGCACGCGCCGTCGCGGATCTGCCCGAGGGCGACTACGAGATCGCCCTCCATTCCGGCGACGAGGACGACGTCACGCGCGCGCGCTACCACTGGGGATACGCGTGGCGCGAGGAGTCCGAAGCTCTGGAATCAGGCGCGATCGCGGCGGCGCTCGCCGCCCGCGGCATCGCGGCCGTCAGCTTCAGCGCGCTCGTCTGACGGCGCGACCCGCCGTTACCCGGAAAGAGCCTCCCACGCCTCCCAGAATTCCGGCCACGACTTCGCGACGACGCCCGGATCGTCCAGCGTCGAGCCAGCGGGCAGTGTGAGCGCGAGGACGGCCGCCGACATGGCGACGCGGTGATCTCCGTGCGCGGCAAACTCCGCGGCCCGGGGCGTCCCCGTCTTGCCGTCCACGACGAGGACGGGGCCGTGCCCGTCCCTCTCCTCTCGCGCGACCGCGCCTGCGCTTCCCAGGAGGTCGAGAGCGGCCGCGAGCCGGTCGGATTCCTTCTCGCGCAGGCGGGCGACGCCCGAGAGGCGCGACGTGCCGCCGGCGAAAGCGACGAGCGCCGCGAGCGGGAGCGCGGCATCCGGCGCGGCGTCCACGTCCACAGAGAGGGAAAGAAGCGAGCGAGCGCCGCCGTCAGGTCCCGTGACCGTGAGCGCCTCCTCGCCATCCGGCGCTCTCTCCCACTCGAGCGTTCCGCCTGCGGCAGCCGCCCACGCGCGGAAAGCCGCGTCCGGCTGGTCCGAATCGCGGGCGAGGCCGCGCAGCGACACGCATCCTCCGGACACGAGCGCGCCCGCGATCGGAAAGCAGGCGGCCGAGTCGTCGCCGCTCACGCGAAAGCGCGCGGGCCGGTAGCCTCCGCCCGGAGAAGCTCCGAAACCGTCGAGGACGCGCCGCGTCAGAGCGAGATAGGACGCCGACGAAAGCGGCCCCTCGACGTCGAGCTCGATTCCGCCCGGTACGACGGGCGAGACGAGCATGAGAGCCGAGAGGAATTGCGAGGAGACGTCGCCGCGAATTTTCACGCGCCCGCCGTGCAGCGAGCCGCCACGGATCGAGACCGGCAGAAAGCCGGCGCGCCCGAGAAAAGTCACGTCGGCTCCCAGCGTTCGGATTGCTTCGAAAAGGGGATTCATGGGGCGTTCGCGCAGACGAGGAGCGCCGTCCAACACGTAGCGGCCCGGAATCGCTGGTAAAAGCGCCGCGAGAAATCGCGCGGGCGTCCCGGCATCTCCGACGTCGATTCGAACCTCCGAGTCCGAGTGACCGCTCAAGCCGATCGGCCCGACGACCCGCCAACTCACACCTTCAAAGAAAATCGCGGCTCCGAGGAGCTGAAGCGCCGCGGCGAGCGCACGGGTGTCCGTCGAGTCCAGCGGATTGAACAGCGCGCTCTCGCCTTCCGCGAACGCCGCCGCGACGAGCGCACGGTTCGTCAGGCTCTTGCTGCCCGGGATTCGGAGACTTCCGGCAAGGCGGCCTCGCGGAAGCGGGCGCGGAGCGCTCAAGAGCCCACGCGAGCCGCCGAAGCCGCGCCATCCGTTTCGAGCGCTCCGAAACCGCGGCGTTTCGCGCTCTCGGCGGTCTCCTCTTCGACGATCGTGAGGTTGCCGTCCGGCGCGATCTCGGCGTGCTTTCTCTCCTCGAGCCACGCAGGCAGGACGTGCGTGACGGCCCCTTCGCCCTTCAGCGTCCGTGCGACGTGGAAGTGGCCGACGAGGAGTGCGTCGTATCCTGCCTGGCGCGCCGCGCGGCCCTCCGCGAGGAGCGCGGCCTCGGGAAGCTTCGCCTTGTGCTTGAAGTTCGAGCGGTAGAGCCGCGCCTCGGTTCGCGCGACGATCGCACGCGCCAGGGGCCCGGGAATCGCCCTCAGCGCGGCGTGTGCGACCGGATTCTTCGAGACCGCGCGCCAGAACCGGTAGGGGAGGTCGGCCGTGTTCACGCGATCTCCGTGGACGAACGCGTAACGCGACTCCCCGATGCGGAGACCGTCCGTCAGCGCCCAGGACGCGAACGGCGCCGCGTAAGGCGATCCCGCGACGAAGAAATCGCGGTTCCCCTCCACGTATCGGAGCGAAAGTCCGCGTGAGGCGATTCCCTGCAAGCCTTGCAGAGTCTTTCTGAGGAGAGGCGTCTCGAGCTTCGGGTCGCCGATGAAGTAATGAAAGATGTCTCCGAGAAGCACCGCCGTCACAAAACCGCGCCTCCTCACCCCCTCGAGCGCCTGCAGGAAATCCTCCGCATCCCCTTCCACCTGGCCGAGATGAGCATCGGCGAAGACGGCCACGCCGCCCGCCACCTCCAGGGGTTGAGGAAAGCGCACCATGATGAGATCTTACCGGCTGCGATCACTTCGGGCACGCCAGTTGCAGACGGACTGTTCGAGATCGGTATCCTCCGGATGAACGTTCAGACGCTTTTCCGATCCGCGGCGGCCGCCGCACTCGTCCTTGCGCCTCCCGCGGTGCGGGCGGCGGTCGTGTCGCCGGACGTCGAAGCGCGCCTGAGGGCCGGGCATGCGCGGATCCCCGTCGTCGTGTCGCTCCGGACGGGCAGCGAGCGCCCCGGCATCTCCATCACGCGCCGCCTCGTGAACGCGCCCGTCGTCGCGGGCTGGGCGACGGCGGCCGACATCGCCGCTCTTGCGGCACGCTCGGACGTCATTCACGTCGGATTCGACCGCGTCGTGCGGCCTGCGGGGCAGATTGGAACGGCGCAGATCGGCGCGGACAGACTGCTCGGCCTGGGCGTGACGGGACAGGGCCGGAGCGTCGCGATCGTGGACAGCGGAATCGACCTCTCCCATCCCGACCTGAAGCCGCCGTCGGACTCGGGCTGGCCTGGCTGGAACTTCGCCGACGACAACGGGGATCTCGCCGACTGCAACGGCCACGGGACGGAGGTGGCCGGAGTCGTCGCGGGACCTCAAGGCGTCGCCCCGGAGGCCGGCCTCGTCGTCCTGAAGGTCTTTAGCGGGAGCGACGGATGCCGCAGCGCGCGGGCATCCGACGTCCTCGGCGCCGTGGACTGGGCCGTGTCGAACCGCGAAGCCTGGAACATCGAGGCCGTCAACCTCAGCCTCGCCGACGACTCCTCACACAGCGCTTTCTGCGACACGGACGATCCCGCCGGCGCCGCCACGTTCGCCGCCGCGCGTACGGCCGGCCTCGCCGCCGTGGCCGCCTCGGGAAACGACGGCAAGTCGTCCGGCCTGCCCTGGCCCGCGTGCTTCTCGAACGTCGCCGCGGTCGGGATGGTGTACTCGGCCTCCTCGGGCTCCGTAGCCTGGAACGGCCCTCCATCGTGCGAGGACGCCCTGTCCGGACCCGACATCGTGCCGTGCGCGAGCTCGTCGGGCCCCGGCCTTTCGATGCTCGCGCCGGGTGTCGGCTGGACGACGACGGCCGCGGGCGGCGGGCGGACGGCGATTTTCTCCGGCACCTCGGCCTCAGCGCCGGCCGCGACCGGTGCCGTCCTGCTCACGCGACAGGCGCGGCCGCTCGCCGACCCCGCGCTCGCGTTCGATCTCCTGCGCGCCACCGGCGTCCCCGTGCTCGATAACCGCACGGGCCGGATCACGCCGCGTCTCGATCTTTCCGCGGCTTTGAACGCGACGACTCCGATCGGCTCCTGCGGCGGCGCCGCGATTCCCGACGGCACGGGAGAGACGCTCGTCTGCGAAGCGGCCGTGTCCGCGCTCACAGGGCGCGTGTCCTCGGTGGCCGTCGCCCTGTCGATCGACCATCCCGACGTGACGCAGCTCATCGTGTCGCTGAGCGGCCCGGACGGCACGAACATTCTTCTCATGAGCCGCGGCGGCCGCCCCGGTGACGCGCTGCGCGAGGTCTTCGGGCGCACACGCGAACCTCTCGAGCCTCTCTCGGGCTTCGCGGGCCGGCCGGCCGCGGGCACCTGGCGGCTTCGCGTGCTCGACGCGGTGCCAGGCGCCGGCGCCGGACACCTCGTCTCGTGGGCGCTCCTCGTCGAGCCGGAGGCGCCGGCCAGCGATCCGCCTTTCCCGGGCGCGACCGCGGTGATTCCGACGTCCGCGCACTTGGTGGGCAGCCTCGGCGCGTGCTTCACGACGGACCTCAGGCTCTTCAACACCGATCCGGCGAATCCCCAGACGGTTTCCCTGCGATTCCAGCCGGCGGGCACCGGACCCGCTCGTACCGTGTCGTTGACGCTGCCGCCGCTCTCGACGCGCGCGCTCGACGACGTCCTCGGCAACACGTTTCGCACGACGGGTTACGGACCGCTGTCCCTGTCCGCGCAGCCGTCGGTCGTCGCCGCGTCCCACACCGCCACGACCGCCGTGCGCGGAGGCTCTTTCGGTCTCTCGATTCCCGCGGCGCCTCCCGCCGCAGCGGCCGGCGCGGGCACGACGCTCACCCTCGTACCCGTGTTCCGCAACACCGGCTTTCGCGTGAACGTCGGGCTCACCGAAGTCACGGGTCAGGAGGCCGCGGCCGAGATCGTGATGAAGGACGGGCACGGTTCTGTGCGCGCCGTTTTTCCGGAGGCGGTGCCGGCTGGGGGACTCCTGCAGGTGAACGACGTCTACGCGGCCGTGAATCTTCCGCCCGACGTCGCGGACCGGTTCGAGATTCGCGTCGTTTCGGGCGCCGGACGCGTCGTTCCCTTCGCGACGCCGGTCGACGACTCCTCCAACGACGGGGCGTTTTCGGGGGCGGCGGTCGCGGGCACCGACCTCCTGCTTCCGGCGGTCGCGCGGGCCGACGGGCGCTTCGGCGCGCGCTACGTGACCGACCTGAAGATCGCGAACACGGGAGCTTCTCCGGCACGCGTGAAAGTGTCCTTCTTCCCCACGTCGGGCGGAGCCTTCTCCCCCGTGCTCGTCACGCTCGCGGGCGGCGAGACGCGCTTTCTGGACGACGCCCTCGGCCAGCTCTTCGCTCCGGCCTCCGACGTCTCGGGCGCGCTGCGCCTCATTGCGCTCGACGGCGCCGCCATCCTCGCCTCGAGTCGCACGTACACGCTCGACGGCGCCCGAAGCTACGGGGTCGCGGTCGACCCGGTTTCCGGGGCAGGCGCCGCCGTTCCCGGGCGAACGCTCGCGCTCACGTTCCTTTCGGGCTCCGCGCTCCAGCGCACGAACGTCGGGTTCGTCGAGACCGGCGGCGCGGTGACGAGTCTCCGCGTCTCGCTGCTGACCTCGTCGGGCGTGGCGGTCGCGACGCGCACGCTCGCCCTCGGCCCGAACGAGGCGGTCCAGTGGAACGACGTCTTCGCCGAGATGTCGACGCCGCCGCTCGAGCAGGCATCCCTTCTCGTCGACGTCCTCGACGGCGGCTCCGTGACGGCCTTCTCGACGCTCGTCGACAACCGCACGAACGATGGCAGCTACTTCCCAGCGACGCTCGTGCCCTGAGCGGGCTTCGCCGCGGCCACGAAAACCGTCACACCGAACGGCAGTCGCGCGCGAGCGATGATTCGCGCTTCGACCGAGAGAAAAGAGAAGAGAATTTCTTCGAAGGGGGCTGGGGCCAGGCCGAAGTCAGACGAGACGTCTTCACTCGGCCGCCGCCGTGACAGCGCGTTCGTGACCTTTCGCAGGACCCAGATCGGACCCGCCAGGAAGAAGTTCGCATACGTCGTCCGCGCGACGCGTAGGCCGGCCTCCCCCAGGAGCGCCGCGAGGCCAGGCGCGGTGTGCCTCCGCAGCCCGCCTACGGCCCGGTCGTGCGCGCCGGAGAGCGCCGCGAACGCAGGCGACGAGAGGACGAGTCGGCCGCTGGGCGCGAGGACGCGCGCGATCTCCCGCGCGGCGCGGGCCTCGTCCGGCACCATGTAGAGGACGTCGCGACAGAGAACGCCCGCGAAAGCATGGGATCGAAACGGAAGGGCCTCGACGGAGCCGCAGACGAGCCGGCCGCGGCCTCTCCGGCGCGCGAGAGAGAGAGCGCGCAGCGACGCGTCGATGCCCGCGACAGGCCCCTGGCCGGCGTCGAGCTCCTCGAGATTCCGGCCGGTGCCGCAGCCCGCGTCGAGCGCCCAGGAGAGAGGACGCCGCGAAAAGAGGTCCGGCGCGAAGGCCCTCGTGATGCGCCGCATGCCGCGGTACCACCAGTACGCCTCCTCGCGGGCGAACATGATCTCGTATTCGCGCGGGTTCATTCGGGTGATCCCTATAATCCGCTCCGCCGTGACGACACGCCAGCGGGTCTTCGGGCTGGGCCTCCTATGGCTCGCCGGCGTCTTCCTCGTCGCGCTGATTTCCCGGTCGATCCTGCCGGGAGTCACGGGCTCGAGGCCATGGAGCTATGACATGGTCCGGCGCGTGACGCCGCTGGCCCGGTGGGATTCGGGCTGGTACATCAACCTCGCGGAAGCGGGCTATGGAGAGCCGCCGACCCGCGTCGGGCAGGAGACGAACCACGCGTTCTTCCCGCTTTACCCCGGGCTCGTCCGGCTCATCGTGCGCGCGACTGCCATCGAGACGTCGCTCGCGGGAAACCTGATCTCGGCGGCGGCTCTCCTTGCCGCGCTCCTCCTGTTCGCCGAGTGGACGCGGCGCCATTTCGGCGAATCGCGCGTCGTGCCCGCCGTCCTCGTCCTCCTGCTTTTCCCGACGTCTTTTTTCTTCGCAGCCGTCTACACGGAAGCGCTGCTGCTGGCGCTCTCCCTGGCGGCCGTGGAAGCCTTCGAGCGCCGAAGGCCAGTTCTCGGCGCGATCGCGGGCTTTTTCGCCGGTCTGACACGCATCTCGGGCCTCGTGCTCGCGCCCTACCTCGCCCTCGTGGCCCACCGGACCCGCCGAGGTGCAGGTGGTTCGCGGGCCCGGGCCCTGGGAGATGCGGCTCTCGCCGCGGCTTCGCCGCTCGCGGGCTTCGGCCTCTTCTGCCTCTATTTCTGGCGGCGTTTCTCGGACCCGCTCCTCTTCCTCAAGGCGCAACACAACTGGAGCGGCCAGTCCAAGTCGATCCTGGACGGACCGTCCCTCATCTGGCAGGGCGTCGTCGAGGACTTTCAGCAGGGCCGCATCTTCGGGGATGCGCATGCCCGCACCCTCGAGGGGGTTTACCTTCTCTTCTTCCTCGTCCTCGCGGCGGTCCTCCTCCGGCAGCGCCGGAGCGCCGAGGCGCTTTACGTCGCCCTGACTGTCGCCATCGTTTTCACGTCCGGCACGTTCGAGAGCGCCGGCCGGTATGTCCTGCCGGCGTTCCCCGCCTTCGCGGCCCTCGCCGGCCTCGAGAAGCGCCGCGGTCTTTTCATGTCGCTTCTCGCCCTCTCGGCCCTCGCGCAGGCCGCCTACGTCTGGGCGTTCGTTCACTGGTACTGGGTCGGATGAGGAAAGTTCTCCCGCTCGCCGCGGCCCTGCTCGCCGCCGGGTGCCATCGGCCGCCTGAGCCCTACGGCCCCGACACGGCGTTCGTTCCCGCCGTGTTTCGCGCGAACAATCCCGGCCGGCCGATCTGGGCGCCGAAGGTGACCCTCACGAACACGTCCGGAACTCCCTCCACCGTGCGTCTGACGCGGTGGCCTCCCGACGCACGCGATTCGGAGGAGAGCATCTTCGAGCTGGCTCCAGGCGAGACGCGCTCCGTGCCGGCGCACATTCCGCTCGCGACCGCGTCGTCTTTTTTCTTCGAGAGCGAGGCCTCCTTCCGCGTCCGGGCGGAGATCGTGGACCGGCGAGGCCTCGCGCCGTCGCTCGCCGTGCCCGTCCTTTCGTCCGTGGACCTCGCGCGCCCGGGCGACTGCCTGCGCGTGGGGCCGCTCGTCGAGACCGCGTCGGAGCGCAGCCACTTCTGCTTCACGTATCCCGGCGTCGAACGCGATGCCGTCCCCTTCCGCGTGCGCCTGAGGCTCCTGTCTCCAGGCAGCGAAACGCTCCTCCACGAGTCCACGTTCGTCCTCACGGGACTGCCGCTCGTGATCGACGACCCGTGGAAGAGGTTCCACGTCGCGCCGGGAACGCCCCTAGACGTGGAGGTCACGTTCGTGGGCAGCGCGCGGAGCCGTCCGGTCGCGCGGGGACTCTGGGTCTACGGCATCACGTCGACGAAGGCGACGGGCGCCTCGCGTTTCCTGACGACCCGTGTCACGCGCGCGTCAGCGCCGCGCTGACGGTCACGGCGCCGATCACCCGCCCGGTCTCGTCGTCCGAGAGCTGCGGATACAGGGGGAGCGACACGACCTCCCGGACTGCCCGCTCGGTCTCGGGCAGAGGCCCCCGCGGCAGCGGCGCGAAGGCGGGTTGCTCGTGGACGGCGCGCGGGTAATGAACGGCGGTTTCCACGCCCGCCGCCGCGAGGCGCGTGCGAAACGCGCCGCGGTCCTCGATACGCACGACATAGAGGTGATGCGCTGGCGTCTCGCCGGCACGCGCGGGCGGAGGCGTGCGCAGGAAAGGCGCCGCGGCCGCGAAAGCCGCGTCGTAACGGGAGGCGATCCGCGCCCGCCGCGCGTTTCGAGCCGTGAGGCGCGGGAGGCGCACGCGCAGGGCGGCCGCCTGCACCTCGTCGAGCCGGCTGTTCCAACCTGCCTCGTCCGCGTCGTTGCCAGTGGCGTACCCGTACACGCGCAGCTTCCGGATTCGCGCCTCGACCTCCGGCCGCGCGGTCGTCACCGCGCCGCCGTCGCCGAGAGCCCCGAGGTTCTTCGTGGGATAGAAGCTCCACGCGGCCGCGTCGCCGAAAGAGCCCGCCGGCCGGCCGCCGAGCCCCGCACCGTGCGCCTGCGCGCAGTCCTCGACGAGAAAGAGGCCCTTCGACTTCGCGAAGTCGGCGATCGCGTCGATGTCCGCGAGGCGGCCATACAGGTGAACCGGTACGATCGCCTTGGTCCGGCGCGTGAGGGCGGCCTCGAGCCGGGAGGCATCCATCGTGAGGTGCTCGGGTTCCACGTCGACGAAGACCGGCGTCGCACCGGCGCGCAGGATGCCGGCCGCTGTCGGGGCGCACGTCATCGAGACCGTGAGCACGTCGTCGCCTGTTCCGACACCGAACGCTCGGAGCGCCAGCGTGATCGCGTCGGTGCCGCTTGCGCACGAGACGGCGAACGGCGCCTCGCAGAAAGCCGCCCACTCGCTCTCGAACGCCGCGACCTCGTCTCCGAGAACGTAACGCCCGCGCCGCACGCACGCAAGAAGCGCCGTCTCGAGCGCTTCTCTCTCCTCTAAGGCCGCGCGCGAGAGCTCGAGGAACGGCACGGCCTCCGCCGTCACGGCCGGGGACTCTCCCAGCTCTCCTCGACCCTCACGTCCGAGGACGGATGCGCCACGTTGCGCGGCGTGTCGCGCGTGACGTGGATCTCCCACCAGAGCTTCAGGATGTTCACGCCCGTCGCGAAGAGCCGCCGAAAATTGAAGAACTGCGACCGGCCGGCTACACGGTGATAGTGGTGCACCGGGAAGTCCACGAAGCGAAACCCCGCGAGCTCGAGCTTCTTGACGAGCTCGAGGCAGATGACGCCGCTGGAATGCTTCAGCGAAATCGCGCCGAGCGATTCGCGCCGGATGAGCCGGAAGTCGCAGTCCACATCGCGCACGTGGAACCGGAACAGAACCCTCATGAGAACGAGGTAGATCTTCCCGACGACGACGCGGTGAAACGGGTCCGAGCGCGAGATCTTGTAGCCGTTCACGACGTCGACGCCTTCCTGCAGGACCGGCAGGAATTTCTTCAGCTCGAGGACGTCGTACTGGCCGTCGCCGTCCGTGTAGAACACGAGATCCTTCGACGCGTTCGAGAAACCCGATCGCAGGGCCGCGCCGTAGCCGCGATTCTGAAGGTGATACACGACGTTGAGCTCGGGATACCGCTCCCGGAGCGCCTCGAGGATCGCCGCGCTGTTGTCCTTCGAGCCGTCGTCCACGACGAGGATCTCGAAATCGCGGCCGGACTCCCGCCCGACAACGTGCGCGCCCGCCACGAGGGAGCCGATCGTGGCCGCGTCGTTGAAGCACGGGAAGAAGATCGTGAGGCTTGGGAGGGCGTTCGCCACCGCCGCATTCTATCGGGGCCGACGTAGACTCCCCGCCATGAAGATCGCTCTCGGCTGCGACCACGCCGGCTTCGCGTACAAAGAGAGAATCAAGGCGATGCTCCTCGGAATGGGCCACGAGGTGAAGGACTGCGGTACGTTCTCGGCCGACATGGTGGATTACCCCGTCTACGTTCGGCCCGCCGCCGAGGCCGTTGCGCGTGGCGAGTGCACGCGCGGCATCGTCCTCGGCGGCTCGGGAAACGGCGAAGCCATGGTCGCAAACAAGGTCGGGGGCGTGCGCTGTGCGCTTTGCTGGAACGAGGCCACCGCGAAAGCCTGCCGCGAGCACAACGACGCGAACGTCCTCTCGCTCGGCGAACGGATGATCACCGGGGAGATGGCGCTCACGATCGTGCGGATCTTTCTCGAGACGCCGTTCGAGCCGGGCGCCGGCGGCGGCCGCCACGCCCGCCGCATCGCGATGATCGAATAATCCGTCTCGCGCGCGCGGTCCTGCTATCGTCCGCCGCCCGTGATCGCGCTTTCCGGCATCAGCAAGCAGTACGGCCGGCAGGTGCTCTTCGTCGACGCCTCCTTCCAGCTCAACCCGGGCGAGAAAATCGGTCTCGTCGGCCCGAACGGAGCCGGCAAGACGACGATCTTCCGGCTCATCACGGGCGAGGAGCACGCCGACGACGGCGACGTGTCCGTTCCGAAGAAACTCTCTATCGGCTACTTCAAGCAGGAGATCGACGAGATGGCCGGGTGGCCCGTTCTCGACGAGGCGATCGCGGGAAGCGGACGCCTCGGCGACCTCCACCACGAGCTGATCGGCCTCGAGCACGCGCTCGCGGATCCGAAGCGCGCCGATGAGGCGGAAAGCATCCTGGCACGGTTTGGCGACGTGCAGTCCGAATACCAGACGCGCGGCGGCTACGAGCTGGAGGCCCGCGCCCGGGAAGTGCTTCACGGGCTTGGCTTCGACGACGCGCGCATCGACGGCGACGTCGGCGCCCTGTCCGGCGGCTGGAAGATGCGCGTCGCGATGGCGAAGGTCCTCCTCGGCAGGCCCGACGTCCTCCTCATGGACGAGCCCACGAACCACCTCGACATCGAATCCATCATCTGGCTCGAGGAATACCTCGAGGGCTACCCGGGCTCGCTCCTCATGACCTGCCACGACCGCGACTTCATGAACCGCGTCGTCTCGAAAGTCGTCGAGATCGACGCCGGAGAGCTCGTGACGTATTCGGGCAACTACGACTTCTACGAGAGGGAGAGGGCCCAGCGCGAAACACATCGGGAAGCTGCTTTCGCCCGGCAGCAGGCGATGCTCGCGAAAGAGCAGCGCTTCATCGAGCGCTTCCAGACGCACGCCTCGAAGGCGGCGCAGGTGCAAAGCCGCGTCAAGAAGCTCGAGAAGATCGAGACGATCGAGCTGCCGAAAAAGCGAACCGTCGTGCGTTTCGACTTCAAGCCGCCGCCGCGCTCCGGCGATGACGTGGCGATCCTCGAGAAATTGTCGAAGGGCTACGGGGAAAGACGCCTCTACACGGGGTTCGATTTCCTCATCCGCCGCGGCGAGCGCTGGTGCGTCATGGGCGTCAACGGTGCCGGAAAGACGACGCTTCTGAAGATGGTCGCGGGCGTCCTCCCTCCCGACGGCGGCACGATGCGCCTCGGCGCGAGCGTGAAGCTCGGCTATTTCTCGCAGCAGGCGCTGGATCTCCTCGACCCGGAGCTGACCGTCCTCGAACAGGTCCAGAAGGACTTCCCGGCCGCCGGCCTCGGCGTCCTCCGCGCGCTCGTCGGCGCGTTCCAATTCTCCGGCGACGACGTGGACAAGAGAGTCCGCTTCCTTTCCGGCGGCGAGAAATCACGCCTCGTGATGGCGCGCATGCTGTTCGATCCTCCTAATTTCCTCGTCCTCGACGAGCCCACGAACCATCTCGACCTCGCCACGAAGGAGATGCTCGTCGAGGCTCTCTCGAAGTTCGACGGGACGATGCTCTTCGTCTCGCACGACCGCACGTTCCTGCGCGGCCTCGCGAACCGCGTCCTCGAGCTGACCGGCGAGGGCGGCACCGCCGCGCCGCACGCCTACGGCGGGTCCTACGTGGAATGGGTGGCGCGCACGGGCCACGAAGCCCCGGGCATCCACGCATAATCGGCCGATGTCGCGCGCGCGTTTCGCGGCGGCGCTCGCCGCCGTCATCCTTCTCGCCTTCCTCGGCGCCGAGCGCGCGCGCTTTTCTCTCTGGACGACGTCGGACGAGCCCGCGCACCTCGCGGCCGCCCGCGAGTGGCGCTACGGGCCCGGCATGGTCTCGAACTTCGAGCACCCCGTCCTGATGAAGGTGCTCGGCGGCGCCTTTCTCCCGCGCGAGACACCCGCGATGGAGATCGACGAGACGCGCGCCGGCCGGGCGCCGATGCCTTTCGTGTTCGCCGGCCTCGTCCTCGTGACCGGGCTCTTGGCGCGCGCCCTCGCGGGGGACGCCGCCGGCCTCGGCGCCGCCGCGCTCGTCGCCGTCGAGCCCACGCTTCGCGGGCACGGTTCTCTCGTCCAGAGCGACGTCCTCGTGACGTTTTTCCTCGTGGCGGCAGCGTTCGCGCTGGAATACGCGGCACGCTCGGGGAGCCGGGGCGCACTCCTCGTAAGCGGGGTCCTCTACGGTTTCGCCATGTCGGCGAAGTACTCTGCCTTCCCGTTCCTCGCGGTATTCGCGGTTCTGGCGACGCTTCGGCTCGCGTCAAGGAAGATTCCTTCGAATGTGGAAGAGCGCGGGAGACGTCGGCCCAAGCGAGCGAACAACTCGACGCGGCCAGGTGCCCGCGGTAAACCTCTTCACCTTCTAAGAAATTCTCTTCGTCGCCTTCCGAATGTCCTGACTCTGCTCGTAATCCCTGCTTTCCTGACTCTCTTCATCATCCAGTTCCTCGCCTTCGCCGATACGAGCAACGCGGCATTCCGGGCCGGCATCGCGCAGGCATTCAAGGGGCTGCCGCAGGAGCATGCCGCCGTCGCGCTGGCGCGAACGTTCCCGAAGTCGATCGCGGCCTACGGCGCGGGGCTGCTTTTCGTACAGGGCGTCGCCGGCCCCGGCGAACGCTTCAACTACTTCTTCGGCGAGATCTCCGGCAAGGGCTACCCGCTCTATTTCCCGATCGCCCTCGGAATCAAGCTCACGACGGCAACCGTCCTTCTCGTCCTCGCGGCCCTCGTCGCAGCGGGCGTTCTCGCCGCCAGGGGCACGCGCTTTCGCGGTCTTCTCGCCGCGCGCGCCTGTCTTCCGGCCGCGCTCGGCGGCGCCTATCTCTTCGCGGCATGCGCCTCGAACGTGAACATCGGCGTCCGCCACGCCCTGCCCGTGGTTCCCTTCGCCGTCGCCGCGGCGGCGGGAACCCTTCGAACCCTCGTTCCGCGGCGCCGAACCCTCGCGATCGCGCTCGCCGTTGTCGTCCTCGCCGCGACGTGTGAGGCCGCGCTGCGGCTCGGCCGCGAGATCTCGTTCGGAAATCTCCTCTGCGGAGGTCCCGCCGGTGTCCCGGCGATCCTTTCGGACTCGAACGTGGACTGGGGCCAGGAGGAGGGGAAGATTTTCGAGCGTGTCCGGCGCGGCGACCTCGGACGCGTGGGCCTCACGACCCTCATCGTCGACGAGTCTGGGGCGCGGGCTGTCGGAATCGCGGGCCAGGCCATGACACCGGACGCGCCGGTCGACACGGTGTTCTTCTCACGGTTCCTGTGGGACCTCGCCGCCGCGGCCGAGAAGAACTCCGACGTCTATCCCAAATTCGTCTGGCTGCGCGGTTGGCTTCCGCCTCTCCGGCGCGGCCTCGAAGCCCGCGCGACATCGGTGGAGCCTTTCGGCGACACGTACCTTCTCTTAAGGCTGCGCCCTCCTGCGGCCGTTCCGTCGTCGCCGCCCGGTTCCGCGCCGTGAGCTGCCAGCCAATGCCCCGCGCACGATTCGCGGCCGCCCTCGCGGCCCTCGCGTGCGTCTCCTTCGCGGGCGCCGAGACGGCGCGCCGGAGCCTCTGGACGACGTCGGACGAGCCCGCGCACCTCGCGGCCGCCCGCGAGTGGCGCT